>JANQPU010000174.1 GCA_028285315.1 Acaryochloris sp. IP29b_bin.176
TTTCCTGAAAGTACTGATACTACGTTGCTACTGATCACAACATTTAGCCAGAGGAAACGGGGAATCAACGGTTACAGGCATTTAGCCGCACATCGCCTAACGTAAGGAGTACAAGCTAAAGGGCACCGAGTTACCCTATTAAAGTAACTACGAAAGTCCCCACACACCTTTGGGCGAGTCAGCCTAGCCTACTCTCTAACAGACTCATAAGCGATTAGAGCCAATGCTGAGATTCAGCCCCTCGTCAAAGAGAGTTTAGAAAGGGTGATCTGCAAGCCTAACAGACATGAAGACATGGGCAACGCTGTCGGACTATCTTTGCCACCCCTCCCCCATCCGGGTAACCGTTACGATCTTAAAGCGCGGAGTCGTCGGGACAATAAAGTTGCCGTTCCCATCCCACCAGACAGAACGATGGCGACTAAAGGAATGTGAGGAGACTGGTGATTAGGAGCTTCGCTAATGTCATTCAGGTTGATGCCCTTAGACGTAACGGGAACCGTCAAAATATCTTGATGGCCAGACTCACCAATACTTACCTCCCATTCCCCCGGTATCTTTTGGCTGGTATCAAACGTAAACTGACCATTTTCATCGGTCTGGGTTTCCATCACCGGCTCGGACAAATTATCGGGAGAATAGATTTTGACTTTGGCGTTTTTATGGGGTTCGCCCGTACTAAACACGGCTGTAAATTGGACCTTATTCGCTTCTTCTAACACATAGTTCGTCTCCAGAGCATGCGCCAAAGCACGAACAGGAACGCCCAATATAGCCAGCAACAGAAGCGGCATTAATAGTTTCGATTTCATATGCATCATTCCCCTAAGGTCTTGTTTTCAATTAAGGTGCTAACGCCAAACAACTTGAGATTGGCTCTATCCTACCGGTTAATTTCAAATATTTCACCTTCTCCAATCAGATTATTCCCCTAACCCTAAAAATAAACTCAAGGTTGACAGACTAGTCCCGATGCCAGACTTTAATCGCACTATTCTTACTACTACTGGCTAAAGACTGGCCATCGGCGGCAAACGCCAGCGAATAAATATCACCTTGATAACCCGTTAGCGTATGACGAAGTGACCCCGTAGAAAGGTTCCACAGTTTAACGGTGCGATCGTGACTGCCCGTCGCCAATGTATTGCCATCGGGGCCGAAGGTAACAGCCGTCACTGGTTGGGTATGCTCCTTGAAGGTCTGACTCAATGTTCCAGATTCAAGGTCCCAAAGCTTTACTGTTTTATCCTGGCTTGTACTCGCTAACTGCTGACTGGAAGGGCTAAAGGCAATGGAAATGACCCGCCCCGTATGTCCTTTGAGAGTACGAATGGGCTTGTCAGTCTTGAGCTCCCATAACTTCACCGTCTTGTCACTACTCGCACTCGCAATCATCTGACCATTTGGACTAATGGCCACAGACCGCACTTGTCCTGAATGCCCTTTGAGGGTCCGCACCAGTTTTCCAGTTTTGATATGCCAAACCTTCAAGGTCTGATCTTCACTGCCGCTCACCAGCAACGTACCATCAGGGCTAATAGCGACAGACCAGACCGTTGTGGGATGGGCAGCAATGGTCCTCAGCAACTTTCCAGTGGGCATATCCCATAGCTTAATCGTGCCATCGCCACTCGCGCTGGCTAACATTTTACCTTTGGGGCCTAAAGCAATCGTCCACACGTGATCCTTGTGATCTGAAAGGGTGCGAATCAGCTGGCCTTTACCCAAATTCCACAGCTTAATATCATTCTGGTCTCCGCTACCAATCAAGGTTTTGCCATCAGGACTCAGGGCAACAGACCAAATTGCCTGTTTAGGAGCATTGGGCAACGTCTTGAGCTGAGCATTTTTCCAATTGATACCTGCTTGACACTGAGAGAACAGTTGCTGAGCATAAGTATATAAGCGGGAATCCTTAGAAATATTCTGGGTTTGGGCAATACAGGTGTCATAGCGTTTTTGTTGGGCCAGCGACTGCCAAAACTCCAATTGCTGCGCCTCTTGCTGCTGGCGCTGCGCCTCTTGCTGCTGACGCAGAACGGACATAAAAACCAGGAGTGCGATCGTACCAGCCCCCGCAAACCACCAAACCCGTTTCGGCACTCTCTGTAGCTGTTGCCAGGATAGAGAAGAAAGATTGACACGATGTCGATAGTGGCGTAGATAGCGCCCCACCTTACTGGACAAGTTTTGCCTCATTGCAGTGAGACGCTGAGCAGAGGTCTGCAATGTCTGCTGTCCTACGCCCAAAGCCTGATGAAGCGGCTGAATTACAGTTTGATTTGACCAAGTTGAACTCGGCACAACATTCCTTGTCGCATCTGTCGCTTGACCTGGGGATTGAATCACTTGCACCTGACGAATAATGGCTGATTCCACGGGAATTGTGTCCACATCCGTTAAGCCTAAGGTTGTTTGAAACTGTCTAAATTGGGCCTGCAAATAATCACTCACAGGATATTCTTGTCGCACTGCCTCCACAAAAGCCATTGCATATTCTTGCAATTTGGTTTGATAGGACTTTCCAGGTTTACTGACCTCCGCTTCGATCACCTTGGCCATCTCAGGATCAAGATCAAGGCTGGACTGTAGATTGTCCAAAATCACCCGGTTAACTGGCGTAACTTCACCCTGCTGATCCGCATAGTGTTCATATTGTCGGCGATAGACAAACTGGGGCTCATGGATGGGCGATTGAGCCACAGCCAAATTATGCACCGCCTTGACATTATAAATTTGAGGTTCAATGGCAGGAATTTCTTGTTTTACCTTGCGTTTGGCATAGGCATACCATTCTTCAACCGAAATGCTACCATCACAGTTTTGATCAGCAGCTCCAGTTCTTAATCCTTCCACCAAATAAAAGGTGTAGAGAGATGCATCTGCCCCTTTATGCACAAACGAATGCTGTGCTTGCGTCGCTGAAGCCAATATGGTTCGTCCCAATCCACCCAAGTATTGAGGTAGGTTAACACTGCCAAGTTGCTGAGCCAAAACAGAGATGGATGATTGACGATAGCAGCAATCTAATAGCACAATCTGGCGCTCTGCTTTACAGTCATTCAGAATATCCTGGAGTAAATCAGCAGAGACCAGCGTCGACCGCACCACTTTATCTTGCGAGTTCGTACGACTCATACTAGTCGTTAAGCCAAACCGACCATAACCATCCAGAACCACACCATGTCCAGAGAAATAAACTAATAGCAGATCATCAGCATCCCGATCCTGACAAAAGCTTTCCAAGGATTCTGCCAGTACTTGCGGATTCGGATTCAGTAACGTCTGAACCTCATCAAAAGCAGCCATTTTAGGATTTTCCAATACTTGCTTCATGACAGCAATATCCTGCTGCACACCCGGTAGCGGTTCAAAACCATAGTCACAATGGCTCACCCCTATCAACAGGGCATTCTTAGTAGTTGGCACCCGAGCCATCGAGTCTAAGGTGATCCTCGGCGATTCCAACAAGCGTTCTAGGGAAGTCAATAGAGGCTGATTATCAACCTCAGAAGAGAGTGGCCTCTCTGGCGTGTCTAGCCTCAAGTCATGATCATTTTCTTTCCCATCAGCCAACTCCGCTTCCCCAGGTATGGCCACCGAAAAATTGAGCAAATTCCCTTTGTTGAGCAGCAAACGACAACGAGCCCGGGTACCGGAGGGAATAATCACTCCCGGTAAAGTAGGCTGCCACTCATCCATCTGGTCAATCACGACCTTATTCACTTCAGGTGAAACGCATTGACGTTCAATGAAAGTGACTGGTCCGCACTCTAAACAGGCATAGATTTTATCCAGGAGAGGATTATCTAACTTTCCCGCTAAACAATAGGCAATAAAGTAGGGGACGTGACTCCGGCCCAGGTCATCATCCCCTTGGTTATACATCCAGCCAAATAACGTTAGCTCAACAGAAATTTGGGCAAGATAGGCCGCTCGATAACCCGGTTGAGGCGGTGCATAAGAATTCCAATATTTGTAAACAACCTGGGTCAAGAAAACTTGTTTAACTTCCTCCGGGACATCAGAGCTGCTGAGGGTCTGAAAGCCCTGATCAGGAAAGCTAGTATAAACCAATTGACCAAGATCTAACGTTAGCATCAGAGGATCTTCCTAAAGTGATATTACGGGTTAGGTTTGGACTGAGCCTTGTCAGCCATCTTCCGAATTTCTTGCTTTAGCGCATCAGTCGGTGCAGCAGCCTCGGCTCTAGAAAACAGAGCTTTTGCTGCTTCTTTATCCCCCTGCTCTATACGCAAAGTGGCCTTGCTTGTTAATGCCAAAATGCTTTTAGGATCTAGTTTCAGGATTTTGTCATAGACCCTTTCTTCTTTCTGCTTGTTCCCATTGAGGGCATACAACCCTGCTAATTCAAATAGAAAATCTGCTTTCTCCGGTTGTTGGTCCACCAGCTTTTCCATGAGCGGTAGGGCTTTATCAAATTGAGTCAACTCTGAATAGAGCCGAGAGAGTTGCAGCAGTGCATCAGGATCATTTGGGGATTGATCAAGGATCTCTTGGTACTGTTGAATCTTCTCATTGGGAGAAGATTGCACTTGCTCAGTCGATGATTCAAACAGGCCCACACCCAACCCAATCAGCAAAGCGACGGCAATAGCAAGGAGACTGACTAGAGCAGCCATCCCCCAAAGCTGTTGATTTTTAGTTTTCCCATCAGCTCCCCTGAAACGAGATGTTGGCAAGGGCTGAGCTGTATTATCCAAAAGACGGTTAAATCCACTGGCTAAGGACTGAGGCTTGCCTTTGCGATGAATTTTGCTCAATTCCGTTGCTAGCCATAGTAAAGGCGCTGAGGCCCCCTTTGCCTGCAGAACTGACATTTTGCCATTAGTCACAATGGGAATCGTAGAATAGAACCTTCGATATTGGATTTGATTTGCATCTAAGCGAGCCATTAATGGTCGGATATTTTCTTCGATTTTTAGCAATTTTTGGGGATTTTCCGCCAAAAGATCACATTTTGTTAGCACAATGGCAAATATATAGGTCAATCCACTTTGCCGAGCTAAAGAAGCGATCGTTTCTACTTGCTTAACAATACCCTGAAGGGTCTGGCTATAAGCTGCATTGTTAAACAGCGTATAGGTATCAATAAATACACAGCAACCGTGGGACTCCATCACCATTTTTTGAAAATTGGGGTTATCGTTATTGCATATTTCTCCAGGGATATCCCACCAGCGAAACTGACAGAGATCCTTCTCACCAAAAAGGTTCTGAGTTTTTGCGGTAAAATTAAAGTTAGTAATTTTCATCGTTGCTGGCGGATACTGTCCTGTTTGGGCAATATATTCCAACAATGTATTCAGATTATGTTGAACCTGTGTATCCTGACAGTCAAACCAGGTAGACGATTTTCGTGATCCACTATTAGACTTTTGTTCAGCATAGCTACCCACTAAGAAGACGGTTTTACCCACACCCCGATGACCAATACTGAGTAAGTTAAATGTCTGGGTTTTTGTTTTTGACGGAGCATTCATAAGGTAGTACTAGCGAAAAAGTGGGAAAAGTAGAAGCACAAATACCAGGTTATTTAGATTATTCTCTCTAATTTACATAGAGTAATATCTCTCAGGGAAGCCTTGTTAATCATTGTTGCATAGGCTCGATGCTCTAGAACTGGGCTGAGAATTAGCCCTAGGCTCCATCCATAAACCGATTGGCACTAACATCTAGTAAGCAGCATCCGTACGAACCTATACAAGTGCTCAAATAAATTCCTGACCAATTTTGGAGATTGATTGTTGCTGGCTCAATAATAGTGGCAATATTTAGACTGCTATGCCTCACATTAATGTATCTGTTTTGTCATGGCCTCTGCTACAACTGGTCTGAGCACCAGCGATAGTTGTTGTCTAGCCATGAGTTCAGATCTGGTGATCTGGACTTTGCCTTTTGGGTATTCCTAAATAACATCGTGAAGGCACCCGCACCCAACCCAGACTGGGGCCACATCCGATAACAAGGCATATCCGTTAAGTGGGACTGGAAGCCTAACAAAGGAGCAACTGTTTGGGGAACGAAGCTTGGGAATCGACGGGTAAACCAAGTACAGACTCGCTCATTTTCAGCGTCAGAAAAGGTACAGGTCATGTAGGCTAAATACCCTCCCGGAACCACCAACTGGGAAGCATTGGCGAGAATTCGCCTTTGCCGTCTAGCATTATGCTGAATAGCAACAGGATGAAAACAGCCTGGCGCAGACTCTCCCTTTGCTAACAGAGATTGCCCGGTACACGGTGCATCTACCAACACAACATCTGCACTGATAGGAATATTATCAGCCAGAATAGCCGGATCAGCACTCAAAACCCAAACAGGACGGATTTGACAACGCTTGAGACTACTAATGAGCATCCCTACACGCTTACCAATAACCTCGTTACTAATCAGTAGGTGGGGCTGCAGCAATCGCCATGCTAATAGACTTTTGCCCCCAGGTGCTGCACAAAGATCCAGCACGATTTTGGGCCGTGGATCTATGGGAGTCAGCGTCGTAGCCGCAAATACCGAGGAAAAGTCTAAGCAGTAATAGACTCCTTGTTGATGGAGAAAATGTTTGCCAGGACGCTCATCTAAAGCTAATCGGTCTACGAAGGGTAGCTGCCAGGGTAGAGGAGTAATCCGTTGAAAAGGGATCTCGTCTAATGGTTCTGCAACCCAAGCAATGCAAGGATGGAGGGGTTGAGGATCGGTCAAGGATTGCACAAATGCTTGTTGTTGTTGAGGGTCTGACCATAACTTTAGACTGAGTTTTGTCAACAACTTAGACACAGCAAGCCCTTTGGAGAAAAGGATAGGGGCCGCGAAGAGACCTGTTGAATTTGTCCTGAAAGCTGCCCCTAGTATAAGGCTACAGTTTATGATTTTTATAACCAAGCTTTACTATTGCTTCGTTTCTGCCTTCTCTTGTTTCGCTAATCACTCGTTTCGTCAACACCATTGTTAGGGCCGTTTATCATGTCTGTAGTGCCAGAAAAACAACCTGATGTCCTAGATCAGGAGTTTGTTCAAGCAGCTTATGCTGCACTAATGGGTTCTTCCCCCACAATGCCTACCCAGTCATTACTTGAGTCACTGTTACAACGGGAAAAAGTGGTTCAGTCCCAACCTGCTCATACTTTTGCACCATTTATTGGCACTTGGCGGCTATGTTTCGTCACAGGGACTAAAAAACCCCATCAACACCACAATCAAACGATTGGTAATGGGTTCTATATTCCCCGGTGGGTAAAGATGCAAATCGTCTATTCCCCTGGCAACCCTACGGAATTTGGCCCTCAAGCCTCAAATACAATCGGCCAAATTACGAATCAAGTGCAATGGGGAGGGCTGAGCTTATCCTTGACTGGACCTGCTCGCTGTTGGGGCAAGAAGAATATTATGGCCTTTGATTTTACGAGAATTGAATTCAAGGCTTTTGGTAGACTGCTTTATCAAGGGTTTATTCGCGGTGGGCAGGCCAGTGAACAGACTTTCTGGGATGGACATATTCGAACCCAAGCTTTTTTTGTATACTTTCTCATTCATGAACAGGTCCTCGCTGCACGGGGGCGAGGGGGGGGGATTGCTCTATGGGCAAAAACTGAGTCCTAGTTAATCTATACTCCCCGCCCTTCGTTCAATATGAGGGAACTAACATCGACAAAGTTAGATAGTTAGCATAGTCTAGTTAGAGTCACGAGCGCTCGTAGCTCAGCGGATAGAGCAGTTGCCTTCTAAGCAATTGGTCGCAGGTTCGAGTCCTGCCGAGCGCGTAGTAGTTTCAAGGCTTACAGACTGGTTTACAGCTTACAATCTATAAAAAGTTCGGGGTAGTTTGGGGTAATTTAGCGGCAAAACTGGGGTAAGTTTGGGGTAAATGAGTTATGTTGGAATCTCCAAACATAACCCACTCTCACTATGCCCACCAAAACCAGAACACCCAAAGGGTCTGTCAAAATCAAAAATTCCAATGGCCGACTTCAGCTTGTATTTAGCCACGCTGGTAAACGACATTACCTTAGCCTCCACCTACCAGATAAACCAGTAACCCGAAAAGCAGCCAAGGCTAAAGCCCAACTCATTGAGAGCGATATAGCATTTGACCGCTTCGACCCAACATTGGAGAAATACAAGAATTCCAAGTCACAGGACGTTGATGGTTTACCCCAATTACCCCAATTAGATGAGCTATGGGAAATGTTCATTGAATGGAAGCGGACACAATGCAGCCCTTCAACGATGAAAACCCAGTATCGGGCTTTTACTGGTTACGTTGAGAGACTACCCCACCAAGACTTGAACCAAGTAACTGAAATTCGAGACTGGGTGGTGAGGAACATACCACCTGAATCTGCAAAAAGATTCATAGTTCGTCTGAATGCCTGCTGTAAATGGGCTGTTGACTCTGGTTTACTTGAATCCAATCCCTTTGAAGGGATGGCAGCTCAAATCAAAAAGCCCAAATCATCCAATGGTGATGATATCAACCCCTTCACCAAAGATGAGCGTGACCGCATTCTGCATTGTCTAAAAACCAATGCATCAAATCCTTCTAACTCCCATGTAAATCATTCCCATTATTGGCCTTTCGTGAAGTTTCTGTTCATGACCGGGTGTAGACCCAGTGAAGCTGTTGCCCTTCAATGGAAACACATTAATTTATCTGTTGATTCTGGTAGAGGGTGTGGGCAAATAACATTTACCCAAGGAATTGTGGATTCTGACGAAGGGAAAATAATCAGAAACAAACTGAAGACCCAAAAAAACAGGATATTCCCAGTAAATCAACCTTTATGGGATTTTCTGAACAGCATTAAATCTGAGAAGGCTAAAAAGGCCGATAAGGTATTTCCAGCTATAAACGGTGGATGGCTAAACACGGGCAACTTTACCAAAAGAGTTTGGCCCAAGGTTTTAGAGCATTGTGGAATCGAATATAGGAAGCTCTATCAATGCCGACATAGTTTCATTACTTGGTGTCTTGAAGCTGGCATTGATGCAAAGGACGTTGCTCGGTGGGTGGGAAATAGTCCCACCACAATTTACAAGCACTACGCCGGGAAAAGTGATATTGCCGTTCCAGAGCTTTAATCTCTGTAGGGTCCGGTGGGGGGTATCTGTGATTCGCGCTCTCCAGCAAAAACAGTTTTTGGAAAATGCGATTTTTTAACGGGACCAGCGGGACCACGGGACCATCCCCCCTAAAACCTATACATATCAATACTTTCAATTTCTAGGAGGCGGTCCCGTAGTACAAATGTTCCACGGGACCACGGGACCTCCCCCACCAGAATAATTTCGGTCAAGGGCTAATACATGGAAATCAACGAAGACAAAATCAAGTATCAGCAATATTTAGGGGTATACGCTGAGTACAACTCTAAATGTCTTTATTCTCTCTTTGACAAAGGTTTTACCAAAGTAGATTTGGTACATGCAATGCAACTGGAACAGGAATGGTTCTTCTATCTTTTTCAGATTGCAATGTTACCACTACAGGTTTTAGCCGATTACACATTCATCCCCACCAAACCAGATGAAAAAGACTTCGTGAACAAGTTGATTGATTATTCAACAGAATTGGTGAGCATTCTAAATACTCTTTACGAAACACCAGAGAAATACAAACTGTTAAAGAAAGAAAAAAACTGGATTCTACCTACAGCAAAATATTGGTTAGCGGTTCTCAATTTAATTGAAGAGTTAATCCGAAGAGATAAGTTTGATACATCCAAGTCACCAATAGAATTATGGTACTTGGCTATACAGCAGTCTTTTTATATAAAAATTGTTGAGTCAGGATTGGTTAGGTTCCCACCAAAACAAAAAACTAAAAATAAAGCCACTATCGACTCAAGAAGAATATTAAAACGACTTTATGAAATAAAAAATTTAGACATAGAGCATCAACCTCTTGAATCGCAGTCTGATGAAGCGGAATCTGAAGAACTTTATTTTAATGCTAATGCCCCAATATCAGAGCGAGAAAAAATTCTTGATGTAGTTGTTTTGTTGGCTCAGGATTTGGCGCTGACTAATGTTGCATTTCGTGAAAGTGAAGTCTTTGAAGAATTTATTTCCTGTTTTTCAAAATATGTCAACAGCCTTCGTAAAACCCCCCATTCCTCTTATTACCTAGAGAATGGAGTCTATTTGCCTATGGGTAGAAACGCCAAGAGAACCCCAAATAGGGTAATCATTTGAATGTAACGGAAATTTTACATAGATAAGGTTAGTCGTCCCGCAAATTTTCATCACGGCTTTTCGTTGTTTCATGGTGCTGTATTAGATACGAGAAGCACCATGAAACGCCACAAGGATAAAACTACACCACACCCACCAATCTTTCTTCGTGGTGATGAATGCGACCGCATTTACGGAACCACACCCGAATTCAGAAAGCAACAAAGATGTTCTGGTGAGTGGAGAGAACCTGTTCATTTTATTAGATTGAATTCCCGCAACATTGTTTATCGGTCCAAGATGATTGAATCTTGGATTGAGAACCGTGACCAAACAGAAAAGCATTTAGCCGAAGCCGAGAATCTTTTAAGGAAACACTACTCAAAGAATCGTCAAGCTGCTTAAAAATAACCCCCACCAAACGATGAACTCGGTGGGGGTGTTTTCACAAAAATATTGTTGCAATCATTATGGCTCCTAGAAAATCAAAACGCAAGACAAATAGCCCTAAAATCTCCACAAGTGCCAAACAACAAGAATCCTCAATCAATACAGATGCAGTATTAGAGCATCTTCGATTGTTGGGATATAAAGATAGCGATACTGTTCACTTTGGAGGCTTTTTTTCAAAAACAGACTCTCGCTATCAAAATGATAAAGGAAGAAAAGCAAGTTCAATCTTCCCAAAACTACCTTCACAACTTGAAGAGTGGGTTTCTGAGGAGAGGAATATATTTTTTGTCGTCAATCAGGGGGGCACCAAAAATAATGAAATTTCAAAATGCCTTGCACACTTCTTTGAATATGACGACCCAGAGTTAAGAAAAGAAGACCAGCGCGAAATGTGGAAGCACTTAGGTCTACCCGAACCCACATTTCAACTTGATACAGGTGGGAAGAGCATCCATAACTATTTTGTTTTAGCGGAGCCGCAGACAAATATTGAACAGTGGCGAGAACTCCAAACCGATTTAGTGAGTTTCACAAATTCGGATAAAGCACTAAAAAATTCTAATCGCATGATGCGTTTAGCTGGTTACCCCCACCCCTCAACGGGAGAAATCACTAAAATTACAACCAAATCAGAAAAATATCATAGTTTTCAGGATTTAAGGGCTGCAATACCAAGCCAAGAAAAAATTAAGTCTGAACAGGTTGTAAAAAGTGAATTCAACCCCTTCACACCTGATGAAACAGAAAAATTAGCTATTGAAGCCTTGAATTGTATTCCTCCAAGGGTTCCCGGTGAAGGAACATATGACATGTACAGGAATATCTTGTGGGGGTTGAAATCTGAATTCGGATTAGAAAAAGCTATTGAATTAATGGATGCCCATTCACCTAGTTCGCAATGTGGTTGGGATATACGGCAGGTAGCAAGTTCGGGTGGAGACAAAATCAACATCGGTACTTTGTTCTTTCACGCCAAAAATTACGGTTTCAAATTCCCTAAACGTAAATCTAGCCGCCCACATTTTGAATCAAATCATGATGTAGGGCTGGAGTGGGTAAGTTTTAAGGAGGAGGAGGATGGAACTTTTCGACCAGCACGAATTCGTATTGGTGACCATTTAACAGCTACTGCATTCGTCAACTCACCAAAGCAAGATGAAGCAGGAATTTACATTGAGTTTCAGGACCGAAAAGGTAAAATTCGCCGTTTAACTATTCCTCGCTCTGATTTGGTAGGTGATGGAAGAGAAGTATTAAAGATACTCGCAAGCAATGGATACTTTTTCAGCCGAAAACAAAAAAATCTTTTGCTCGATTATCTCAGTCAACTTGGAAAAGACTGCGAACAAGAGTACACAATTACTGATAAAACAGGCTGGGTAGAGGATTCATTCGTCCTACCGGGTCGTACTTATGGTGATAAAAACATACGATTTGGGCAAGTAGAACCCCCCACCGAACCAAGATTTGAGCAAAGCGGCACCCTTGAAGATTGGAAAAATGATGTTGCAAAGCTAGCAATTAGAAATTCGCGGCTGATATTTGCCATTGGTGTTGCATTAATGAGTCCATTACTTCAAATTCTTGGCCTTGAATCTGGAGGATTCCATTTTTACGGTCCTACCTCGACTGGCAAGACCACAATGATTAAAGTGGCCGCTTCAATTTATGGCAAGCCCAAAAAAATCATAAAACAATGGCGGCATACTGCAAACGGACTAGAAGCGACAGCCACAGAACACAACCACCTAACATTATTTCTTGATGAAATTGGACAAGCATTAGCTCGTGAAGTCGCTCAAATAGCTTACATGCTTGCTAACGGTCAGGGAAAGACCAGAATGCAGAAGAATCTAAAGGTTAATGAACCACTGACATGGCTTCTAACTTTTCTGAGCACAGGTGAAATTTCACTACTCGACTATCTTCAACAAGCACAAATTAATCTAAAGGGGGGCCAAGAAAATCGAATGCCTTCTATTCCTGCATGCCCGGATGGTGGGCATGGCATTTTTGAAAACCTCCACGGCATGAATGGAAGAGAATTTGTCACTGAATTAGAGCAAAACACTTCAAAATTTTATGGGACTGTGTTTGATGAATTTTTGAAGAATTTGGTGGAGGTCGCCCCACCACCAGAATTCAAAAACAACCTGCAAAAACGGCATTTAGAAATTACTAAATCTCTTGCGGCTGTCGCTCCTTTTGATGAGGTTACTGGGAGAGTTGCCCAGCGTTTTGCAGCCGCTCAACTTACTTTAGAACTGGCTATTCAATATCAGGTGGTGCCCTTCACCCAACAAGATATTCAAAGTTCGATATCAAAGATTTTTTCAGAATGGATTGATGCTCGTGGTGGTGTTGGAAGTATCGAGCTTAAACAAGCGCTTGACCGAATCGAGTATATCTTCTCTTCCCAAGAGTATAGTAATCGAATTCTTAATGTTTCAACTGATGAAGACGGCAAGAATGAAGTTCGTGTTGACCCATTCAAATCTTCGTGTAACAACTTACTGGCTTACAAAAAAACTGATGATGATGGCACAACAGAATATTGGATTCCCCCGCAAGTTTTTGAGCAAGAGTTTGCAGCAGGCATCGACCAGAAACTACTAATTAATGAGCTTTTAGAAAAAGGCTGGCTACTACCAAGCACCGAAAAAGATAGGTTTACCTGCAAACGAAGATTAAATAAGTCTCGCCAAAACTTTTACATATTTTTACCCTTTTGGCAGGGTGAGTCAGACGCAGATTTAATTGAGAATTTCGTCAATAGTCTTAGTAATGACTTTAGTGTGTAAGTCTTCACTCATTGCCAAAATCACCACCCCCACCCCCCACCTAATTCTTCCCAGATTATTCATGAAATCACTAGAAAGTATACAGGAAAATAGATTAAGCCAAAATAGCCTGTCTTGTTGGTGGTCCCGTGGTCCCGTTTTATTTGAAGTCGGTCTCGTTACACCCCAAAATTGGAACCCAGACCCAGAAAGGCTTTAAGGGGGATGGTCCCGTGGTCCCGCTGGTCCCGTTAAAAAAAGAGACTTGTGAAAAATGACCTGAGATGAGAATGTACAACGCTAAACACTATTGAGAATCAAGTCAACTAAAAATAAGGAGTAATGAGTAATGAATAACAACTGGTATGAGATGAATAATCCTAGAAAAAGAAACCGCCCCCCAGCAGAAGAATTAAAACGGCTTGAACCGATTTGCAGAGATATTATTTCTGGCAAACAGAATGGCCGAACAGTTTTAGAGAAATGGTTTAGAAAGAATTTCACTTCAGATAAACTCAAGAACAAATGGCTAAATCATGGTGCAAAGAAGTATCTAAGCTGGCCCGTAAAGCTGCGATTCCAAGTCCGGCCAATCCTTATGGTGGTGTGAGCCGTATCGATAATGCGATCGCAACCCCGTATCACCACATTCCCAACCACCAAATCTTAGGTATGAAGACATGGCTAAAAAAGCAATGCGCAAAAGAGAGCGCAACCTGAAAGCTAAGCGAGAAGCTGAACAGCAGAGACTAAAGCGAGAGATGTTAGAGGCTGAGAAGGCTGGAAAATTAAAACAGTATCACCACCCACCGGGGATATCTCCAATGGTGCAAATGCCGGATGAACAACTAGCAGAGTTTATCGAAATAGAATCCCCAGCTCTTAGTACCGCCTGGTCTCTCATGGCTCTTAATCAGCAGAAACCAAATTTAGAACAAGCACTAGAGATTCAAAAATCTGTTGAAGCGGAAATCGAAAAATTCAAAAAAGACGACAAGAGTGCATATTCTGAACGACTATACGGTCAAGTGTTAGTTCTCGACCAGCTTTTTCACAGTTTGATTCAGGAAGCGGCCCAGCAACCATCAACGAAACAATTCAATGCGGTCTTAGATAAAGCTCAAGCATGTCAGGAACGGTGTTTGAAAACTATCGCAACGCTAAATAAAGTCAGAACAAAACTACCGTCACAAAGAACGGAATATATCAAAGACGTGGTTCTGAGGTTTATTCTTGAAATCCAGGACGAAAATGGTTTTGCAAAATGGGAAGGAACGGCTACTGAGCTACTTAATGTTTTGACCGATATAGCGCCCCCTGAGATTCGCCAATCAACGTTCTGGCCGAAAAGTTATGTCTCTTTGGGAATGCAGATTAAAAAATTAGCTCCAGAATTAGAACAGGTGGGAATTGGCTATAAAGCTCGGAAATTAACAACGAAAAATCAGCCAAATATCATTACTCTTGAGCAGTCACCTATAGAACTAGTCACAAATGAAGATGCTCAATGCTAGATATCTATATGCCTGAGCGCTCTAAAGTTTTGTATTTTTTGAAGATGAACCGCTCACTCATTGAGTCAACTACATTTTTCCCTCCAGATATTGACTGTCGAAGCTCCAAAAAGCGCGTCAACAGCGTTCCGGCTTTTTCATTGCCATTCATAGCTAACTCATAAAATCTGGAAATCAGAGCGTTGAGCATTTCAATATCATTGTGAATAATTTTTCTGCCATATCCCTCAGACAGTTCATAAACTAAATCGCGTTTGAGGTCTTTTTCAGATAGACCGTATTTCCTGGAGAGTTTTCTAATCGACAAGCCATTAATGTAGTCATCAATGATACACTCCAATTCTTCAAATGATTTTGAATAGATGCCGCTATATTCCATAGTTTTCACCTCCCTCTATTTTCTTGCGCTGAGCTTTTAGTTTTTCACACAGCTCTACCGCTTGTTTGCAAGCCTCAATTTGTCGCAATTGAAGTAATTCGGGGTGGTCAATAACTTCATATACTCTTTCAATCAAATCGAGCTTAAATTTTTCCCAATACTCAATTGCTTTTTGTTTGCCCTTTATAAGCATTCTCATCGTCTCCAATGCTTCCTTGTTTCCGGCTCTAGCCTTTTGCTCAAATACTTTGATTAGAGAATCAAAGTCTCTAGTTTCCTCAGCAACAGCCATCTCAATATTTTCAATAAGGTTGCTCATAAGAATCGCTCTAGCGTGTCTTTTCTCCAATTATACTAGAGCTTACAAATCGACAATTACAAAGCATTTACCACCTTGGGGTAAAGCTGTAAGCGACAAGAAATATTCAAAATAAATTCCATTTTCAATTAGATAATGCTAATTTCTGATTAGAAAAGTAAAACTCCCCAGGGCTGGAAGAGTTTTGTTAGAAGTTATGAATTTTGAGGCTTATTCAATTATGTACGACAATGGTTTATCTGATGCAGACAATTATGCGGAATTGCTTCGTGAGGCTTATGAGGAAAATCGTCACCCAGGGTGGGCCTATCATCAATATGTTGATAGGAACGGCGGGCACGAACCTAAACAACAATGGGCTGCTCACGCATGTCTGGGTAAAAATCCAAAACGGTCAGAAATTAAGGAGTTCATCGACTATTTGATTGATAAACATTACCAATATGACAACGCCAAACAAAAAGTTTGGTTTCACCTCCGTTTGGAACTGGGAGAAAAACTCGATAGGTACAGTCACACTTTTCGCCAGGGGGTTTATCAATACATCGAGAAGGAATGCTTCAACTAATCAAGACCTTGGCTGCGATACGAAAGCGGGGAATAATAGCAATCTGAAATCTTGAAAAATTCTCGTCCCTTACCCTGAACGAGAATTTTTCAAGATTTCAGGTTGCTGATTGAAAAATCCTATTTTTATAGTGGGGCAATTTAGAAACAAGCTGGGAATACTAATAAATGTATTTTTCATCAAACTCCCCAATTCCCCAACAAAGTAATCATGAAGGATTCCATTCTGAATTTCATAAACAATCCTCCCAAGTATAGAAAGTACAAAATAGGATTTATTATACTTTTTGTCCTCGGCTGCATTGGTAACCTTATTCCAGATGAACCAAAGCAGCCATCAATTGAAAAAGGACTAGCAGAGATTAAAGACCAAGGAAAGTATATTTATGGTAGAAAAAGATTTTCTGATGCATGGACGGATGAAAACCGCATGATAGTGAGACTTCACAGTAGTGGATTTCTCTCTCCATCTGCTTTAGCTGAGGCAGATTGCAAGCTTACTCGTGATGTAGTAGGCCAACGAGAAGTGACCATTATCTACAGTCCTGAAAATGCAACGGGAACAGATTTTCATTGCCCTTAAACCGTAACAGTCAGACAATCTCAGCCTGAGAATGACTCAAAAGATGCCAAGAAGTTAGATTGGCATACTACACCAAACCTGATTGTAGCCAGAGTTATATTAGAGCTACGGATAATAAATCCCTCTAGCGCTGAGAATCGTAATGGCCCAATCAACTGACACAGAAATTCGAGAACTCAAGGACTTGATTCTTGGACTGGATAAGAAGATAGACGTTCTGGATAAGAAATTAGATGTTTCTACCGCACGCTCAGAAGAACGATTAAAGGCGCTTGAGGTTCAGGTGGGGGATTTGAAGAAAAGCACCGACATCCAATTTTCAGACTTGAAGAAAAACACAGATACCCAACTGTCTGACATCAAGATTCAACTTCGGTCGCAAGATAGCCGTTTATGGACCTTTATCGCGGCTTTGTTTCTTGCCGTATTAGGTTTTGCAGCCAAGCTGATTCTCTTCCCAACAAACCTGGCCTGAAGCAGTATATATATACTACTCACCAATCTAAAATCATTAAAACTGGGGTAAGTTTGGGGTAAATCTTTAATATAATCTCTGAAACCCTTATCAGTACTAAATCAAATATTTGCCTTCTAAGCAATTGGTCGCAGGTTCGAGTCCTGCCGAGCGCGTTTTTGATCAATAGAGCAATACCTCCTCCAACTTTCATACACCTTAGATTCTCTAATCCTTGCAAATGCTTTACAGTGTTCATGATCCGCTGAAGAAACAGCGACTTTATGAGTACAGGATGACAGATGGCAAAATACGACGTATATGGTCTTGGCAACGCCCTAGTAGATATTGAATGTGAAGTTTCTGTAGAGGTCTTGCAAGATCTTGGGGTTGATAAGGGCGTCATGACCTTATTAGAAGAAGCGGATCAACAACGAATTATTAACCATCTAGACAGTTATCCGCTCAAACGAGGTTGTGGTGGGTCTGCAGCCAATACGTTAATTGCCGTTCGCCAATTTGGCGGCAAAGCCTGCTACTCCTGCAAAGTGGCGAACGATGAACCGGGTCAGTTTTATCTAGATGATTTGATTCGTTGTGGTGTGGATACCAATTTGCAGCAGCATCAGCCTGAAGCTGGAGTGACTGGAAAGTGTTTGGTCTTTGTCACGCCTGATGCGGATCGCACCATGAATACATTTTTGGGAATTTCGGGTGGTTTTTCTGAAGCTGAGTTGTTGCCGGATGAGATCGCAGCGTCTACCTACACCTATATTGAGGGCTATCTTGTTACTTCACCTCAAGCGAAAGCAGCTGCCATCAAAGCCCGTGACGTGGCCAAGGCAGCAGGTCGCAAAGTCTCTCTAACCCTTTCTGACCTCAACATGGTCAAATTTTTCAAAGAAGGTCTATTGGAGATGATTGGTTCTGGCTTGGATTTAATTTTTGCCAACGAAAGCGAAGCTTTAAAGATGGCAGAAACAGAAGATATTGCTGCAGCAATTGAATATATGAAAACGCTAGCAGCCTGTTTTGCCATTACTCGTGGTCCTCAAGGATCCTTAATTTTTGATGGTCAGCAGATCTTGGAAATCGCTCCTACCCCCGTTCAGGCTATCGATACGGTCGGAGCAGGCGATATGTATGCGGGCGCAGTTCTCTATGGCATCACCAACGGTATGAGCTACACAGAAGCAGGACAACTCGGCTCTGCGGCAGCAGCAAAACTAGTGGCCAGTCTAGGGTCTCGCATGCCCACAGAAGTGACTCGTAGTCTTTTAAAGGAAGTCCAAGCTAAGTCCAAGGTATAGGCAAGTGCTTATGGAAGTGTAAGCGGATATACCTTTTACACAGTATCCCCGAGGGCAGTCAGGACAATAGGTTTGGCTGACCTACCTGCTTAGACCATATCTACAAAACATTGTGGGCGCTATCATAGTTCCATTGCATTTTTCGACTGCGTTTATGTCTGGCATGTATCAATTTCAGCGCTTGGTTTATCAACAATAACCAACAAGCTCCAAAATAGTATTTAGCTCTAGAAAAAATCAGTTGCTGAGCTTCAAGAAATTGTAGAAGCAAAAGGTTAGATGCATGATGAGAAAGGACGAATCATATGAACTACAAAGCTAGAGCAATATTTCTTGAACAGTAACTATAACCGAATGCAACCTGCTGATTGAATCCATACTCGTTTTTAGCAACTTACAAACAATTAAGATATATAAAGTTGCGAATAATTCTTGATTGCGGTCCTGAACAGTCTACAGAATGGCAATTCTACACCACAGACTTGATCCAGGAACTTAGTAACCTAATTCACATACCAATCTGAGAATCTTGGCCATTAGACCTATCCCCATTATCCGTAGCCCGTCAGTCAGTAACTATGACAAAGATTATTCTGTGCATTCCTGCGATATTAGCTTGGACGCTCCTTCTCTCTCCTAGCCAAGCCCAACAAGCAGAAGCCCCCATCTCCCCACAGTCGAAAGCTTCGGGCCAGACAACCCATCGCCAGAGCAGTACTCACCACTTGCAAGCAACAACAAACTGTTATGCAAGACAGGCTTCCACCTATCCTTCTGGTAATCCTGCTCATTCAATCCAGTCGCTTACTACACAACGAAAGCATTCAATAAGAACTGCTGTTTGGCAGGATTTGCGATCGCATCATTTGGATGGCACGCCCCCACCGCCTTCATCCATAAACCTTCATGAGTCAAAGTTGACCGCCAGCGCAGGTCATCGTTATCAAGCTGTTCCGCCTCAACGACCGATGATTATAGAAGCACAGGGCTGGACTCACGATAAACAAGGCCGCATCTTCTTAACTTCAAGCTTCTCCAGGATGAGAAGGCATGGCGCGACCCAATCGAACAGGGAATGTTGAACGCGACAAGGCTCCAATACTCAAGTAGTCATAGGCTTTTGACTTGTAGCCGGTAATAGTTGTGCGATAGAGAAATGTGAGGGAAATTGCAACAATCACTCTGCCCTTGGCGACTTAAGGCTTGCAGACAACAGCCATGAAAGCCTGAAAGTCTTTGTCAATCAAGACCTCACAATTCTTTAGACGGATGACCAGATTTTTAGCTTCCTTACTGGAAGATGCGCCAGATAAATCTGCTGAGTTTGCACGCAACAATCAATGCAAACTAAAGAAGCATAAGATTTCTGGAGCCAGGCATGACCAATCCCTTATCCGATTCCCTTCAGCAACGTTACGTCGATTATTTCTACGACCAGGCGGGTAGTTCACCTGGAACTCTAACCATTGATGACGATGCTTCACCCACCCGCATCGTATTGATTGATTACAACGAAACAAATGCCCACCGCACTATCATTGATCAACCTGAAGAAACGGCAGCCTATCTGACGACCGATACAGCGTCTTGGATTGATGTCCAGGGCCTGGGTAATGAAGATGTTCTTCGCCGGTTAGGGCAAACCTTCAATCTCCATCCTTTGGTATTAGAGGATGTGGTGAATGTGCCCCAACGCCAAAAGGTTGAAGATTATGACGATCAGCTATTGATCATCGCTCGTATGGTCCTACCCCATCCAGAAGAAGTTGGGTTTGTGAGTGAGCAAGTGAGCTTCATATTGCATCAAAAAGTATTACTCACCATTCAAGAAGAGCCATACCACGATTCTTTTGATCCGGTACGCAAGCGTATTCGCTTAAAGAAGGGATTAATACGAAAAATGGGACCTGATTTTCTGACCTATGCTCTTTTAGATGCAATTATTGATGGCTTTTTCCCAGTTTTAGAAATTTATGGTGAACGGCTAGAAACTTTAGAAGATGAAATCTTAGCAAATCCCACTCGCGAAACCCTCAACCAAGTTCATGCCCTTAAACGTGAATTGATGACTCTACGACGGCTGAGTTGGTCACAGCGGGATACCTTGTCAGCACTCTTACGGGACGATAGTCAGCTCATTAGTCGGGAGGTGCAGGTATATTTGCGGGATTGTTACGACCACTCTATTCAGATTTTAGACATGGTTGAAACGTATCGAGACTTTGCAGCAAGCTTAATGGATGTTTATCTATCCTCTGTTAGCAATAAAATGAACGAAGTAATGAAAGTCTTGACTGTAATTTCTACCATTTTTATTCCCTTGACCTTTATTTCAGGGTTATATGGTATGAACTTCAATCCTCAAGTCTCCCCTTTGAATATGCCTGAGCTGAGTTGGTACTGGGGATATCCGACTGTCTTAGCTGCAATGTTCTTGATTTCTGGAAGTCTTAGCTATTTATTTTGGCGTCGAGGTTGGTTTAGTAAAGTATCCTCGTAAATGATTCAAATGCTTATAAAAACTGATTAATGATAACAATTACCCAATTTCATCTATTTTAGAGACTATATCTCACCTAGAGCTGATACTTACTGGATTCAGATGCCTATTTTAGTTTTTTTTGCATTGATCATATCGCTCATTGCTATCTTATTTGCGCTGCAAAATGCCTATGCCATTCCCGTTAGTTTTCTAATTTGGCGATTTTATGGCTCCTTAGCCCTGATTCTCCTGCTGACTTTGGCATTAGGGGTAATCATTGGATTGTTGGTCACTGCCCCCACCATCATTAAACGGGGATGGGTCTCTTCGCGCCAAAAACGACAACTGAATCAACTGGAAGAAGAATATCAAGGCCAAGCTCAGGATGCATCCAGCCAGAAGAAGAAACTCGATTTGATGCATGCCACTCAGATACAGTTGTTTACAGCGCTAGGATTAACTGAATCTAAAACGGGACTGTTGGACTATCGGCTGCTTGAGCCAGTCCTCACCTATGCCTTGGGCAAAATGGGAGCGGATCCCGAGTCCTCTTGGCCTCGGTCGATTTGTCTGTTTGTGATGGATGTTGAAGATGCCCCCAGTGCTGATTCGGCCCACTCAACCGTTGTTTGGTCAATTTTGACAGACCGCCTGCAACGTCAGCTTTCTCCTCGAAGCTAGCTGCATTTTAATGGCAAACGTCGGTTGTATTGCGTCACGCTGGGAATAGCGATTGAAGCAGCGGCTGACTACGGTGAGTTCTTATCAACGTCATTGAATGAGCCCCTGCAACTCATGGATGGTACGGAAGCCTCTGTCAGTCTAACGGTAGGGGGTGCAATCGCACGTCAACATACCACCGTTACCAGCCAGCAACTCATTACCCAAGCCGAGCAAATGCTAGAGAAATCAAGCCTTTGGGGCCGTAGTCGCTTTCGGATGGTAGAGGCAGGTGCGCCCTCATAGCCTGAACCAGTTAGACATCATGCAATTGGGCAAGACGCATACCTCTGTAGCTTGCTGCTTTGATCAACATGCGCTGCTGCCTTCAACACCATAATGGCCCCAATCTTTGAGGATAGACCTCATAGCAAATGGCAAGAAGAATTGTATCAGTCACGGTTGATTCCTCTTTTATTTCTTAGAATAAGTAATATAGGTCTTTTCTCCATCATTTTTTAAGTCATAGTCATGCGTGACTTCGGGCAGTGAGCTGTCCGGGCTGGTTTTTCATAGGTATTTTTTCTTATCGGTTTTATATAACAACAATCATTTGTTGCGAATAACAAGGGTTGGTTTCCCGCGCCCAAAATTTTAAAGGTTAGGTTTAATTATGCTTATTTCTCCTCATCGTTCCTGGCTCCTTTTTACACTGTTGGTTGCCAGCACTTTAGCAGTCGGTGGTAGCCAAGCGGGATATGCTAAACCCCATACCCATCCATCTCCTTTGGGAAATATTGCCCTTTCAAAAGAAGATCGGTCTCAAATTTTGTTTTCAACAGGAATTCGAAAAGCGCTACGAGGAGACTATGTTCATGCCATTGAAGATTACGATCAAGCCCTCAAACTAGCACCCAGTAATTCAGAAGTCTATTACAACCGAGGCGTCGCCTATTTTTCGATTAATCGACCCCAGAGTGCGATTAAAGATTTTAGTCAAGCCATTGCCCTACAACCCACTATGGCCGAAGCCTACGGCAATCGAGGGTTAATTCGCCAGACCATGGGAGACCGCAAAGGTGCCCTCTCTGATTACCAGCAAGCAAGACGGTTATTTCAGCAAAAGGGAGACATCTCTGCGGCTGAACAGATGGAGCATTGGATCAATCAGCA
Source organism: Acaryochloris sp. IP29b_bin.176 (assembly GCA_028285315.1). Classification (GTDB taxonomy): domain Bacteria; phylum Cyanobacteriota; class Cyanobacteriia; order Thermosynechococcales; family Thermosynechococcaceae; genus Acaryochloris. Next base: position 22,866 of record JANQPU010000174.1, read on the forward strand.
AGCAGCCCCCAAATGATTAGATATTAGATTGAATTGAGCACAGTGATATTTTCAGGCATCCTTTGGCTTATCCTGGACTCACCGTTCAGTGATTTCATCGACCATGCCATTTAAGTTACCCAAACGACAGACAACGGGTTCTGTCGTTTGTTTCTCCTGTCAGAAACTGGTATCCATCGAGCAGAAGAAGTGTCCGCAATGCGGTCAGGTTAATCCAAGTTTGTGGGGATATGTTCGTCCCATCCGCAGGCTGGGTGCCGATTTTGGATTCATTAAAATTGTATTGATCGGGTGTACGCTGCTCTACCTGATTACACTATTGTTTGATCTTCGTGGTGTTCGGAGTGAAGGGGTCATGCGCCTTTTCATGCCAAGTTCCTATAGCTTGGTTATCTTTGGTTCGACTGGTTCCGTTCCAATATTCCAGTGGGGTCGATGGTGGACAGTGCTCAGTTCAGGTTGGCTACATGGCGATCTTTGGCATCTGGGCTTCAACATGGCCTGGCTGAACTATCTCTCCCCCATGGTGGCCAACGGGTATGGCGCTGGACGGTTAGTCAGCATTTATACGTTTACAACCATTACGAGTTCCGTGTTGACTAGTGTTGTTGCTCAATATTGGACCGCTTTACCCCAGTCACTGAGTGGGTCAAGTTTCAGCGTGGGGGCTTCTGGTGGAGTATTTGGTCTATTTGGAGCATTAATTATTTATGGTCAGCGTTCAGGTCAACGCCAGATTTTGCAGCAAGCCTTGATCCTTACCATCCTCTCATTTGTACTGACAGCATTTGTGGGCAGGGTCGATCATTGGGGACATTTGGGTGGCTTAATTGGCGGATATTTCATTGGACTGACCCCTGGGTTCAACCCAAACCAACCCCAACGCCTCTATCATCTGGGCATTGCGATGGGAGCGTTGGGATTAACCGTGTTGAGTATTATTCTGTCTCCAGTACATGGGCTTTTGGCTTTGGTATGAAGACGGCCATTCAGGGGGCAGCTCTACACTTAAAGTCTGACTATTAATCAAAACCGTATATTTCAGAGGATCACGATTCTCCGGGTCATGATGGGGATTGCGTGTTGTATTGAAATTGCGATCGCATATGACCCCGACAACATTTAATTGGCCTCAACTCCAAAATGGTTCAGATATTCGAGGCGTCGCCCTAGAGGGAGTTGAAGGGGAAGCAGTCAATCTCACCCCAGACATCACCAAGATTCTGGGCATGGCGTTTGTTTGTTGGCTCTCCCAAAATCTGAATAAGCCCGTGGGCGAACTAACAGTAGCCATCGGTCGAGACAGCCGCATTTCTGGTCCTACCTTAATGGCCGCCGTATTGGCTGGAATTACTGAGATGGGGGGGAATGGCTACAATTTTGGACTAGCCTCGACCCCAGCCATGTTCAAAAGTACGGTAACGGATGGGTTTAACTGCGATGGAGCGATTATGCTCACCGCTAGCCACTTACCCTTTAACCGCAATGGCCTGAAATTTTTTACGGCTCAAGGAGGATTAGGCAAAACCGATATTACCCAGATTCTCAGCCTCGCTGCTGAGCATAAGTTTGACGTGGCTGCTAAATCTGGTCAAGTAACTGAGCATGACTTTATTTCCGTCTATGCAGCAGAACTCGTCAATCAAATTCGCTCCGCTGTCAGTCATCCCGACCACTATGAGCAGCCCTTACAAGGACTTCATATTGTTGTTGATGCAGGCAATGGGGCTGGGGGCTTTTATGCAGAGCAGGTTCTGATGCCTTTAGGTGCAGACATCACAGGAAGTCAATTTCTAGACCCAGATGGCACCTTCCCTAACCATATTCCCAATCCTGAAAACAAAGCAGCGATGGCGGCCATTTGCCAAGCAGTTACTGAACAACAGGCTGACTTTGGCATCATTTTTGATACGGATGTCGATCGCGCCGCTGCTGTAGATCATCTCGGCCAAGATCTCAATCGCAATCGGCTGATTGCCCTAATTTCTGCCGTAGTTTTGCGTGAGCATCCCGGTTCCACAATTGTGACCGACTCCATTGCTTCAGACGGACTCACTCAATTTATTGAAGAAGAGTTGGGAGGCATCCATCATCGATTCAAACGAGGCTATAAGAATGTGATCAATGAGTCCATCCGCTTAAACCAATCAGGGCAAGAATCCTGGCTAGCGATTGAAACCTCTGGCCACGGGGCCATGAAAGAAAACTACTTTCTAGATGACGGGGCCTATTTAGTCAGTAAGCTATTAGTCGAGTTGGCTAAATCCAAGATGGCAGGCCGAAATATCACCGATTTGATCGCCAATCTGACAGAGCCTCAGGAAAGTGAAGAGTACCGGATCAAGATCCTGGCTGATGACTTCAAAGCTCACGGTAACAGGGTCATTTCCCAACTTGAAATCTTTGCAGCTCAGCAGCCAGATTGGCAAATAGTCCCCAATAATTACGAGGGCATTCGGATTGCCTGCAACGCTGCCGCAGAAAAGGGTTGGTTTTTGCTGCGCTTGTCCCTTCATGACCCGGTGTTACCCCTGAATATTGAGTCAAATGTAGCGGGCGGGGTAGCCAGCATTGCCACTCAGCTCATTCTTTTTTTCCAAGCGATTGACGCCTTGGAACTCCCCTCAGGACTGCTCCCGAAGTAGGATCAATGGCTGGTTTGCTATCCGTTCGATTCCTGCAACTACTGATTGGGATCGGGTTATTTTTGAGTCTGTGGATTGTAATTCCAGCTCCCACCTTCTTGTTACTGCCATTGGGAGTTGGAGCACCAGAAATCAGTCCGGGGTTGATGGTTCTGCATGTGATCGCACTCCTACTCACATTTCTCTACCACAGCCACAAAGCAGCATTTCGGATCATGATGGTTGGAGGGTTATTGGGCTTGGTTTTAAGTAGTTTGCCTCTACTCCAATTGCCCAGAGCAATACAACAGGCAAATGCCACCATGCATACTAACCTTGGCAACAACTATCTAGACAAGTTATCACCAACCCAGAGAGCCCAATTACGCCCTCATCCCTTTAATGTTCTGGATTGCATTCGCCAAATTCCCGTTGGAAAAATCCGTCAAGATTCTGATCTTCCTTTTGCTCAACCGGACGGACAAACCCTCACCCTCAATCTGTATCGTCCTCTTCAGCAAGGGACCTATCCAGCCGTTGTGGTGATTTACGGTGGTGCATGGCAGCGGGGTCGTCCTGACAGTAACGCTCAGTTCAGCCAATACCTAGCAGCGCGGGGATATGCAGTTTGGGCCATTTCCTATCGACATGCACCCCGCTATCGATTTCCAGCCCAAATTGAAGATGTGCGATCGGCCCTCCGCTTTATCCGAGACTATGCCTCCGAGTATGACACTGATCCCAATCGAGTGGCACTGCTGGGGCGTTCGGCTGGGGGACATCTGGCGATGTTGGCTGGCTACGAATCCAGTGATCTGCCGATTCGAGCAGTCGTCAGCTACTACAGTCCAGTAGATTTAGCCAAGGGCTACTATGATCCCCCTTCTCCCGATCCCATCAATGTCAAAGCAGTCTTGAAGACGTTCATTGGGGGTACTCCACAACAATTTCCTGAGCAATACAAGCAAGCCTCACCCATTCACATTGTCCAGCCCAATCTTCCTCCCTCTTTGCTAGTTTACGGAGGCCAAGATCATCTGGTAAAAGTCAAATTTGGTCGGGCCATGCGCCAAAAACTGCAATCTAAGGGCAATACCGCTGTCATGATTGAAATCCCCTGGGCAGAACATGCGTTTGATGCCATATTTAGCGGTGTCAGTAACCAGTTTGCCCTTTACTATACAGAACGGTTCTTAGCCTGGGCGTTGCTCGGGTAGTTCTCGATCACGGCAACATCTCTCACAAAAATGCTGAAAGCAAGAAAGGTGATCTCTACTCGTAGTTATTTACCACTTTTGTGCCTAAGATGAAGGGTGGATTGCACACAACAGTAGGTAGCTCTTCCCATGTCCTCAGAAGCACAAGCAGTCAAGAAACTGATCGAACAACAAAGCTTTGGTGTCCTTTCTACTCTTTCAGTGGATGTGGATGGTTTTCCCTTTGGTTCTGTCACTCCCTACAGCCTCACAGAAACTTATAATCCCCTAATTTTTATTAGCAATATTGCTCAGCACACCAAAAACATCATCAAAGATAATCGGGTCTCTCTAATCATCTTGGAGAATTTGCAAGATGGCTCTGAGGATCCGCAAAAGCATGGACGTGCCAGTATTCTCGGACGAGCAACACCATTAGAGACCACGGGCAACGAAGCTAAATATCAACGGTATTTTCAGCGTTTTCCTGAGTCTGAAGGCTACCAAAATACGCACGGCTTTCAGCTGTATGAGATTACGCCCGTTCGCATTCGCTTTATCGGTGGGTTTGGTCAGATTTTTTGGTTGGAACCCAAGCAATTACTCAATGAGACTAAAGTCGGTTAGCGTTGGTGTTGGGAAATATCCATCCAGGCTCTTAAGATTTCAGCAACAGACCAAGCTTGGGCAAAACACCCTCGGGGGTGAAAGGGGGGATCGCCATCAAAGATCTCACTAATGCTGCCAAGGCTGTGGGCCTGGAGATGATTGACCATGGGGTTGAGGAGCGATAGGGTCTGTTCAGGATTCTTATAGACTCGGTAATGAGCTTGCACATAGGGACCGAGTAGCCAGCCCCAAACGGTTCCTTGATGGTATCGACTATCTCTTTGGACTTGATCACCGCCGTAAGTGCCTTGGTATTGGGGATCGTCTGGGGAGAGCGATCTCAACCCATGAGACGTTAGCAAATGTCGGCCACAGGTTTCAACTACCGCCTTTTGCTGATCGGGGGTCAGTAAGGCCGGATAATCCGTTGCCCCTGCCACCAATGGCAACGATACGGCAAAAATTTGATTGGGACGCAAGGTTAGATCATCCCCCTGGGGACCATCCAAAACATCCGCACAATAGCCCCTCGTCGGTTGCCAAAATCGCTGAAATTTGTCCAGCACTTGTTGGGCCATTTGTCGATAGACTTGCTGGGGCTGGCCCAGCTGCTGTGCGAACCGTTCCATACTGCGCAGAGCGTTATACCAAAGGGCGTTGATTTCAATAGGTTTTCCGGTTCTGGGCGTCACCACCCAATCACCAATTTTGGCATCCATCCAGGTCAGTTGGGCACCCATCTCTCCGGCATAGAGCAGCCCATCTGTATCGACATGGATTTGGTAGCGAGTTCCTTGCCGATGCCAATCAATCACCTGAACTAGAACCGGAAATAACTCTTGTAACAGGTCATTGTCCTGGGTGGTTGCGGCGTAAATCCGAATGGCTTCAAAATACCAAAGGATGGCATCAACGGTATTGTAGTCAGGCTGTTTCCCCACTTCGGGGAAAACATTGGGTAGCATGCCTTGATCGAGGTATTGGGCAAAGGTGCGCAGAATAATACGGGCAATGTGAAATCGCCCCGTTGTCACCGTCAGACCCGGAAGACTAATCATCGTATCCCGCCCCCAATCCCCAAACCAGGGATAGCCCGCAATCAATGTCTTGCCGTCGGGGTCTTCAGCTAAAGGTCGATCGACAATGAATTGATCGGCAGCCAAGGCTAATTGCTCAATCCACTCTGGCAACGGGGACAGTGCAGAAGACGTCTGAAGCTCACCCCGGAGGGTTTCCTCATAAAAACGTCGCTCCAGGAGAGCTGTGGTACCATCCAAGCTGGGATGAGCCTGGGTACTGGCCACAACCGTGAGGCAATCATTGGGGTTCAGCACCACTTCCAAGGTGGCAATATGGAGGTGGTTCTCCTGATCCGCTAGCCCTCGATAGTGTTCTATACCTAATTCAAATCCCTGATACCAATTATGCTGAGCCACTAAACCGCCTTGGCTAACCAGGAGATAGAAAGGAGTGGCGGTATCCGTGGCAGTAACTCGAATCCCTTGGGCAACAGACTGAGTCTGCATCTGCCATTGGTGAGTCAGGGTTTGACTATGGTGATCCCGGTAATTGATCAGGACCTTAATGGAAAGCGCTACGGGACCACTTCCTCGGGTTAGCTGGTAGTGAGTATAGGTTGTGTTTTCACCCCGCTGCATCCACACCCGTTTTTCCAGGAGTACATCGGCACAAACATAGTGCCAACAGGGAATGCTGCCTTCTAACCGAAATTGTTCGATGTATTGATATCCTCTGGGTTCGACACTCCCATCTGCCCATCGGTTTGTGGACAGGTTAAACCCCTCGCCGTTATAGCGTAGTGTTTCCTCCAGTTTAGTCACGAGTAGTGTTCGCTCTAGTGGCGGTTTTAGAGCAGCAATAAGCAGCCCATGATAGCGACGAGTGAGTAGACCTGCAACGGTACCCGCAGCATATCCACCCATGCCGTTGGTGACTAACCATTCTCGATCAGCGGCTGTTTTGAGGTCGCTAGTGATCTCCCGCCCCAACTGGATCATGCTATCTCCCCCATACCAAGCTCTTCACTTTATACGGATGATGCTTACTGTTCGTTTTCAGTTAGCTTAGAAGCATTATTATCAGATCGATTAAGGATGATCTATTAACTTAAGGAATGAGAGAACTGGATAGTCCGATCATGGAGACCTTGAATGGGCCTAGCGTTGGCATGGAAGCGTGATTGATAGGTGGTGATTTGCTGGCGAGAAGCTTGAATGGGTTGCTTTAGGACAGCCCAATGGACGGATTCACTACAAGGTGGTGTGGTCAGTGACCCTTGGTAGTGATAAAAGCTGAGATCGCGTGGCAGTAGCGAACTGACATCAATATCTAACGGAGATGCATTCTCTTCTTCTACAGCTGGCATATGTTGCCAAATGTCTTCTAGATAGGGATTAGGAGCCCCTGGCTCAATCATTACCCCCAACACAGCCAGTTGATTGGCGGCATTTTTATGGACAAGATGCAATTCCATGGCACTAGATTTGTTCTCGATCAGATGCTCACTGGGTGCATGGAAATGAAACTGCACTAACTCATAGGTTTGATCATTGAGGGTCAAGGTATTCCCCGCCGCATAGATGACCTTTAAAGTGCGTCCATTATTCACCTCATCCAAGGGAGAAGGGTGATAGTCCATACTGAGAACTTCGTTATCGTTCCTGTCTTCTTGCGATCGCAAATTAATCGGCGACTGAGACTGCCCCGTTTCGCACAGGGAATATTCCGGTTGCAGATCTGACCAATGTCCCGGATCCGATGCGCCTTCATAACTCCAATCGGGAACTGCGATCGCAGGAGTTACAAACAACACCCAAGCCAGACAAATAAGAGCTATCAGAATAGGCAGCACAGTTCTCAATGGGCGCACCGTTACTTTGGGTCTCGACTTAAACAAACGATTGAGTTTATTTGACTGTAAAGCAATCATTGACCTCATAGAATCAAGATTTTTAAACCTGCTTCTCATTTTTGCCACTGGCTGGATATAGAACAAGTTTGGGCAAATCGGGCACTCTAGCGTTCATGGATTATACGTCACCTCCCTATGCGTCCCCCTTCATTCATCGGGGCATTGACAATGCTAGCAATCTGGTTGATGTGCACCTGAGCGAAATCCGAGATATGGAAGGCACCAAAACCTTCTGTGCTCAGGTGATTGAACTTCACTATAATCCACCTAACAAGGTAGCGGCAGATGACTCAGCATGATACCCTCACGCCATTGTGAAAGATGGAACATGAAGTTTGCCCCTGCACTGAGAATCCAGCCAAATAAAGTCACAGAACGGTCAAACATCGGTATTATCCCACCCTTGGGTTTGGTGAGTTTGAAGCTGCCCAAAGATTCTGCAAAGCAGTGGGTGAAGTGGGTAACTTTATTATTTATTAAGACCTCGGAGTCGAATAGCAGAATTAGTGTGTCTATCTGACCGAAGGAAGAAGTTCATCCAAGAAGTTAATGAACTCGAAGAAATATTCCAAGCCTCTTAACAAGAAATATGTAAAAATTTGGGGTGATCTTAATGGTAGTTCTTTAAAGATCTAAGAACCTGTTTGAAAAGTTGTAAAACAGCCTACCCAGCTTGAGTTTGAGGTTCTAATCGACGAACCATCAAATGAATCATAGCGGCAAAGATCATC
>JANQPU010000215.1 GCA_028285315.1 Acaryochloris sp. IP29b_bin.176
AAATCGCACCTTCTTCGGCGGCGAGTTGCATAACTTCGGCACCCTAGTTTTATCCCTGTGCAGACCATCTTTTTGATGTGGTTGTTTTCAGTGCCCTAATACCAATTCCTCAACGGACTCTCCAAACAGCGGAATGTGGGATATAAACTCAGCACTGGAGGAGAGCAAGGCCACATCAAAGGACAACAAAGCCAGCTAAACCGTGCCTGCAAGAGGGAACGCGACGGGCAACACGCCACCCTCAATGACTGGCTAAGTCACCTTGAGAGAAATCATCGCTTTTAGATAAGACAGCTCTGGAGCCATGACCACACCTGAATATTCACCTTTGGGGAGGGTCTGGGGGAGTTGAATCGATACTCTAATGGAGTCCGTGACATCAGGGGCAAGACTCAAGGTGTTCGGTGCGATGGAGATGGCATGCCGAGGAATCAACTCACCCTGGCAATTGTACAAATCAGTACAAAAGAACGTGGCTTGAGCGGGCTCTGTACTGTCATTGTGGACTGTAAACGAGATCTGGACTGTCTCACCTGCGTGACTTGGGCTAGAGGGTTGGAGTAAAGGAACACTGGTATCCCTGGATGGCGTTTGCCCACTCCCCACCAGATCAGATTTGAGGGAGATCAGGCTAGCTAACTCATTCACGAACTCATGCATTTCACCCACTAAGCCTGGAACAGAATAGCTAGCGGGGGCAGAGGAAGTCGTAGGTCCTAAGTTGAGAGGGGAAGCCACTGCTTGAGCAGCGGGTAGGGGGGCTGATCGATCGTTGCCCAAAATAGCGGCAGCCTGCTGGACGAGCATATCAGGGCTCGGTATTGCCTCAGTTTTGCCGATCATAGGTTGGATATCCTCTGCAATAGGCTCTGTTATCGCCTTTGATTGAGCAGATAAATTTCCAGGGTCGGAGACCCTAGGCGGGGGCATTTCAACATGGTCCAGAAGGTTAGTGACTGATTCAGGTAGCCCTTGGTCGATGAGCTGGAGGGGTTTACGTCGATAGTGTTTCATTCTTAACTGTCCTTGCTGCTAACCCACACCTGTCCTACAGGTTGCGACTAATCATATAGTGAATCAATTTAGGGATAAACGCTTTTTCTGCAGAGTCGGGAGTATCACCATACGCCACCGCAAATTCTTCTAAGGCGGCTTGGGCAAACTGATGAGCGACTGCGATCGCATAGTCAATACTGCCGTAATCCTGCATGCGTTGAATCACCCAATTCACCTCCTCTTGAGACCGTTCGGCCCTAGGCTTGCCCATAAAGGCTTGAAGAACTTCCAGCTCCGAGGGGGTGCTCTGTTTAAATAGATGCACCAGCATCAATGTCCGCTTTCCTTCCCAAATATCCCCTCCAATTTCTTTGCCGTACCGTTGAGCATCGCCCACCAAATTCAAAACATCATCCTGAATTTGAAAGGCCGCGCCCATAAAATATCCAAACTTGTTAAAGCGTTCTAAATCTAGGGTGTCTTTGGAGGCAATCAAGCCCCCAATCCGGCAGGGATGCATAAAGCTATACCAACAGGTTTTATTCAAAATCATCTGTAGGTAGTCTGCTTCGGTGACATCACAGCGATTATCCCGCACCCACCCCAATTCGAGGGCTTGCCCTTCCAGGGATTTCAACATTAAATGCTCAAACTCTTCGTAAATTCGTTGGGTGAGTGGATGACCCAGCAACGGGATATTCTCCCGCACTAATCTCAAGCTTAAAGCGTTCATGGCATCACCAATATTTACCGCAATGGGCACCCCATGCTCTGCCTGCATCGTCAGCATACGATGACGACATTCGCTGTTATCTTCCACATCATCATGGACCAAAAAGGCATTGTGAATCATTTCCAGGGCAACGGCTGATTTGAGCGCCTGTTCTTCAGTCCCGCCAAAGGCCTGACAGGTTGCCATACACAAGGCAGGTCGCAATCCCTTGCCTATATGAAAGAGATGTTTTTTTAAAGGCTCATACAAATATCGTTGGGGTTCTCCTGTCGGCACAACCGCTAACAAAGCGGTCAAGGTCACTTCTCGGTAGTGACCCAGGTGAGTTTGAAGAGACTCTAAATCCTGAGGTGCAAGGGCAGCTAGGGGCACAAGACAGCTCTAGAGAATGGATAGGGTATGGGATTCATTGCTCAGGAATAATGCGGACTTTCCCGGTACGAGTTGGAGGCTGGGCAGGAGAAAGTTGAGGTTGTTCGGACAGTGCTTGGAGCGTAGACAAATTAGGGATCATCTCAGGCATGGTTTGGGACTCCGCCATCCGAACCATGATGTCCAAGACAGACTTTTGCACCACCTCCATCAGCTCTTGCCGCAACTCAATATTGTCAAACCCTTGCGTGCCGACAGCATATAGCGGGTTGCCCAATTTTTCCAGGGGCTGATCGATGGTGATCCCCAACAACTGCTCTAGAATTCGGCCGCCCTGATGGGCAAGCTTAATCGCTGACAATCCCCATCGCACTAAGCTGTCATCCCACGGTAAACCCTGGTGAAACCGAATGCGATCGATCACTCGCCAAGGTTCGAAAATTTCTTGCTCATGCAGTTTCCAGAGCTTGCACTTGGGGGTATCTGCTTTAGCCGCTGCAATAATGCCATTGACGGCCCGGCGGGCTGCTTCATTCGCCCCTTCCATCGTCGCTAAATCCGTATAGGTGCGAACGTAATCAGATGCGAGAAACAAGTTGGGAATATCCGTAATTGCTTCTGGGCGTTTTACCCAGGTATTAATCAAATTGACTAGCAGCGGTTCCTCATTGGTGTCTCCTTCCCCCTCCACTAGGTAAATAGCAGGATCTAAGAACCAATGGTCTAAATACTCATCTTTGAGAATTTCTTTGCCGTGGATATTGATACTCTTTTTGAGTTGTGCCCACACCTCGTTTTTCACTTCTTCCCGCGTACATTCCTTAGCGGTTTTGCCATTCAACCCCTTTTCATCCCACTCGGAAATATCAACAGAGATAATGCCTTTAATCCGACCATCGGCATATTGACTGAAATCAACACCAGGCCAGAACTGTCTTTGAGAAATAGAGGTTAGCGCCCAAGGGGAATCCACGTAAATCGCATGACCGTGGGACAGAGGCACATCCTCCGTTAAGTAAAGCTGGATGCCATTCATCCAAGACACACCACCTTCACTCAACTGCTGGAGCTTTCCAAATTCTGGATCAGTTGCTTTGATACTATCGGTCACTAACTCAGCCATGCGTTCGATAGGAACTGCAGCGATGTAATAGTCCCCTTGAACAGTAAAGGTGTGGCCCTCTTTCTCGATAGTGGCCCCTTGAATCTGACCATTGGTGCAATGAATTGCTGAGACCTTGGCCTCTAGATGGTATTGCACCCCTCGCTGGGTTAAATAGGCGAGCCAAGGATTAATCCAGGCATCGTTGGTAGGTGCATTGAGAACGCGATCGCTACTCGGTCCCGGCTCCACTAAATCAAAGAGGAGCTGGACAAAAATATCACCAATGGTTTTAGTACTGGCAAGGTGGGCTTTTGCCGCCACCAAGGAGCGGGTAATGCCATGACCAAAAATTTTCTGATAGGCAGGGGAACGCTGATCGGCCCCGATAAACTCCCACCAGTCTTCTTTTTCATATTCTGCGAGTCGACGCTCCTCACAGGAGGTCACAATTTGCCAAACTCGGGTCGCAAAAAAGGCAATTTCTTCCGGAGCAACACCAAAATCAGGACCGAATATGGTGGGAAATTCGTCGAGTATTTCCCGTACATCGGCGAAGGTGCGAGGAGAGCGAGAAGGAAAGACAATCGGACGCTGGCCATAGCGAGCCATTTCTACCCGTGTGGTGTCCACCAAGTTACCGGCAACGGTTTTGTCTCTCCCATAGGGAATCCGGGCCATCGTATCGACAATATGCTTATAAAACCGAGGAAAAAATCGAAAGCCATGTTCTCCCGGCAACGGTTTGCGGGGACCATTAGGCCCCATGCCACCTGTATTGGGTACGGGGATACTGCGGGCCTTACCCCCAGGGATCTTCTTGGCTTCATACACCTCTACGGCAAAGCCCCGTTCAATTAATTCATGGGCGGCACTCAGCCCGGCTACGCCTCCGCCAAGGATGACAACCTTTTTTGGCATGGTCTATTGATCCTGTTACATGGGTGCAGTTAATACTTATGAGGACAGAATTCAGGGACTGTGAGGACAGAATTCAGGGACTGGCTCACTGTTCCCCACCAGCTTGTTCTAGATTCGGAAGTACAAATGCCGTAACAGCTCTTCGTTCCTTAATTCGTAACACGAACTTTTCGTAAACTCGAAACCGATATTTTGCTTCATCACTCACATTTAAGAACTGCACTGTGGGTGAAGTTGCAACTACTAAATCAATTGGATCACCCGCTAGAGAAACAAGAATAACTTGATTGTCTCGTAAGGTGCTGGAACGTAAAAGTTGCGTGCCTAGCAAGGGTTCAATGCGATCTTTTGGTAGTACAAAAGAATTATTTGGCGTATTAGCCTCAATAAAAGCACCTTGGCCTAGAATGCAAGCAAACGGTCCTAGATGCCCACTTGATTCAAGGGTTGCGATCGCACCAGCAATATTAACAATAAGGCGTTCGCCAGTAGGGCCTGAAGTCGGATTATATGGTGTTCCATCCACCAGTCCATTTGCATTTTCCCCACCCTTTACCCTACATAGAGCAGGAACTCTAGCATTCCTCAATTGTTGATTTGTAGGGTCAGTCTTCGGTAAACCATTAAAAACTACTGCATCTTCTGAGCGTGCCAATAAGTTTGCTGCTCGCCGAAATGCAGAAATTGCTCCGGCTAGATTCTCCTCAGCTAACTGACGCTGCTTTAGCTCAATGTGAACTGACAACGTCCAGAGCCTGAGCGTATCAACATCATCAACTTTGATAGGTTCTGGCACTGGATCATTCTCTGGCGTTAACTCTACCCCAGGTACTCGATCACTCTCTGGTGCGGATTCTTCTTCAGGTTCTGATTCAACTTCTACAGATTCTGGCTCAACTTCTAGTAATGTTTGACTGCGTACAACTGTTGCGCTCTGTTCTAGAGGTCCACAGCAAGCTAGAAAAGAGCCCGCCACGCTAACTTTACTAGCCTCATCAGCAACAATCTGTTGAATCTGATCCCACTGTTCAGAAGACCAGTCAATTTGTGAGTTCATAGAGTGTGAATATCCTAAATATAGAAAGATAAGCTAACTATTTGTGGAAACAACCATTAATAGAAAACTCAATACAGGAAATCAGATTGTAAAAGCAAAAGGGACTGCCAAAAGTTTACAACAAACTAGAGGGCATACAAGTCATAAATTACTAGTAAATCTGACATTTGCACTTCTCCAATTCCAACGCATTGGAGTCGATTTAGCCACTGATATTGTGGGTGCTCTGTTAAAAAACGAGGCACTACTCTAAGCGGAGGGGCATTAGGCCATTTTTTCTTCAGAAAATTTTGATATCCCTTTTCTCCCAGTTCGCAGACACCTGAGTACCTAGTCTGGATAAGGGCTCCTTCCGCAGTTTCAAGGGTGGCAAAAGCTCCTAGAAGGCCGACTCCATCAGGACGAATGGTCATATGATCTCCCCCTCGCGGGCAAAGAATAGCATTTAATTGAGGACCGTTGACCTGGCCCCTCTGGATGAACCAATTGACCTTCAGCCCTTCCGGAGTTTTGCCAATGATTTCAGGGGACTTCAGTAACTGGGCTTGTACTGTAGCGAGATAACTCAAATCACATGGAAATCGATGAAACTGTTCTAGTTGATGGGCTGAAGGTTCAGATGAAGATAGACGAACAGGCGATGATGGTGGCGAATCATCAATTATAAATGTGGAAGGGAAGGGTTGGGTATTGGAGCTATTTGGGACTTGCCGTCCTGCACAAGATAGTGTTACTAAATACTCAACTTTTTGAGTAGTGAATAGAGTTGGAAAGTGGGCTGCAAAGTACTGTGTTGAAGCTATATAGTTAGAACGTTGAAGTACACCGGAGATGGTCTGAACAAGCTTATTCTTATCCGAACGATAATAGACGGTAACTTTATTAGCAGGATGTAGTGGGTAAACACCAACTGTAATTGAAATATTTTGCGGGCAAGCTATAACTCCCTCAGGTGCGGGAGCATCATCTGTTCCATACCAAAGTTTTAAACCATCATGGCAAAACTCCACAGACACCTCTTAACCATTCCAAGATGTAGGACTTTCTAATTCATCTAAAAAAATACGTGCTTGAAGTAAGTCAGGAGTGCTCCAGCCTTCTGTAAACCGATTATAAATTTCATATGTCCGTTCTTGAGCTACTATTTCTTTCCCTTGAGAACGCCAGAAACGACTTAGACTTAGGATCGCTCGAAGCTCCAATATAAGTGCATTCTGTTTTTGGGCAAGGGATATAGCTTTCTCAAAACAGTTTTCTACTTTTTCCACATCAGATTCTCGGAGTATGTTTTGATTGGTACAGGCTCGTTGCCATAAGAACTCAGCTTTGAGGCGATATAACTCAGGTTCCATATGATGCTCGTTACGAATAGTCGCTTCCTGAACCCCTTCTTCTAGAGCATGAAAGGCTTCGTCAAAACGTTCGGATAACCAATAAACCTCCGCCAGCATACCCATAACTTGTGGGAAAATAACCGAAGTTCCGGTTTTCTTAAATAGTTCTAAGCCTGTGAGCATTTCCTGGAGACCATCTTGAACTCTGCCTTGCAAGGCGACTGACCATCCGTGAAAGAGCATGGCAACTGGAATCCATAACAGAAAGCCTTCTGTCTGTGAAATATCTAGTAATTTTTCCGCCTTGCCTTCAACCACAGACAAGTTCCGAGTAAGTTGATACTGATGCAGGCTAGCGCCTAAAGCATAAGCTTTATTAGGAAGATGTTGCAGGGTTTGGGCAAGTTCCATCGCAGATTCCACATGTTTGGGCAGTTGGTCTGGGTAACCCAACATCCAGAGACTTCCTGCGAGGAACATTTGTATACATACCGCAGAAGAAAGTTGGGTCTCAAAAACGAGATGTCGCTCAGATTCCAACTGAAATCTAGACAAGCCTTCAATAGCCATGTCTTTGGCCTCAATATATTCACCACGATAAAACTGGGTATAACCCACTGCGTGGCATGCCATTTCATACATGATTGGTTGATCAACCAGTTGTGCTCTTTGCAGTACCTCTCCTGCTGCGTCAATTGCTTCATCCATTTGGCCCCGAAGAAAGTAATTAGTCCACAGCCCCCACAAGGCCTTAGACAAACTTTGCTGGTCTTCAGTTTTGAGGCTTAGTACTCTTGCTTGAATGCAGGCTTGTTCAACTTCTACAGATGCCCAACCTTTAATTGCCATTAACGCAGGGGCAAGGCCAAGCTGCATTTGCAATTCCAGCCGATCGCGTTCAGTCCCTTCAGGGATACCGTCGAGTAATTCAATTCCTTGTGTAAAATGTGCGATCGCTTCCGAGTTAGCCGCTTGTTCCAAATCTCGCTGTCCTGCTTCCAGCCAATACTGAATAGCAGTGTGCAGTAGCCCCGCTTCTGTAAAGTGATAGGCTAATAGCTCTGGCCGGATCGATTCTTGATCATCTCTGCGTCGTTCGAGGGTATAGGCAATTCGCTGATGATAGGACTGTCGGCGTATTTTGACCAAAGACTGGTAAGCCGCATCCTGAATGAGGGCATGTTTGAATTGATACTTGGCAAACGGCGGCGACCCTTCCTGGTAGAGGAGCCCCGCTTCAACCAGTTGCTTCAGGCCATTGCGTAAAGTGACCTGATTCCACTGAGATACCTCTTCCAGTAAGTCATAGTCAAATTCGCGCCCCAAAGTCGAGCCCAGTTGGGCCACTTCCTTCACCACAGACAGGCGATCCAGACGCTCAATCAAGGAGTCATGTAGCGTTGTAGGAATGGCAAGCGAGATACTTTCATCCCTGGTCCGGCGTAAGGATGGATTTTCATTAGCATCTGCTTCTAGAACTGTTTTGGTCAGTTCTTCCACAAATAGAGGAATACCATCCGTTTTCTGAATAATTTGCTGGACTAGAGACTGAGATAATAATTTTTCCTGAGCCGTTTGCTCAACCATCACCTGGATTTCTTGCTGCCCAAGACTATTGAGGTGTAAAGCGTGAAAGTGGGTATGGTCATTCCAAGGTGATGTAAACTCAGGACGGCAAGTTAATAACAGTAAGAGCGGATGATCCCGAATGTGATCCAAAAAATAAGTAATTGCATCGAGACTCGAAGCATCCATCCAATGGAGATCTTCAATCACAAGCAGGACAGGCTGTTGCTTGGCTAGCGCTAGACAGACCGATGTCATAGCCTCAATGGTTTTTTGTTTTTGTCGCTCAGAAGTCAAATTTAAAGGCGGATATTGGTCCTCAAAAGGAACCGCAAGCAAGCTCGCAAATAAAGGGACATACTCTCCTTGGGGCAAGGAACACTGACCCATGAATTGTTCAATTTTGACCAATTTCTCTGTAGAGGTATCTTCCTGAGAAAAGTTAAATGTAAATTGTTTGAGAAACTCAGTAATGGGATAGAACGCACTGTTGCGATAGTAGGGTGAACCTTGAATTTCGGTCAGCCACACATCCTGGGTTTGGGCAATCGTTTTTTTGATCTCCCAAACCAGTCTTGACTTGCCCATTCCTGCTTCTCCTTGCAGCAGTACAGCATGGGTATGCCCAGTCATCGCTTCTTGCCATCGATCAGATAAAAGTGCTGTTTCAGCACTGCGGTTGACAAAAGGCGTCAAACCCGATTTCTCAGCGACAGCAAACCTGCTTTTGGCTTTACTTTCCCGCAAAACCTGAAAAATAGTAATGGGATCTGAAATCCCTTTCAGTTTTTGTTGCTCTAATCGCTGACATTCAAAAAAACCGCTTACTAGGCGCTGAGTTGCGGCACTGATGACAACCGTATTGGGCTGAGCTAGAGATTGTAAGCGAGCCGCAATGTTGGGCGTTGCACCCACAATGGCCATGGGATCAGGTGCTTCCCTAACCCCCATTTCACCAATCACAACCAATCCTGTGTGAATGCCGATGCGAACAGAAAGACGTTCCCCCCACTTTTTCATCATTTGAGGATTGAGGCGTTGCAATGCCTCTAATATTCGCAATCCACTGCTCACTGCCCTCCTGGCATCATCTTCATGGGCTTGAGGATAGCCAAAATAGATCAAGACCCCATCGCCTAAGTACCGAGCAATATATCCTTCAGCATTGGCAATTGCTTTTGCACAGAGGTCTTGATAGGCCAGAAACACATCACGGAGATCTTCGGGATCAAGCCTTTCCGCAAGGGGTGAGGATTCTACCAAATCACAGAACATGACCGTCAATTGCCGCCGTTCTGTTGTCCGCCTCCATGCCTCCTCAGAAGGGGTATTAATATTCGTTTTCAGTTTACGGGAAGAACTGGTTTGCAAGCTACTTTGAGGGGCACCTAAGGTTAGGGAAACTAGCATTTCTTGATTCCGATCAACTGCCAACTTCAGAATATCAACAATCTCATATTTTATGTCTTCCAAATATTGATCATTAATATCAAATTGCCGTTTAATCGCCCTATAAGAAACTTGACCTCGACGATTCAAAATTTCAATGATTTGTTCTAGGATTTCTTCAAAACTCATTTCAAATTGTGGCTCTCTTGCGGTGAGGAAGTATTTCAGCTCAAGGATCCTAAATATTACTCCGGTGTTGAGGATAGCGGCTAGTAGAAGATTGAGTTTTTAATCGTAGTTAGATTGCCTGATGTCCTTAGCATAACGCACCCAGCATAGAAAAATAATAGAAGTTATGCTATGAGCAAAATAGACTAGGGTATGGATGAGTAGAATAGAAAGGGGATTTGATAATAGCTGATGCCCGAATAAAGACGCTGTCCAAGTCAGTATCTTCATTTAGACTAATTAACTGATATTCATATTATGTAGAAACTACATAATAGGTCTCTATATTCTAATGTCATTTTCATTTGCTTTTTGGGCATAGCTTGATTGATATAACCATTTGTAACGGCTAACACTGAATCTTTATCCTTACAACCTTCTGGAGCAAACAGGGGATGACGAGGCTTCTAAAAGTGTAGCCATAGTTTGATAGCTGTCTGCAACAAAACGGGAGCAGATAGTGCTGTAATAAACACTATGATTTTTATCTGAGGAAGGTCGACCACTGTAGAACCCTGGTCGCCATCTGCGCCTGGGGAAGCCTTGGATTATAGTCTTGTGCCCTGTGAGATTGATGGCAGGCCCTTTAAGATATAGGGAGTTTTATGATGCAGGGGAGTCTTGTTGGTCATCCTCTCTCAACAGATCTATTCCACAAAATCCTCAAGAGGTGACTATAGTCTATTAGACATAGATCTCAGCCTCGTAGGATGGATAGCAAGGTACTAACCATCGGTTCAACAAGTAGAAGGAATATCCAAAGTAATTATGGCCAGGAACGGGATTGGCATCAATACAGCCCAAGATCGCTTAGAACGGATTGTTGGCCAGATTCATGTGTATGACGGAGCGGGGAAGGGTAAATCGCAGGCAGCTTTAGGCGTGGTGTTGCGTTCCATTGGCTTGGGTATAGCCTCTGCGTTTCCCACCCGTGTCTTGTTGTTACGGTTTTTGAAAGGTCCTGGGCGCCCTTATGCAGAAGATGCTGCGATTGAAGCTCTACAGCGCGCCTTTCCTCATTTAATCGATCAAGTGCGAACGGGGCGGGCTGAATTTTTTGGGGCGGATGATATTACTAAATTCGACCGTCAGGAAGCTCAACGGGGATGGGATATTGCCAAAGGTGCGATCGCATCGGGTCTCTACTCTGTCGTTGTCCTTGATGAACTCAACCCGGTTCTGGATTTGGGGCTCTTAGACATCAACGATGTGGTCCAAACCCTCCGCAAAAAACCGGATCATTTAGAAGTTATTTCCACGGGCAGAGGCACCCCCCAAGCTCTCCTTAATATTGCCGATCTCCATTCCGAGATGAAGCCCCATTCCCATGAAGGCACCCGCCAAGGCATTGAGGGGATCGAAATTTATACCGGATCAGGGAAAGGCAAATCCACCAGTGCCCTAGGCAAAGCCCTCCAAGCCATCGGCCGGGGCATTAGCCAGGATCAATCCCATCGGGTTCTGATTATGCAGTGGCTCAAAGGTGGCCTGGGCTACACGGAAGATGCCGCGATTTCTGCTATGCAGCAAAGTTACCCTAACCTAGTGGATCATCAGCGCTGTGGCCGAGATGCCATCGTTTGGCGGGGCCAACAGCAAGAGATTGATTATGTAGAAGCAGAGCGAGGATGGGAGATTGCCCGAGCTGCGATCGCATCCGGCCTCTACAAAACCATCATCCTAGACGAACTTAATCCCACCGTCGATCTCGAACTCCTGCCGGAAGAACCGATCATGCAGGCATTCTTGCGCAAACCCCGCGATACCGAGATTATTATCACTGGACGCTGTCAAAATCCGCCTGCCTACTTTGAACTGGCAAGTACCCATTCCGAGATGGTCTGCCACAAACACTATGCGGAAAAAGGCGTTGATCTTAAACGTGGTGTTGACTTTTAACGAATCTGTTGCAGTTTCCTCATAGATGTCCAGACCCTGCAATCGCCCTTTATGATGGGGTCAGATTCTGATTACAAAGCTGGATTGCAACCGTTAGCATCTGCATTGAAATGATCTTCTGTTGTCCATGAGCCTTCATTTATCCGCAATGAACTTAGAGAAACATAACCAACGGATGCAATTGTTAGCGGATGTCACCTATAAGATTCGACAATCGCTGGATCTACATGAGATTCTACAAACTACCGTCACCGAAGTTCGGCAGCTTCTAGACGCCGATCGTGTCGTCATGTTTCAAATCCATCCCAATGGGGCGGGAACCGTTGTACAAGAAGCGGTGTTACCAGGCTGGTCAAAATCGATTGACCAAAATATTGTGGATAGCTGCTTTGGGCCAGGCTTTGTGGAATCCTATCAGAATGGCCGCGTATCTGTCATTAACGATATTGAACAGGCTCCGATTACCCCCTGTCACGCGGATTTGCTGCGACAGTTTGAGGTTAAAGCCAACCTAGTTATCCCCATTATTAGCCAAGATCAACTATGGGGGCTCTTAATTGCCCATCAATGTTCGGCTCCCCGAGAATGGCAAGCCTTTGAGGTCGATTTACTTAAGCAACTCGCGGATCAAGCGGGTATTGCTCTCGCGCAAGCCAAACTCGTGGCTGATCTAAACCAAGCCCATCAACAGCTCAGATTCCATGTGGAGAACTCCCCCCTAGCGGTGATCGAGTGGGATCATGCCTGTCGTATCCAACGCTGGTCTGCCCAAGCCGAACGTATTTTTGGCTGGTCTGCAGATGAAGTGATAGGGCGCGGTCCCGATCATTGGTTTATTCACACGGATGATCTGCACTTGTTCCGGGAGCAGGTGCTTAATTTGACTGGACATCCTTTTCCGAATTATGCCAGTCCTGATATGGAACGGCTAACCCGTAACTACACCAAAGCAGGCGATCTGATTGATTGCGAATGGTATAGCTCAGCCCTCTTCAATGAGGAAGGCAACTTAGTCTCTATCCTATCCATGGCCCAAGATGTGAGTGCTCGCCAACAGGCCGAAGCTGCGCTACAACAGCTCAATCGGGAGTTGGAAATGCGGGTAGAGCAACGAACTGCAGCCTTACAAGAAAGTGAACAACGGTTTCGCTCCTTATTTGAAGCCGCTCCAGATTTCATCTATGTCTTAGATACTCAAGGGATAATTCAGCATGTCAATCCCGTGGTCATCGAACGCTCGGGCTATCGTAAATCCGAACTAGTAGGTCATCCCCTCGTTAATCTTTTTACCCCCAAATCCCAGGTTCTTTGTCAGCAACAATTTGGTGAGCTGTTATCCCAAGGCAATCATCGGCAAGAACTAGAATTTGTGGGCAAGAACGGCAAAATTTTGACGATGGATTGCTCTTTTAAAGTGGTCAAAGATTTGCTGGGACAGATTTCCATTTTAGTGGTGCAACGCGACATTAGCGATCGCAAGGCTTTAGAACGGATTAAAGACGAATTTATTTCTGTAGTCAGTCACGAATTACGGACCCCGCTCACCTCGATTCATGGGTCTATCAAGTTGCTAGCCACAGGACAGTTAGGGGATTTATCGGATGATGGTCAGCAAATGCTAGATATTGCCGATCAAAATACAGATCGTCTCGTCCGTCTCGTGAGCGATGTCTTAGATCTGCAACGGATTGAATCGGGACGAGCCAAAATTCGCAAACAACTTTGCGATGCCGCAGACCTGATGACCCATGCCACTGATGCTATGCGTAGCATGGCTTATCACCATAATATCACCTTAAAAAGTACGCCTCTGCTAACCATGATTTGGGCCAATCCAGACTATATGGTCCAAACTCTCACCAATTTAATCAGCAACGCAATCAAATTCTCACAGCCTGGGGGAACAGTAGAACTGGTTGCCGAACTCCGTATCGAAGAACATCGAGTCAACCCACCGATCCAATCAGACCATCAAAACAACCTGCTTCCCACGACAGTGAAACATACTGAACTTTGGTTTCAAGTGATTGATCAAGGCCAAGGAATTCCTGCTGATAAACTGGAAAGCGTTTTCGAACGCTTTCAGCAAGTAGATGCTTCAGATGCACGTGAAAAAGGCGGAACCGGCCTCGGATTAGCAATCTGCCGCAAAATTGTGGAGCAACATGGTGGCAAAATCTGGGCAGAAAGTGTGTTGGGCCAAGGAAGTTGTTTTTTTGTTGCTCTGCCCATGTCTTGCTGGTTAGCCGAAAAAGCTGAGGCTAGTTAGTCGTTGGTATTTATTCCCAATCCTCAATCCGATTCATGGCAGAAAAACGCATCCTGATTATTGATGATGAACAAGCGATTCAAGCTGTAGCCAGCCTAAGTTTAAAATTGGAAGCGGATTGGCAGGTTATCACTGCCAATTCAGGGACCGAAGGCATCGCCATTGCTGGACAAGAGCAACCAGATGCAATTTTGTTGGATGTAATGATGCCTATTTTGGATGGAATAGAAACCTTCAAACAGCTACAGCAAGGCCCGTTAACCCGTAACATTCCCGTTATTCTGCTAACTGCTAAAGCCCAAGCGGCAGAACAGCAGCAATTTCAAAGCTTGGGGGTTGCTGGGGTTATTACCAAACCCTTTAACTCTTTGACCTTAGCCAGCCAAATTGCCCAGGTATTGGGCTGGTCTCTCTAGTCTCTTCCCCTAATTCTGTAGGAACTCAGGCTAATAGGAGGAATGGGATTGATACGTGAGCCTTTCCCGAGCCAAATCGCGAATCAGAGGCAATCTAGCACTGATATAAGCATTTAAGTCATTGGAATCTACCTTCTTTAGAAAACCTTCTCGACGAAGTTGCCGAGATAACCAGGCTACCAAAGCATCATTATCCAAGGTTAATAACAGATTGGTTTGAGTCATCTCAATTAACGACCAAAATCTACGGATTGCTTCAGGAGACATGAATCCGGCCTTTTAAGATTTCCTTTATATTTAACTAGGTTACACGAGAAATTTTGAGGTAGGAGTAATCTGTCGGAAGATGACATAAAAGTTACACATTACTCATAGAACCAATTTACTTTCATGTGCAAGCTTAGCGAAATATAAATACTGATCTTGCCGTTTAATCGCTATAAACTTTATGGAGTGTAGATTAGGCACATATCAGCACTGATCTCCAGCACTCGTCAAGAACCGTTGAGTCCCGATCATGAGAGCCATTCAATTCCAAGGTCCAGGTAGCCCAGATGTATTAAAAGTGAGTCAAATTCCGCAACCTCGTCTGCGCACAGATCACGATCTTCTGGTTAAACTCAAAGCAGCAGGGATTAATCCCATTGATACCAAATTGCGCCAACGAGGAACCTTTTATCCCGATAGAATGCCAGCCATTTTAGGGTGTGATGGGGCCGGGATTGTCACCGCAGTAGGTCGGCAAGTTCAACACTTTCGGGTTGGCGATCAAGTCTATTTCTGTCATGGTGGCTTAGGTGATACCTCTGGTACCTATGCCGAGTATGCGGTCGTGGATGAGCGATTTGTAGCTTCTAAACCTACGTCTCTCAGCTTTGTGGAAGCGGCTGCAGCCCCACTGGTATTAATTACGGCTTGGGAAGCATTATTTGACCGTGGACATCTCCAAGCAGAAGATCGCGTGTTGATTCAGGCAGGTGCAGGAGGTGTGGGACATGTTGCTCTGCAACTGGCCCAGCTCAAAGGGGCTCGGGTTGCCACAACTGTCAGTTCTGCCGAAAAAGCTGCCTTTGTTGAGCGATTAGGGGCCGAGCTAACAATTCTCTATCCTCAGACTGATGGGGTAGCAGCTCTAATGGCTTGGACCAACGGCAAGGGAGTGGATCTGGCCTTTGATACAGTTGGCGGACCTGTGTTATCTCAAAGTTTTGCAGCCACGCGCATCTACGGAGATGTGGTCACGCTATTGGCCCCTGCACCGGAGACTGATTGGGGACTTGCTCGCAAACGCAATTTAAGCGTGAGTTACGAACTGATGTTGACGCCTACCCTAGAGGGGTTAACCGAGGCACAACAGCACCACGCCGAGATACTTAAACATTGTGCGCAATGGTTCGATCAGGGTAAGTTACACATTGAAGTCAGTAAGACCTTTCCTCTAGATGCAGCGGTGGATGCTCATTATCTTCTAGAGAGAGGGTCAATGCAAGGCAAAATTGTGTTGCAGATTTAATCTTGGTTCAATTTCAAATCACAGCTTTCATCGCGGCTTGAGCCTCACTCCGCAACTTTTTAGAGATCCGAAAGAGTTCTCGCCCAGTGGTTAGATAACTATCGTCATAGCAGTAGGTAAACCGTTCCAGTTCTTCAATACCATCCTCAATATGATTGAGGCAGTAGTATAAATGGGCAGCAACACTAGCGATATTGCCGGGATTAGGCAAGGATCGGAAGATTGCTTGAGCAGATTCAAGGCGCGTGCGACAATCTACGAGATAATCCTGAAAATCCGCCATTAAATCATCATCATAGGGATCGGCAGATAGGCATTGAATCTCAGCAGCTAGAGAGTTAAGAATGTTAGCTAAGTGTCGATTGACGGGAGTGTAAACCTGCTTCAGCCATTGTTGGAGGTGAAGCTCTGTCGTGCGAGCTGTTTGGGTTGGCTGTCGGTAGGCTTGGCTACGCGCAGCGCCACGATTATTCTCCCCTTGGTCTACAGGCAAGGTAGTACTTTGACCTTGGTCATAGGCCAACCGACGATGGGGATCTTTTAAGACTTCATAGGCTTCATTTACCTGAGCAATGCGCTCGTGATTGGCCAGCTGATGATGGCTATCTGGATGAAATAACTTCGCTAAACGCCGATAGGCCGATTTGATCTCAGCTTGAGTTGCGGCTGGATCAATTTCTAGGGTTTGGTAGTGATTGCAACCGGGCATGTGGTCATTGTACTGAAGCTAGAAGAGGTTGCAAACGGTAACTCTAGGATTTTATGTTCCCTTAAAATCGTTGAGTCAATATCAATTTGAACGGCGAGGGAGGGGCTAAGGTCACACCTCTACGCACGGGTTTCAAAGGTTGGGAACGCTCAAGCTGGAATTGATACCGAGTTAGTAATGTTGTAAGCACAAGTTTCATCTCGAATAGAGCAAAGATCATCCCCAAACAACGGCGATTACTGCCGCCAAAGGGTAAATATTCATAGGGAGAGAATTGACGATCTAAAAATCGCTCCGGCTGGAATGCTTGGGGATTGGGGTACAGCTCAGGGCGTCGATGTGTGAGATAGATGCAGGGGGCTACGGTTGCTCCTATCGGTAGCGTATATCCCATCAGGGACAGTGGAATTTTAGTCGTTCGGGGAGCAGTAATCGGGGCAATTGGGTAAATCCTCAGGGTTTCGGAGCAAACTGCATTCAGATAGGGCAAGCGCTGAATGCCTTTGGCATCATTGAGGTCAGCAGTCGCTAACTCAGCCATAAGTTTGTCCCTCACTTCGGGTAGAAAATGAATCCAATACAATGCCCAAGTCAGAGCTGAAGCCGTTGTCTCATGACCGGCTAGTAATAAGGTGACTAACTCGTCTCGCAGTTCCACATTGGTCATGGGATTGCCATCTTCATCTTCTGCTGCCAGCATCAGAGAGAGGATGTCAGCACCCAGTTCTGATTGATTTCGATGCTCAGCAATCTGTTGATATAGAAGATGATCAAGTTGCGATCGCATCCGCAAAAATCGTCCCCAGGGACTCCAAGCTCCCCAATCCTTCTGTAATCCTCTCAGAAATAGCAAACTTGCGCCCACGGGTGATCCGGTTAAGTCTAGAAAATTAGGTAGGAGCTGCTGTAGGACTTGGTATCGTTCCGAATTCGTCACCCCAAACACGGTCTTGAGGATCACATTGAGGGAAATGGCCTGCATCGCCCCCCGCACATCAAACGGTTTGTTGACCTGCCAAGGTGAAGCGACTGCTTCCGTAATCTGAGTAATAGAGGAACCATAGGCTCGCATCCGTTCTCCGTGAAACGGGGGCATCAAGAGCTGTCGCTGTCGTTGATGGGGCTCACCATCTAACAGGAGCAGTGACGCATTGCCTAATATAGGTAACAATACTGAATTATTTTTCCCTGCATCCATTTGTTTAGGATCTGCGGTGAAAATCTCTTCTATGCCTTGCGGATGGCTGCAGAAAATAACTTGCCCTAGACTGCCCAGACGTAAGGTAAATAAATCTCCATATTCATAAGCACAAGCTTCCATAAACTCTAAGGGCCGGCCGATCCATTGCAGCATTTGCCACAGCGCTGAAGAGGAAGGACCGGATGGTAAGTTCTGGGTGAGTTGAGGTGTGATAGTAGTACTCATAGGACTGTCTCGAACAAGTCTAGAGAGGGGCAGGGAAGGAAGTCATCTTTGGCAGTCTAACGCACCTGCAAAGACCTCTGCACAAGGGTCTGAGCAATAAGAAGCCCGGTGTGATAGTGTTCGTCAATCTCCGTAAGAGACATCTACCGTTACACTAGATCCCAATGCAAGATAAGTTGGTAGGTTTGACAGCCTGATGCCAATGGAGTCACGAGATATCCCATTTTCCAGCCTTAATCTGCCGATCGATCATGAATAGTTGAGCGTGCGAGGCGTACGGTGTCCAGGTCACCCCTACCCAAACTTGAGTCCCAGCAACGCCTTCTCCTGTTGCTTTCGGCTAGCTTTGTCCTGCTGATGTTGCTGTGGTGGGTCCCCCAGTGGCAAATCGACCAACTCCCTTTCCTGAATCGAAGACGTTTACAACAATTACCGATTACTGAGCAACTTCAATTAGAGCTAGACGAAAACTATCGGCGGGCCGGGCTAGAGGGCCAACGCAGAAACACCCTTCTCCTCGCAATCCTCGGTGTATTGGGCGGAATGATAACTTATCATCTCTGGCGACATCACCATAAACAGGTTTTGCGTCAAGATACTAACGAGTTCTGTAAAGCAGTTGAACTATTGGCGGACAAGAATAAAGTAGAGGTCCGGTTGGGGGGAATCTTTTTACTCGAACAAATTGCAATGGATTCTGCCACCAAGCAGGCCGTTGTGCTGGAAGTGCTCACCGCCTTTATTCGCGAAAATAGTCCCAAGGCAGGAGACAATCGCCAACTCGGAACGACGGAAGTCAACACATTACATGTCCCCACGGATATCCAAGCCGCCCTCACAGTTATTTCTCGCTGCCATCTGCCCTCTCAGGGACATACCTTAGATTTTCAGGATGCCTATCTTATCCAGGCAAATTTGATCCAGGCCAACCTGGAAGGTGCTAACTTTCAGCGGACGTATCTGATCGGGACTAATTTGCGGGAAGCCAATCTACAGCAAGCCAACCTGCGTAATGCTGATCTGTTAAGCGCCAATCTGAGTGGGGCTAATCTCACCAATGCTAATCTCAGCAGTGCCAACCTATTGGGGACCAATCTGAATAGTGCCAATTTTCGGGCGGCTGACCTGACAGGGGCTAATTTGCGCGGCGCCTATCTGGGCAATGCTAATCTTCTTGGCACCAATCTCCACAGTGCTGATTTGATCGGTGTGTACCTTAGCGATGCAAATCTCAGTCAAGCTAAATTGGTGGGTGCTAATCTCCGAAGTGCCAAGTTAATAGGAGCAATACTGACCGATACTGATTTCACGGAAGCGAATCTCAATGGGGCTGATTTAAGTGATGCTAGTCTGATGGGTACTGATTTGACAGATGCAAATTTAAGAGACGTATCATTTGAAGGAACTCAGTTTAAAGATACTAATTTAAGTGGGGCTGATTTACGAGGAGCAATTCATTTAAGCATTGACCAGTTAGCCGATTGTAGGCTTTGCCAAACCAAACTGCCAGACCATATCGATTTGGCCCCCAACAGAGATTGTTCTGCTGTCGATGCGAATGGCCCAGGAATTCAGTCAGAATAAAAGAGTCAGTATCCACTCTGTTGGTGACAGAGATTTCTCATGCCCAACTTCTTGAACTCACTACTAGGACGCCATCCTGAACGGATCAAGGCCAACACCGAAATCTACACTTGGCAGACTTGCCCTTACTGTATCCGGGCTAAGCTTTTGCTGTTTTGGAAAGGGGTGCAATACACCGAGTACAAGATTGATGGAGATGAAGCCGCCCGAGCACAAATGGCTGAACGGGCCGATAACCGCAGAACGGTTCCCCAAATTTTCATCAATAATCAGCATATTGGCGGCTGTGATGACCTGTATCGAATGAATGCAGCAGGCCAATTGGATAGCTTATTGGCTCAACCGACGGCTGAATAGAAGTCAGTCGGTACCAATGATGCACCTAGAACATCACTGCCCTAGATACATCAAGTAGTTTGTTTTGGGATAGAACGTCAGGCGATGTGCAACTAAATCCCTGGAACCGTTGATTACTCGTTTCTCCTAGCAGAATACTATGATCAGGAACAACGCAATATTAGTACTTTCAGGAAAGTCGCACATCGCCTAACGTCAATCCCTGATATATCGAAGAGATTTAGGGTAGGTGACAATTTTCTTGGCCAATCCCAATTGTTTAAGGACACAGATGGCCCACCAGGTAACATCGATTTCCCACCAGCGGAAGCCAGATTTAGCCACGTGGGGATAGGAATGGTGGTTGTTATGCCATCCTTCACCGTAGGTTAAAAGGGAGACCCACCAAAGGTTTTGGGCACCATCTTCTGATTCAAAGGTGCGATATCCCCACAGGTGCGAAGCTGAATTCACCAGCCAAGTGGAATGCCAAAGGAGAACGGCTCGAACAAAGATACCATAGATGACGAAGGACCACCCCCCAAGGGCATATAACGTAGCGGCCAAGGGAAGTTGGAGCATCAAGAAATATCGATCTAACCAGCGATAAAAGGGCTGACGGGCCAAGTCTGGTGCATTTTTTCGGTAAAGCTTGGCATCGAAATAGTCTGGACAAGGATAAAAAATCCAGAGCATATGACTCCACCAAAATCCCCGCTGAGCAGAGTAGGGATCATCGTTGACATGTTCAGTATGGGCATGGTGTTGGCGATGGCCGCTCACCCAAAAGATAGGACCGCCTTGAATGGCTAGCGAGCCGAGGATTGCGATCGCATATTCCAAAATCCTCGGCACGCGGAAACTCCGATGACTGAGGAGGCGATGATATCCCAAGCAAATCCCGATCCCCCCGAGCAGCCAATGTAGGAACAGGGCAGCCCCAAGTGCCGACCATGAGAAGTAGTGAGGCGCTAAGCCGATGGCTAACAGGTGAAACGCGCCAAAAAAGCCAACATTGACCCAACTGAGCGCAGGCGTATATCTGCCCGCGGGGGCAGTGACGACAGGGTTTGTAGTCATAACAGTCCTATTGAAAAAGATGAACAGCGTCAGCCCATATCTGCAGAGGTGGGCCTCGCTTTTTGTCGAAATACTGGTTAAAGTAATAATGCAAGCTTCACTTGCATGCTGTCATGCTAACACCCATCCTTAAGTCTTGCAAGTATTACTTGCATTATGTTTATGTCTTCTCAGTCTTCAACTCGTCAACGCTTGATTCAGTCTGCTCTTCAGCTATTTATCACTCACGGGATTAGTGGGACAACCACTCGCCAAATCGCAGAAGCAGCAGAAGTAAATGAAGTCACGCTATTTCGGCATTTTGGCAGTAAGCATGGACTCTTACTAGGTGTTTTGGAAGAATCGACCGCCTTTCAGAGGCTGGGAACGGCTCTAGTCAGCCAAAAACAATCATCCGCATCCAAAGAACAAGCTTTAAAGGAATATGCAAGTTATTGCTTGCATGCACTAGAGCAAGTCCCTGATTTAATTCGGTCTTTGGTGGGTGAAGCCAACCAATATCCCGCTGACAATCGTCTGGCCCTGGGGAAGCGGATGACTGAAGTGACTCAATATATGGCCCAGTATCTAGAGTCCTTCATGACTCAACAGCAGCTCACCCCTCAATTCTCGACGGAAAAACTCGCCAGCTTATTGGAATGCTTATTACTGGGGTATGCCGTCATTGAGTTCACCAGTGAGTACCATCAATTGTGGAATCACCAAGATGACTTTTTGGAGCATGCGGTACAGATGATCTTGT
The DNA here is from genome assembly GCA_028285315.1 of Acaryochloris sp. IP29b_bin.176. Lineage (GTDB taxonomy): Bacteria > Cyanobacteriota > Cyanobacteriia > Thermosynechococcales > Thermosynechococcaceae > Acaryochloris. The sequence goes on from JANQPU010000215.1 coordinate 21,673, forward strand.
TTGGCAGTACTGCAACTGATCCTGTCATTCAATCTACCCCTCAACCCACTGTTGTGGCTGATTTGCCTGCGGATATCGTCCATCTTATTCTCCGTCAGGCAAAGAAACAAAGCGCCCAGGATTATGCCCTTGCCTATGTGTTGTTTGGGGCAGGTTTATCGTCACAAGAAGTGATCGGTTTATTGCGATCGCAGCAAATTAGCAACAACCAACAGCATATTCTCCAAATCCAAACCCAAGCCGGTAGCCGACAAGTGGCCGTCAATCAGTGGGTTATGGGCAAACGTCTAGGCTCCTATACGGCCAATCCCCTGACAAAATGGCTGAAATCGCGCAAAGATGACACCCCCACCATGTTTGTGGATGACCAGCAACCCCTAACCCTCAATACGCTTGAAGAACGGTGGAATACTTGGGCAGAAGGGATTACAACCTTAGCTGGCCACCCTCCTCAGCTTGATCAAACTCAACAAACCTGGTGTATCGACATGCTCATGCGTGGGGTAACCCTAAATAATTTGTGTTTGTTAACAGGCTGGACGCTAGAACAGCTACAACCCTATGCCCAGCGAGCCCAAGAGAAAGCTGCTCTAGAACAAGCCGCTCGTTTGGATCAAAAACCAGGAACATCCAGTAAAGAATGAGCAATACAGAAGAGATGGGACAAGGGACCTCCCTATAGCCCTCCTGTGAAGGCATCAGCAATGACAAAATGTCGGGTTCGATCAATAGATAACCATCCCTCTTGGCGCAAATTGCCTAAAAGCCGAGTAATCGTTACTCGCGTCGTTCCTAGAAGATTAGCGAGTTGTTGATGAGTCAGACGCACCTCTAAGCGCACTCCATCAGGGGTAACTTGTCCCACTTCTTGCTTCAGCATTAACAGCAATTGCTGTAAACGATCATGAACGCGCCGTTGACTAATCATTGCTAGAATCGCTTCTGTTTGTTGTAAGCGGCGACTCATTTGCTGGAGAACGCCCTGCGCCAACAAGGGAGACGTCTCTAGCTCAACCTGATTCAGTCGCATTAACACCACATCCGAGAGGGCGATAGCTTCGTAGGGGTCTAGTTGGGTCAGGGGTAAACCGAACGGCATAGCGGGATAGACAAAACCCAAAACAGCTTCATCGCCACTGGGAAACAATGTACCGAGTTGAACAATGCCCCGACAAACAATCCACAAGTCATGGGGAGCCATAGGAATGGCCCGCCCGCTTTTAAACGCATGAGTATGTCTGCCTTGATAGGCCTCTTCAAAGACCTGACGCCAATCCGTGGGAGCTGGCGCAATGGATACCTGTGATTGCAACATCTATTAGGTATGAAGTGTAGTGATCTGACTACACCCTAAGAGATCCTGCTAAAGCATAGGTAAAACCATGGTTGTGAACAGATTAAGCTCTGGCAACCAAAAATTCTACAGGGATACAACTGAAGTCTTCATCTGCAAAGACATTGGATCAACCGGGGCCAATTGGCCATGATTTAAGGTCCAACATTGATCGGCAATTCCGACGAGTTCTGCTGGATCATGGGTCACAATCAACAAACTCCAATGTTGTTTGAGTTTTCCCAATAGGGTCACCAATTGTTTCCGCATCGACCAATCTAAGCCTGCCGTAGGCTCATCTAGGAGAAGAAGATGGGGTTGGCGAATTAACTGCACTGCTAAGGCTAAACGCCGCTGTTGCCCACCACTCAGAGACTGAGGTGAGGTAAAAAGGGCTAAGTCCCCTAAACCCACTTCTGTTAACGCTTGATAAACCTGTTCTGAACCCAATTCGGGATGCCCCAGGCGCAACTCTTCCAGAATAGTGCCCCCACAGAAATGGCGTTCTGGGAATTGAAAAACCAAGCCTGCGAGTTGTTGTAGGTTGTTAGGTTTCAGCTCTTGTTGACGCCAATATAGTTCTCCCGAGGTGGGGGCCGCCAAGCCAGCGACAATTTCCAATAGGGTACTTTTCCCCGAGCCGCTAGGGCCAATGACAAGCCCTAACTGTTGAGGGGGGAGTTCCAGATTAACTTGCTGAAGAATTGCAGTTGAAGTTGCCGCTGGATGATAGAGGAGTTGTTTTAATCGAAGCATTCTTTTAGCGTAATGCAATCAACTACAATCAGGAGCAGGTTCGAGGGTCAGAAAGAATGATGCCCCTTTCTATTAACATGCCCAACCTGGAGGAATTCCCTCGCTGCTTCGGGGGCAAGGGGCTATTGCTTTAATCTTCTCTCCCTGATTCGTTGTGTTGTTTGCTATCTATGAACATTCAGTTTCGTGAATTTAATTCTTTTGATTTATGGCTCTGGTTAGAGTTTGAAACCGTGCTGTCGGAGCAAGAAAAACAATATTTAGAAGAAGTCTTTGACTCCTGGTTCTTTCTAGGGAAATTAGGAGGGTTTAACGCTGAGAATTTACAGGTGCAAGAGGCTGGCTATGAACTGAGCTATCTCCATTATGAGGTAGAGGCCAAAGATGGCAATCTGATGGCACTGATGCACAATATGGGAGAGATTGAATACGAGGGCTGCTGGGCGCGCTGCTGGTTTGATCTAGGAACTAGCGATGCGATCGCCCTGGATGTCCTCCTCAATGCCCTGCAACAATTCAATCAAGAATTTATCGAAATTAAGCAGCTTTTCGTGGGCGGTGAAAATGAAGACTGGCCCCTGCCAGAGCACCGGGAACGGTTCTACCAAGAGCCTGGATAAAATCAAAAATAATCTAGTCAAGCAGCTAGTCTAAGCTAGCGAAACATACTGCTCACAGAACTATCTTCATGAACTCGCCAAATCGTTTCACCCAGCAAACTAGCCACAGATAACACCCGCAGTTGCGGGAAGTGGCGGTCTGGAGGAATGGGGGTGGTATTGGTCACCAAAACCTCTTCAAAGAGTCCCGTCGCAGAGAGCCGCTCAATTGCAGGGGGCGAGAAAATGGCATGAGTTGCACAAGCATAAACCTGCCGCGCCCCTTCTTCCCGGAGTAATCGAGCAGCGGCAGAAATTGTGCCAGCCGTGTCGATCATGTCATCTACCAGAACAGCCGTCTTCCCCTTGACATCACCGACAACGTTCATCACTTCGGCAACATTATGGGCCTGACGGCGTTTATCAATAATGGCTAAAGGCGCATCATCTAACTTTTTGGCAAAGGCACGGGCTCTCGCAACGCCCCCCACATCTGGCGAAACGACCACCAGGTCGGGTAACTCTTTCCGCGCTAAGTAATCCAAGAGCACGGGAGATCCATACACATGATCCACTGGAATGTCAAAGTAGCCTTGAATTTGAGCAGAGTGTAAATCCATCGCTAAGATACGGCTGGCTCCTGCTTGGGTAATCAGATTGGCCACTAACTTGGCGGTAATTGATTCTCGGCCAGCCGTTTTGCGATCAGCCCTCGCATATCCGTAATAGGGCAGCACCGCCGTAATTTGCCGGGCTGAAGCCCGTCGACAGGCATCAATGATAATCAGCAATTCCATCAAATTATCGTTGACGGGATGGCAGGTCGGTTGAATCAGATAAACATCACAACCGCGAATGGATTCTTGAATTTGGACATAAAGCTCACCATCTGCAAACCGCTTGCGGACCATCGGCCCCAAATCAACACCTAAATAACGCGCCACCTCTTGAGCAAGGGAAACATTGGCAGAGCCAGAGAAAATTTTCAGGCGATTATTCTCGGCAACCAAGGGAAGAGGAGGTTGCAAAGTTAGAGTGGCAGAGCGGATCACTACAAGTTCCCAAAACGCGTTCTTGGCAATCTTAACATTCCTAATTGCGCTTATTACCGTTGAGATTTATGAGGTTTAATTAATTTTTTAATAGGAATCCCTTAGGAATCTAAACACAAAGCGAATAGACTTAGGAGCGTCCTGGGCGACGTTTTTGCAAGAAATCAGGAATATCTAAATTGGTGCCTCGGGTGGGCGGTCGCTGAGCAACAGGTTTGACAGCAGGTTTTTGTTGTGCAGCCGTAGCAGATGCCTTGGCCTTCGGCTTAGCCTCTGATTTGCGAGGGGGAGAACCGCCATCCGAAGAAAAGCCCGTGGCAATCACGGTCATTTTAATTTCACCCTGAAGGGACTCATCAATGACAGCACCGAAAATGATATTGGCACTGGCATCTACTACTTCATAAATAGTTTCCGCAGCAGTATTGACCTCATGCAGGGACAGATCATTCCCACCCGTAATATTAAAGACGACGCCTTTCGCACCTCGAATCGATGCGTCCAGGAGCGGCGAATCAATGGCTGAGATCGCAGCTTCTTTCGCTCTTGACTTCCCTGATCCAACCCCGATGCCCATCATGGCCGAACCCGCGTCAGCCATCACAGCTTTAACATCTGCAAAGTCGACATTCACCAAACCTGGCACATTGATAATGTCGGAAATACCTTGGACCCCCTGTCGCAAGACATCATCTGCAGTCTGAAAGGCTTCTTGAACCGGTGTCTGCTCGGCAATCACTGACAGAATCTTATCATTAGGAATCATAATCAGCGTATCAACCCGAGTTTGCAAAGCTGCAATGCCTTCCTCGGCTTGATGACTGCGGCGACGACCTTCAAAGGTAAAGGGGCGAGTCACAACCCCCACGGTTAGGGCTCCCATCTCTTTGGCAATTTCAGCAATAATCGGGGCTGCCCCCGTTCCTGTACCGCCCCCCATACCGCAGGTAATAAAAACGAGATCAGAGCCAGCGAGTGCAGCGGCAATATCATCGCGGGACTCTTCTGCCGCCTTTTGACCAATGGCAGGGTTCCCCCCTGCTCCCAGACCACGGGTTAACTTTTGCCCGACCTGCAGTCGTTTTGCTGCAGAAGATTGCGTCAAAGACTGAGCATCTGTATTAATAGACCAGAACTCAACGCCAGAAACATTACTGGCGATCATCCGGTTCACCGCATTACCGCCCCCACCACCAACACCAATGACCTTAATGGTGGCTGCACCATGCCGGACAATATTGTCGTCTTCCATACTCACATCCTTATGGAGTATAGAGGGGGGAGTACTATCTGATTCAAAATCAAAAATATTTTCTAGACTATCCTGAGAACCCAATTCAGAACTTTCCCCAGTTCCCCCTACTTGATCCATAGGACCTATATTAAGGCGGTCATTATTTTCATTCGTGAATAGGGAATCTGTAAAGGTTTGATCTGCAGGCGTCATTTTGACTAGTTATGAACAGCAAAAAATGGATGGGCGGTCTTCGTTACTCAACTATAGGACAAGTTCCCCCAAAAACCAATTGAGCGATATTAGCCGTAAACCTCTTGATTCGGACGGGGAAAACCCCTTTTCATAGTATTCCTGAAAAACAGAAGTTTTTCTTAAGGTTAAGGACTGGGTTGAGATTGACTCCGTAACTCTAAAACGGGATTTTCTGGATTTTCCACATCAATATAAACAATCTGCTTAGGATCTACTGATTTAGGTAACGTTCGCATTTCATCCAACGCTTGCAGTTGACGATTGAAATTGTCGCTAAAAGGGCCCAGGTGAATCTGTCCCAACTTCGTTTGTAACATCAGTTTATTCGGATCTTGCCAATTGAGATGTTTAATCTGAACCGGACTCGTCTCCATCGAGGCATACATCTGCTGCCATTGACGTTGTTTTTGATGATCAATCGAGACGAGTTGCGTGGCCGATCCGGCCACATTAGAAGGGTTTTGAGCGGCATCTCCTGCAGATACAGGTTGTAAATAGGCATCAATGGTTAGCTTAGGCAGTTGATGGGCCTTTTCTAGTTGAGGATAGCTATCCGCTGGCAGCACCACCCCCCGCTGATCTATCAGCCACACATTGGCAGGACCTAGAGTTAAAGAATCTGCCTGGCCAGACCTCAGCACTAAGGTACATCCCTTACATTCTGTCATAGCCACAGGCGGTAATTCCTGAACCACAACATTGACTCTAGGAGGAAAGAGCTTTCGGGTCACAATCACATGGCTAATATGAGCATTGTTTTTGAGCTGAGAGATCAAGGTCTGGGGTCGAAATCGAATAAGAGAGGTCGGAAATTTCAACGCCATTAAGTGTTCGAGGGTTTGGCTGTCAATTTGCTTATTTCCCGTTAGCGTCACTTGATTCGATTGACGAATTTGCCATTCTGGTTGGCACACAGCCCACCCTAATCCAACCGCCAAACCTAAGGTAAAAAAAGTTCGCCAAGCCCTTCGTCGAAATCGCTGTTTGCGCTGCCGGATGAGTTGCTGCTGTCGATCTCTAATATTGACAATTTGAGGCTCGGGCGTTGAATCAGTCATATGGGACAACGGATTACAGAAGCAAAACTGCTTCAGAATTGACCACGAAGGAACGGTAATGGAGGGTGTCTACTCAATTAAAAACTGCTTGATTCTCCCTGGCAAGAGGTCTTGTATCTTGACCACACTTATTAGCTAGAAGTGATATCCCATTCGTTAAGCTAGAAATCCTTTCCACCACTCGTCTAATACTCTGACTAATGTTAGGGTGCACTGGATCAAGTGGGAAAGATAAAGCACATAGACCTAGAAGCAATCTCATTTATGGTGTTCATTCGCTTTCCCAAGCCTTGGCAGCAAGAATCGCAACCCATTACCTCGGAAACCGTCTATTGGCATCGGCGTCAGTTCCTGAAAAATATGATTGGCTTTGGCATCGGTGCAACGGTATTTCCCAGTATTAGCTGCTCTCGTTCTGGGGATGATCTTCAGGCAACCCTGCCTCAACGAACCCTACCGAATGTTAAGCGTTCCCCCCTCTATTCTGGGCAAGGGCTGACAGTAACACCAGCGTCAGAAACGAGTCGCTATAACAATTTCTATGAATTTGGCGGGACCAAAAATATTTGGCAAGCGGCACAAGCATTACCCACTGATCCCTGGACAGTCGAAGTGACTGGTTTAGTCAATCGACCTCAAACTTATGATTTAGATGATCTGACCAGAAAATTTCCGCTAGAGGAACGCATCTATCGCTTTCGATGCGTGGAGGCTTGGGCCATGGTGGTGCCGTGGTTGGGATTCCCGATGCGATCGCTGATCCAAGACGTCGATCCCAAGTCCAATGCTAAGTTTGTCCGCTTCACCTCTTACTACGATCCTCAGGTCTGTCCTGGTCCGGGCGGTTGGACCGATGCGGCTAGCCTTCCCTGGCCCTATACCGAAAGTTTGCGTATTGATGAGATGGCCCACGATTTGGCATTTTTTGCCGTAGGCATTTATGGTCATCTGTTGCCGAAACAACATGGGGCACCCATCCAGATGGTTGTTCCCTGGAAATATGGATTTAAGGGGGCTAAATCCATTGTCAAAATCGAGTTTATGAATTTCCAACCCCCCACCTTCTGGAATACGCTTGCTCCCGATGAGTACGGCTTTGAAGCCAACGTCAATCCGAATATTCCTCATCCGCGCTGGTCGCAGGCAAAGGAGCGTTTGCTAGGAACTGGGGTTCACCCAGCCGTTTGGCAGCGCCAGCCCACTTTGCTTTACAACGGTTATCCAGAAGTCGCCCCACTATATGGAGGAGTCAGCTAATAGCTCTTGTAACATCTGTTGTAAAGACTGTCGCCAGTGCGGGGCAGGTTGACCGAGGAAGGGGGTAATTTTGCTGTTGCTCAAAACGGAGTAGGCTGGCCTCGGTGCAGGTAAGGGATATTCGGATGTGGTGATGGGGATGACCCGTTCGATTTGGAGGGGGAAACCGAGAGCTTGAGCTTCGGCAAAAATAGCGACGGCAAAATCATACCAACTGGCAACGCCTCGATTGGTGAAATGGTAGGTGCCGTAAATCTTTGCTGGGGTGGAAGGTTTTGAGTTTGACCAGTGGCGAATGAGAGATGCGATCGCATCTCCAATATCCTTAGCCCAAGTCGGTGTTCCCACCTGATCGTCAACAACTCGAACTTCCGGGCGTTCTGAGCCTAGTCGCAGCATCGTTTTCACAAAATTGCCTTTTCCCTGAGCACCGTAGACCCAAGCCGTCCGCACAATAATGTGTTGATCCCAGATTTGGCGAATCCCCTGTTCTCCCTGCCATTTAGAGTGACCATATTGACTCTGAGGATTGGGTGAGTCTAATTCGATATAGGGATGACTTTGAGTGCCATCAAAAACATAATCTGTCGAAATATGTACTAGTAAGGCCCCTAATTGCTTCGCAATTTCAGCGAGTACGGTTGGCGCTTTGCCATTGACCATATGGGCTAATTCCGATTCAGTTTCGGCTCGATCAACAGCCGTATAAGCTGCAGCATTAACGATAATGTCCGGTTGGATCGACACTATCAGTTCTCGAGATTGTTCAGTGACAGCTAAATTAACAGTCTCTTTGCCTACAGCAACCAGTTCTCCAACAGTAGGTAAAGTCTTTTGTAATTCTTGTCCCACTTGCCCTTTAGCACCAAGCAGAAGAATGCGGAGCATCGCCATGCGGGAATTCCTATCATGAACTGACCAGAATTCTATCCTGTTTAGAACACAAATATCTGTTGTCTGCTCTTGATAAGGATGTACATATCCAACCGATGAGTGCGTATTCAGTTTTCCCACAGAATAATCTTCTGCAGCCCATCCTGCTCTTCAGGATTCCAAAAAGCATGGGCATTGGATTGCACAAGGACACATATCTGCCTATCGAATGTTAATGGTTTATGGATGTCCCATTTGATACTCTCCATATTGAGCAGATGAGTAAATTCCTCAAAAGACCTGGGAGGGAGACATGGAGACTATACCCCAGCACAGACAAGCTCCATCGCTCTCATCCCCCGTTGATATTCAGGTAGCTTATTGGTAGAGAGTTTCA
>JANQPU010000145.1 GCA_028285315.1 Acaryochloris sp. IP29b_bin.176
GGAGAGGATTGATGAACTATGAGGCAGTGGAATGAAAACGTTGCTACAGCGTCGGTCTTACTGATGTTTGCGGCATTCCCAACCGCAGTCGTGACCGAACTGATAGGGCAGAAAGACCTTGCCCGCTTTTCCCTTTGGGCTTTTGTTGGCTCATTCATCGGAATAGGCATTGCTTTTGCACCAGAGGCATGGAAAGAGTATTCTGTCGCCCACTTGGACATCAAGATTAGAGAGCTGATCGAGCATCGTTTGAGTAAACAGTTCCCGAAATGCAGCAAGAGAACGCTGGTCAGGCGAGGAGCCAGATTCATGCGTCAAAATATTGGCTTACCTGTTGATTCTTACTACGAAGACTTAAACCCAATTGATGCTCGTCATACATACCTGACCTTGCTTTACTTGATGGAGCATAAGGCGATGTTCCTCAAGCAGGACAGCAGTGGAAGCTTACGGTGGTTTATTGATTGGGATAGGATGCTGAAGTTTGAGCGTATGCAAACAGAGGAGCGAGGCAAGTGCTTTAGCTGCTTGTATTGGTCTGATCCGTATGACGAGGCCGAAGACTTTGGCAAGGATTCAGACGAGTTGAACTGCGCGGTGAACCCCCTGCACCAGGACACTCAGAATGGTTGTGAACATCACTGTGATGATTGGCGCAAAGCGGATCTGTGGGAGTACTGGACTATTCGATCCTGATGGCTAGCTGGCCTGATCGGGTATGAATCGATGCTCTAGTGGAATCTTCTCAATCGTAGCCCTTTGCCGTGCATCCCGCTCCGCTTTCTGTCGAGCCGCAATCCTAGCCCTAGCCGCTTTAGCCCGCATCTCTTTGAGGTCGCTGTTGTAGTGCTTGCGAATGGCCTCAGTATTTCGAGAGGGTTTTATTGAGTAGTGGCTTTTCTGTGTCATGGGGAGATGAGGTGATAGACCGTGATGACTAATGCATATCTGTTGAGACAGGCGAGGGTGTAGGAACAAGGGATGCAAAAAATAACATGCCAACCCCTTAATGCTAGCCTACTTGTCTGTTCATCACTGGAGTTCATTCACTCACAGTTTTTTAGTCAGGTGCTTTTGATCTAGTTGGACAATGTAGTTGTTCCTGTCCAGAGAATTACGGCTCATATTTTCCTCACAAGCTATACCTAAGCTTTAAGTGGCGCTATTCAAAGCTAATGAGGTCATTTCGATTCTCTCAGAATACAGAATCTATCAATGCTAAGAGGTTTCGATGAGCTATCTTGTCGATTATTAACTTGATTTGATTGACACCTAGAGGAATAAAAAATGAGTTTAGAAACTTATCAAAAAGAAGTAGAACATCTAGGAGAATCAAGAGGTGCTAAAGACCATGACCACGATTTGGTTCACGACTTGAGCCGGAGGCTGGATGCCTTATGGCGGTATGACCAATATGTTGCCAATGCTGAAGGATACGAATCGATAAAGGGCTTTGTTCAGAAATGGCCGAAAATGGGTAACACTCGCACGACAAAGCAGGCCATCTCTAGAAATGACCAGTCCAGAAGTTATTGCGTTTCCTAAGC
>JANQPU010000225.1 GCA_028285315.1 Acaryochloris sp. IP29b_bin.176
AGCGTCAGCATCATTCTCCTAAGTGAGGGTAATTTTTACCTGACATTACCCTCCTCAACTTGAATCAAGCAACCTCCCTGAAACAGCTATTGAGCCAAAGTATTATTCTATTTGGGGTTCAATTTTTGAAAAGCAGAAAGAACTAGAAGAGAAAGATACAGGTGATGAGTATCTGGAGATACCTGAAGATGAATCGCCTCCAATTAGCCCTGAAGGAATGGAAGGTATTACTTCTGAAATCATAGATTTCTGCGAAGAAGTTTATTCTGATGAGCCAATTCGCCTAATTGAATGGCAATTGGATGAAAATCAGCAAGTTCAAGCACTTTTTCGTGAGCGTAGACGAGGATGGTACTTGACTTTGAGTGTACCAGAAGGCAGAAAAGGAAAATTGAGCACTGCGCATAAAGTGTGTCCGATTTTCTTGCCTTTATTGGATCCAGATGAGTATTTATGGCATGACCTCACTGGCTCTGCACTTCCAGAAGATTGGTATGCTCTAGATGAAATCATACGTTTAGGGATTAGATTTCAAGGAAGCCAAATCCGTTGGGCAGGACAATATGCGCTTGGGGAGAATGTGGCTGATAATGCTATGGAGCAATTTGGAGTATATGTTCCTGATGTAGAATTACTCCCTGAGGCGATGTGCGACTAAATGCCTGTAACCGTTGATTCCTCGTTTCCTCTGGCTAAATGTTGTGATCAGTAGCAACGTAGTATCAGCACTTTCAGGAAAGTTGCACATCGCCTTCCCTGTGTTTCTTTTTGTCAATAGGCAATTAGGTTTACTCTTAGTTAGTTATTTCAAAGATCCTGACGGTTTTGCAAAAGAGAATCTGTTGTGTGATGACAACACTAACGAGTGCAGTGTCATAAACTCTTTACCTGAGGCACAAGAGATTCTTGAAGAAAAGCTCCAGTTATATACTGAGCAAGAGCTCGATTAGATTGAACTAGATTTGAGGGAGAGAAGTGGACCCCAGCCAGCTAGCAAGCGCATAAAACATACCTATTTGCAGTATTAAGCGCATAAAGAGAAAGACTGCGTAGCAAGGTTTATCGAAGCGCTATGAAAACTAATTATGCAGGACATGATCGCGCTTACCAACGTAAACGAGTAGATCCTGATTACGCAGGTTGGATTAGGCATGATGAAGTTGCAGAAGACTGGAAAAACACTTGGCAACCTTTCTTGCAAAAACAAGCATTTCCAAACCAGGGAAAATTGCTGGAACTGGGTTGTGGTGCAGGAAATTTAGGGATTGCCTTTGCCCAGGTAGGCTACACAGTGACTGGAGTTGATATTGCTCCCACTGCGATCTCCTGGGCAGTTAAAAATGCTGCCAAAGCCAAGGTCAATGTGGATTTTCTTCATGGTGACGTTCTGAAGTTAACTCAGATTGCGGATGCTTCGTTTGATATTGCTGTAGATGGACGTTGTTTTCATTGCATCATTGGATGCGATCGCACTCAATTCCTACACACAGCCCACCGAATTCTCAAACCAAACGGTGTGTTAGTGATCGCCACGATGTGTAATCAAGTGCCCACAAGCTTGAAGCCAAACTTTGATCCTCAAACATGCTGCATTGTTCACAAGGATTTGGTAACCCGGTACATCGACAACTCGAACGATATCTTGCAAGAGATCATCCAGGCGGAATTTCAAATTTTGGATGTAGAGGTCGTACCACCAAACAGTGAAAATGATGCAGCAGATCTGAAAGTGATAGCCATAAAGTGTTAAAGAAAGACAGATCTATGAAGCATCCACCGCGAATAGAGCACCATAAAGGCCAACACTCTCTTCTACCCGATCATTCTCAGAAGAGAAGCTTCAATTAAATGAACCTAAAAATAATTTTAGGTGTAAACAGTTAGCTAGCCAGATACTCAGAAATATCGGCTTTTCGCTTTCGCAGCTTGCTCAACGCTTCCCGCTCAATTTGCCGCACCCGCTCCCGACTAATATTCAAGCGATCTCCAATCTTAGCTAAGGTAAGCGGCTGACCATCATCCAAGCCAAAACGGAGATTGAGAACTTGCTGTTGTTGATCTGTTAAATCGGCCATCAGCCGTTCTAAGTCACGCCGCAACGAAGCTTGCAATGTGAAATTCTCCGGCGATTCCGAAGGATCTTCAATGAGTTCACCCAGTTCGGTATCTTGGTTATCTCCTACCCGTACATCAAGAGATAAGGGTTGGCGAGAGCGTTCCAGATATTCGCGGACTTGCTTAGTGGTTAAGTCTAATTCAGTTGCTAATTCGTTGATTGTCGCTGCTCGACCCAACTTTTGCGAGAGCTGCCGCTGAGTCTTCTTAATTTTGTTGAGTTTTTCCGTGATATGGATGGGTAAACGGATCGTGCGTCCCTTTTCTGCGATCGCCCGCGTGATCGCCTGCCGAATCCACCAGTAGGCATAGGTTGAGAATCGGTAGCCTTTGGTCGGGTCAAACTTTTCTACCCCTCGCTGCATACCTATCGTGCCCTCTTGAATTAAATCCAATAGGTCCACATTTCGCTTAATGTATTTTTTAGCAACGGAGACCACTAAGCGCAAATTCGCTTCCACCATCTTGCGCTTGGCTGCTTCTCCCTGATCCACAGCAACTTGCAACTCAGCTTCGGAGATCTTAGCGGCCACAGACCATTCTGCCCGACTGGGTTGTCGATCTAGCTTATCGACAAGGGACTCTCGGATCTGCTGTAACTTGATCAGGCTTTGCACTTGCTTACCAAAGGTCACCTCTTGCTCATGGGTCAACAGAGGTACACGCCCAATTTCTCGCAGGTAAGAGCGCACAGAATCTTTTGCTATTTCTTTAGTTCTCATGGGGCGTCTCTCAAGATTAGGCAAAGGTATCGGGGAAAACGGATAAGGCTTTCAGATGAGAACATCACTGACTGCACAACACAGCGTCATCCCTCTGTAGCAAGTCACTTGCAGAATACCGTATTCAAACGGACCCAACAGTCAAGAAAGTTACGTTCTGTAAACAATTCAGACTAGATGAGGAGTCTATAGACTTGGATCTTATCGTTTTATATTAAAAACTGTAACATATCTTTAATTTGTCTTTATCATTAGTTGTCAGAGACTCGACTTAATGATCCAGAGCATCAGTCAATTCAGTTGATTGCTATCCCAACACCACGTGCGAATATGCTGCAAAGGTTGAGTCATGGCCACAGCACCCACATAATTGGAGTCTAAAGCAAGGGTATAAAGAAACAGCTGGCAAGGCTTTGGTTGTCTCTGCACCGTAATCGCAACCATAGGCCGCTCTAGATCCTGTGACACCAGCACTTGATCTAAGGAATGGGCAATACTCCCTCCCATGGCCTTAATACACGCTTCCTTACGGGTCCACAACTGGAAAAAGACGTGACGCTGCTTCTCGACTGACTGCCGCAGCAACGCTTGATGCTCAACATCAGCAAAGAAACGGCGACTAAGGTGCTGATAGTTGACTCTCGTGTTCACCCGCTCAACATCAATGCCAACCGCAATAGCCTGAGTCACAGCAATCAACGCTACCTTCTGGGAATGCGACACATTAAATTCTAGATTGATGGGATTGCAAGCAGCAACAAGTTGCGGTTTACCATATTCACCATAGTCAAAACAAAGTTCTCCGCCAGGCCGCTTTAAATACTGCCCCAATAAGGCGCGCAAACTCCCTCTCACCTGCACAAACTTAGCTTGATCTTGCAAACGAACAAATCGTTTGGCCCGCTGTTGCTCATCGGCAGATAATAGAGACCACAAATGATGATCCTGGTCCTCCAAGTTCAGCGAGAGTTGCCAAATATGCAAAATATCTGGCCTTATAGGAATTACCTGCTTTGTTGAAGTCCACTGCCACTCAGGCATTTTATACGTTTCCTGCGACTACCAATTCAGGACAAAATGCCTTCGCCATCCCCCGAGAGAATCCACATCCCTTGTTAAAGTGAGAAACGTAGTCTCTGTGATGTAAAGGATAGCGCAACCTTGTTAGATGAAAAAGCCAAACGCACCTTGCTCCGCAACATTCCTCACCCTCTCAATATCTGTGGTGTTAAAGAAGGCGATGAATTGAATGGATTCACCCTAAGTTGGATGACTCAAGCGTCTTTTAAGCCCCCTCTCATTGTGATTGGAGTGCGCCAAGATTCTCGCTCCCATGCCATGATCAAAGCCAGCCAAGTCTTCGCTGTTAGCTTCCTAGAGGTTACCCAACAAGATCTTGCTGAAACCTTCTTTAAGCCTCAAAAACGAACGGGCGATAAATTGGGCGAAGTTGAATTCTACCTCGGCGAAGAGACTGGCTGCCCCATCATTTCCAGTGCTCTGGGCTTCGTAGAATGCCAGGTCAAAGGCAGCTTAGAAGAAGGCGATCATTCTATTTTTATGGGAGAAGTCATTGCGGCGGGACAACACCGCGAGGGACAGCCATTATGGCTTAAGGATACACCCTGGCAGTACGGGGGTTGATGCCTCTGTCTACTTCTTATCCTGAGTAGGGCATACTAACCCCAGACAGATTCTCGAATATTTCTGAGATAGGATCTGAATCAAGTATTGACGAATTATTTCTAGACATTGGTTGAGAGAGTGAAATAATGTTGACATCTTCTCGGCGCTGGTTGTCGCGCCTTCTAGTTGGTTCTGTGATAGCCTCTACAGCGTTGGTAGCAACCCTGCCAGGGCATACCCAATCGGCAGGAGACGTGATCCAAATTGGTGGTAGTTCATCCGAGCAAGCCCGTTTCCGAGACTATTGGCAGCAACTGATGAATCTAAATGGGCCATCAGAAACCGAGGCTGATTCCACTGCTGACTCTTCTGGTTCCTCCTTTGAAGAGAGTGATGTTGATCCTCAAGTCCTAGCGCAAAAACTAAGCAAAAATCTGAAGGTTAGCAACCTTCGTCTCGTTCCCATTATTCGACTCAATGGATCCTCGGAAGTCCAGGGAACATTAACCAATGGCAACAAGGAGTCCGTTACCGTCTCGGGTGTGAATTTCGAAGTTCTAGATGGTCGTGGCAACCTTGTGCAAACGGGCAGTGCAGTTCCTAGTCCGTCGACGCTAGCTTCAGGTCAATCCGTTACCTTTAAGGCTGAGCTATTAACTGTACCTGCTGGAGGAAATTACAAAGTACGTTTGACCCAGCCTCCTTTCAGTATCCAAGGGGGCGTTTAGCTTCTTCTTTATTACAAGGTGATGCCTTAAAAGGCATCACTGAGATACCTCTCTCAAATCAGTTGACTTCCAATTTATCCAGTGGCTGAAGATGCACTAGTGTGCAGTTCAAAACCTTGCCACTTTCTAGTGAGCGGCCTAGCATATGCAGGCCGCTAATTTCGATCTAAGATTTGGCAAACTATTATTCTGTTCTTCAGGCTAACTGGGGAGAGAGTATGCTGTCATCAAGCTTAGCTAACATCTCTGCTCCCTCACTCCCGCACACATCCAATCTCGAAACTCTTACAATACGGTTATGAACGCTTTTGATCCGACTCCGCCAGCTTGGACAACGTCAGCAACCCACGCTCACCATTTTCACTGTCCAAGTTGTCAGTCCAGTTGTCTAGAAGCACAGCAGGTTTGGATCAACCGTAGAGCACCAGTCATTACTGAACACTATCAACGTAAGTGGCAAGAATTTTATGAATGTCACTGTGGACAGGCATGGTGGGCCTGGAGTAGCGATCGTCCACCTTCAGATTTACACCCCAAAGAACATCCAGAATGAACTGGCAAGACATAGCAAATAACTCGGTCCTCATCCCTCCCCAACCTGTTGCTTTAATTCACTTCCTTGGTGGCGCTTTTGTGGCTACTGCACCTCAAGCAACCTATCGAAGACTACTTGAAGGGCTAGCCAATCAGGGTTATGCCATTATCGCGACTCCCTTTATCACCTCAGTCGATCATGAGGGCATCGCTGAAGAGGCTCTTGATCACTTTGAAGAAGCCGTAGATCGACTACAACGAACGGCTCAATTGCCACAATTCTTACCCATTTATGGCATCGGCCATAGTATGGGTTGCAAACTGCATTTACTCATTGGCAGCTTATTTGATGTCAAGCGGGCTGGGAACATCTTGATTTCCTTCAACAATGCCCCCATAGACAAGGCTATTCCATTAGCTGAATTTATCACTCCGGCTGTTCCCATTGAATTTTCGCCCAATCCAGCGCAAACGAACCGATTAGTTCAACAACACTACCAAGTCCCCAGAAA
The DNA here is from genome assembly GCA_028285315.1 of Acaryochloris sp. IP29b_bin.176. Classification (GTDB taxonomy): domain Bacteria; phylum Cyanobacteriota; class Cyanobacteriia; order Thermosynechococcales; family Thermosynechococcaceae; genus Acaryochloris. The sequence goes on from JANQPU010000225.1 coordinate 6,238, forward strand.
TTTACTGGTTAAATTTTCCAATGATACCCTTGACCAGACTTTAAGGTTATCTGGGCTTTTGGAACAACGCTTTCCTGGCATGATTGCTATTCAGCGATTAGCGGGTAACCATCTCACTCCTCTGGGGCAAGATGTTCGTTGGCAAACTGGCGAAGCTTTTACACCACTGGATGCGATGGGTCAATGGTTCCGCCAAGAACTCTATCGGGATGTTAATCAACTTGAAAAAGCCATCTTACGCTGGCTCGATCCTCTGTGGATGAATTAAACCTACCCATGCGATTTTTTGGGGATGTCGATTCACACCCATTCACTTAGTATCATTCCCTAAGCACGATATATCCGAGTTTTACTCCAGTCCCAGGAAAAATAAATCCAACTGTTTTGGTATCGTTGCGATCGCACTCTTTAAAGCAAATATCCCAGAAAATAACCCAGTCCTTGGACAAACTCATGTATCCCCAACACTGGCACAATGAGAATAACTATGGGAAAGTGATGATCAGGCAAGCCATGACCGTTGAAGAACTTTTAAATCGTTATGCGAATGGCGAACGAGACTTTAGTAAAGCAAATCTATCTAAGCAAGATTTAAGTCTAGTCCAGCTCGATCATATTGTTTTGCGGGATACCAATTTAAGCCATGCAGCACTTCATGGCATCGATCTGCTCTGCGCAAATTTATCATCCGCAAATTTATCAGCAGCAAAACTGATTGGGGCCAATCTGACAGGGGCAGATTTAACCAAAAGTAACTTGAGTAACTCGCTGTTAAGTGGTGCCATATTAGTCGGAGCATGCTTAGCAAAAGCCAACTTACAACGGGCATCCTTAAATTACAGTAATCTCAGTGGCGTCAATTTTAGAGACGCCAATTTGCAGCACGCTAACTTCAAAGGGGCTAACCTCAGTGGTGCTGACTTTTTAGGGGCTAATCTGGCAAAAACCGATCTCACAGATGCTATCTTGCAAGACACTATTATGCCTGACGGTAGTATCGCTTCCTCAACAGCTTATGATGAAGACAATGGCTAGCTAGAGGGATTAATGCGCATCAAAGTTTGGCCAAACTCAATCGGTTCACCATTTTCCACAAGGATCTCAACAATTTCGCCGTTGACTTCAGCTTCCAGCTCATTCATCAACTTCATCGCCTCAATAATACAGACTGTTTGGCCCCGACGGGCGACATCTCCCACTTCTACAAAAGGGGCCTCATCCGGTGCGGGTGAACGATAAAATGTGCCCACCATAGGAGAAATCACATCTACCCACTTCTTGTCTGGTGCGGATGGGGGAGAAGATTCTGGAGCAGCAGCCGCAGCTTCAAGAGAGGCACCATCTGCAATGACTGGCTGTACTGTCGAGGGTGAGACTATAGCTGTAGCTTGATTCGCTTTATGGATGGTTAGCTCAAAATCGTTACTTTTAAGGCTCAGCTCATCAATATCAGTTTGATTGAGAATTGCTAATAGTTCGCGGAGTTGGTTGAGATCAAATTCCACCGTTGATGTTACTCCTTACTCTCGACCTAGATAGGAGTCGGTGCGGGTATCCACTTTAATTCTTTCTCCTTCTGAAATAAACAAAGGGACCATCACCTGCGCTCCTGTTTCCACAATGGCTGGCTTGCTTCCCCCTGTAGCAGTATCGCCTTTCACACCTGGATCTGTTTGGGTCACTTCCAACACCACTGATGTGGGCAATTCCACTTCTAAAACTTGCTCGTCCCACCGAATCACATTAACATCCATACCTTCTTTTAAGTATTTAACGCGATCTCCGATTTGCTCTTGGCTCAGGCTAGCTTCTTCATAGCTTTCCATATCCATAAACACAAACTGGTCGCCATCTTTATAGGTATGCTGCATCACCCGTTTCTCCAGATTAGCCTGGGGAACTGTTTCACCCGCTCGGAATGTGCGTTCTATTACACTGCCACTTTGCACATTCTTGAGTTTTGTCCGCACAAATGCGGAGCCTTTACCCGGTTTAACATGTAGGAACTCTACAACTCGCCATACTGAACCATCAAGCTCAATAGACACACCGGTGCGAAAGTCATTACTGGAGATCATTGATTTTCGACATGGGAAGAACAATCGGCAATTCATTTTACCGTCCAGGGGGGCTGTCTGGACGCCTAGTTCTTGCTCTCGCTGGAAAACAATGTAAAGCTTGACCGTGGTTCACAGTTAAGCCGGGTCTGGCGCTTGAATGGATAGAGAGACCATCAATATTGAATATCCAACTTAACCCATATGCTTAATAGAAAACCCCTTGTTTGACCACATTCTGCAAAGGCATCAATGCCGCAATTAACGCTTTACGGTCTAGGGGCTGCGAATCTATAGATTGCAGAACAATATTAATTTTGCTCAAGGTATCGACTAAATTCAACAACACATTCTGCCCAGAGAAGCCTGGCAATAAATCTACTGCACCATGGTCGATGACTCTTTGGTGTTCAGAAGGAGCAACTTGGGGTTGCTCACCATTCGTAAAAATCAACTGAAGGTGCGGATAATGCTCTGCACACCAAAGGCAGAAGTCCTCTAATCCTTCTGAAAGGGTATGTTTATCAATCAACAATAAATCAGGCAGGGAATAGCCCCTCCTTTGCATCTGTGATAAGGTTTGCTTTGCATCCAGTTCTGCTGGTTGCCAAGTCACGGACACACCTTGAGAGGTAAGGGCTGCTTGCCAAATTTCTCCTTGAAATTGTAGAGATTGAGACATCAACACAGACTTATGGGTTGCTGAGTTGTTCTCATGGTTCACGGCCATATTCTGGGACTCAAAGGTTAGATTGGTTGCCCCTATCGTTATGCGATCGCCATCCTGTAACAAGGTTGGACGGGTAATAATTTGACCATTAACAACCACACTGACATGAGCAGTAAGATTAACCAAGTAATAATTTCCAGTTCCCATTAGCTGCAACATGGCGTGTTTGTGGCCTACATTGGGTTCAGCAAGCAAGATATCGCTGCTCTGACTAGCCCCAATCGTCCAAGAGTTTTTTCCGACTAACGGTCGATAAGAATATGCGGCATTCACTCGCAACTTCAAACGGGCCAGCGGCAAAACTGAAGTATTTTCTCGCGGAGATCGATAATGAGCTTCTAACAAGCGCTCCATTGAACTCGCATCGATAGGCTTCGAGAAAAAATAACCTTGACCATATTGGCAGTTCATTGCTCTTAATTGAGCCGCTTGCTCAGCCGTCTCTACACCTTCGGCAACAGCCTTCATCCCCAAATTTTGAGACAGCATTGTGATTGTTTGCACAATCTGTAAGTTTTCATGGCTATCCATCGCACTCACAAACGAGCGATCAATTTTTAAAATATCGACAGGGAAACGATGCAAGTAACTGAGTGAAGAGTAACCAGTCCCAAAATCATCAATGCCAAGTTGAATTCCTAACGCCTTGATTTCTAGCAATTTAGCAGACGTCGCTTCAGCCTGTTCCATAATTGCACTTTCAGTAATTTCTAACTTCAAACTGTGAGGCGCTAATCCTGTCTCTCTGAGAGTTGCTTCAATTCGAGAAATAAGACCCACTTCAGAGAACTGCTTGCTAGAAAAATTAACACTCACGAATAGCGGAGCTTCGGATGGAAATTGCGTCTGCCATTGGCTCAGTTGTCGACAAGCCTCCTGTAGTACCCACCAGCTAATCGGCAAAATTAAACCCGTCTCTTCGGCAACTGGGATAAACTCGACGGGTGAAATTAATCCTCGCAAGGGGTGATGCCATCGTAAGAGAGCTTCAAACCCTACAATTGTTGCGGATTCTAAATGAAACACAGGTTGGTAATGGAGTTGAAACTCTTGCCGCTCTATGGCACGTCGCAAATCTACTTCTAATTGCAATTGAGCTGAAGCATTACTATGCATATCAGCAGTAAACACTTCCCATTGTGCTTTGCCCAACGCCTTAGCTCGATACATTGCAGCATCGGCATTATGGAGAAGTTGCTCTGGATCATCATAGCCCATCGTACTTAAAGCAACGCCAGTACTAACGGTAATGAGTACTTCACGTCCATTCAAGGTAAACGGTAAGTTCAATGATGTCTGAATACGACCACACACTCGTAGGGCATCACTCAGATCCTTAATGCCTTCCAGAAGAACGGTAAATTCATCACCGCCTAATCGCGCCAGGGTATCGCTTTCACGCACGCATTCGGTCAATCTTTCAGCAATTTCGACCAGTAACTGATCACCCGCTCCATGACCAAGGCTGTCATTCACCACTTTGAAGCGATCAAGATCAAGGAATAGGACAGCAAAAATTTGATCTGGGTGTCGTTTCGCACGCTTGATACAGTACTCAAGGCGATCCATGAATAAAGAACGGTTAGGTAGTCCCGTCAGCTTGTCATAGAATGCATCATGTCTTAATTGCGCTTCTGCTTGCTTTAATTTAGAAATATCTGTGATAAATCCTTCCAGTCCCAACACTTGGCCTTGTTCATTAAAAATGCCGTTACCTTGTTCTAGGAACCATTTCAGCTGACCCGACTTCGTGCGAATACGATACTCAGCTGTATAGGCATGCTGATTTGCGATCGCTGCTGAAATCGCGGCTAAAAGACCAGGTAAGTCGCCTGGATCAATAAGCGTGCTGTACGTTAGGTTGAAGGTCCCCAACAATTCTTCTGGATCATATCCTGTTAATCTGAGGCAGCCCTGACTCAACGATCGGCGGGACCAACCTAAGTCACTATTGCAAGTAAAAACTATCCCTGGCAAGGAATCGATTAAAGCCTGTAAGTTATATCCGGGAAAATCGCAATGTCCTCTCTTTTGAACGCTATCGCTAGAATCTTTCCTTGCTGACATCCTCATTGGGGTAGCGGGTGTAGCAGAAACATGCAAATGTATTGAACTTTCTTCAGACTGACTATCTTGTTGTGTTAGAAGCACCGCATTGAAACAGTGATTCATATCAGACAAGGGCATGATCCGAAATCGAACGAACCGCTCAGTCTGGTCAGCCTTTACGAAAAAATTTGCCCAAGCTTCTTCCTGTACAGATAAATTGGAGAGAATATTAGTTAGAGTGTCTACATCGTCAGGCAGTAAATAATCATACAGAAAGTGAGGGGACTCTAACTGCTCGTTCACTGGATTAGGGACTAATTGATAATACGCTTTATTGGCATACAGAATCTTAGGTCCCTTTGCCCCTTCACCCCCAGCCTCAACGATTAATATAGCTGTATGGGTTTCATGCACAACTTTTTCCAGCAACTCATGAATATTTAATTCATAAGCTCCAAATACCTCGCTCCAGTGGTTTGTATATTGCCCCACGAAATCACCCAACTTATGATCTGCGCCTTCTACCCTAATTTCATAGTTCCCTATTCATGAAACTGATCCTTCTTCCTCGATCGTATTTTTACAACATATACAGGGACCTTACAGCATATTTTGCACTACCTAATAATTCCTTAGAACCAGCAATAATTAGCAGCATGCTTAGCCTGGAAGATTACAATTAACAATCTAACGTCTTTTGTGTTTAAAAGAGAAATAAGAAGTTTAGGCCAACGGCAAGAAAATTGAAATGGTTGTTAGTTGATTAGGCTCACTTTCGACCTGTAATTCACCACCATGCAACTCGGCAATGAGCTTTGAAATAATCAACCCCAGCCCAACACATTTATGTAGATAAGAAGAATGATCAAATTGCATATGGGCCCCTAGCTGTGCAATTTGATCTGGGCTTAGTCCCTTACCCTGATTAGTAATTTTGAATAGGAATGTTTGACTATAAGAGATACTCTTGAGGCTAACGGGAGTCCCTGAAGATGAATAGGAGAACGCATTTTTAACAATTTCTTCTATTAATTTTTCCAATTTTGGCTGCGCTAGTTGGACCTTAGCCTCTTCTAATTCTAATTTTAAATCAGCTATTCGCTTACAGCGCTGTGCCAACGAACGAGCAATCTCTGTAATCACTGGTTTCGTAGGACTGACGCCTGGATAATTCCTCAAGATTCGTAGACGTTGGGGATCTCTCTCTGTATCTGCTAACTCTTGATAAACAAAAGTATTTTGTAACCGTTGGTATAACAAATCCCCTGTACTTTTAATTTCATGCAAAATTTGGGCAGTATGAGCAGGAATTGTGTAGTTATCATCGTCTTGATATGATTGCGCGAGATCAAGCATTCGTTGCAGGGGATCATGTATGTCTGTGGGGAGGGACTGAATTAGCTCACAGCAATGATCCCTCCAAGCCGCTTGATGAACATGTTCATGAGTTGATATTTTCTCTATCTGAGCATTCACTGCCCCTAATAACTCATCTCTTGTAAAGGGTTTTGTTAGGTAATCGTTAGCCCCCAATTCCATCCCTAGTCTCAGATCTGTCTTACTTGCTTTTGCAGTCAGAAAGATAAAAGGGACAGACTGCAAATAGGGATTTTGACGAAGCTGAGTCATGACGCTATAGCCATCAAACTCGGGCATCATAATGTCACAGATCACTAAATTCGGCATTTCTTCCTGGGCCAATAAAACACCGATATGGCCATCTTCTGCTTCGATCACATTAAAGCTCTCAGCAGTCAGTATTTCGCAAATGATACTACGAATGTCATCTTGATCTTCAATGACAAGAATTTTGGACATGTTAACAATATGTCGTGGACATCATAAACCCTTATTGCTAGGGCGAAATAGGGAATCGCAAAAGGTAAATGGATAGATCCACTAACAACTTTTCTCCTATGAAACCCTAGTTTTTATATGAAGCTAGATTTTAGTCTTTATCGTAGGAGGGGACTCTATATAGAATGCCCACAAACCCAACTGCTTATACTACTCCTTATACAAGTAGCGATCGATGTTCAGGCAGTGAACATCGATCCATAACGAGTGATGCAACCTTAGTTTATGCTTACATCATTCATATTCTTGGCTATTACTAGAAAAAATAGTTGTTTAGGAGTCTTTTCAGTACTAGATAACCCTAAATAAGGGTTTTGACCACAGACAACCAACTATTCTATCAATGGACTATAGTCTGCACTTTTAAAGACTACCATCCATATCACGGGGCGCTTCTACAAATATCCTTTGATCAACTCTATTAAACTACTCCCTCCCCAAATGAGTGCAACTAGGATTGAGAGGGTAATGGCCGCTCCAAATAAACTGATAACTAACCCACCCAAACTAATTGCACCATCATCTTCTAGTAAACCAAAGCCCGTTACAAAGACGCCAATGGCTGGCACAGTATTAGTTCCTGGGATTGGTATCATCATTGAAATCCCCATCAGTGCCAGTATGCAGCCGATTACAGTCTGCCCCAGTACACTTGTGCAAATCGGTAAAAGACGAGGTCGGGTAACTGCTTCAATGCGACATAACCAAGGTAGCGCTTTTTTCAGAATACCCTGTACCGTTGAGAGTGCAACGGGATGATTGGAAAATCGGTGTGGAAACCAAGGTTGCTTAAACCCAGCCACTAACTGAATAGCAAGCAGAAAAATCATGATTCCGAAGGGAACAGAATATCCGGGTGCAGGCACAGGAAGAGCCGAAGGAAGAGCTAGCAAAACAAAAAGGAAGCCAAAAACCCGCTCTTCTGCAAGCGTTAGCAGTTCTTGCAAAGTAACATGAGGAGTATGTTCATTCTCTAGAAATGTGCGCTGGAGTTCTGATGACAGGCGTGCCATAAAAAATGTGAGCAACCTCATGCATGGTAAGCGATTACGCAAAGAATACAGCAAAAGGCCCTTACAAGCAGGAACAATTACCCAAGAACAATTACCAGAGAACATTGACGCTAAATGATATCTTTGGAAACTGAATCTATGAAATTTGTCAGTAGTCTCTTACAGCTTATTTAAGATGGCAGATGACGTGGACATTCATTGATTCTCCACCAAACCCATAGAAATGCCTCACTATAATTAACAAAGAATCAAATGAGTACACCCGTCGTTGAGAAGGATCACATGAGCCCACAAGTACTGACCCGAGATTACAAAGTTGCGGATATTTCCCTAGCGGATTGGGGGCGTAAGGAAATGGCCATTGCTGAGGGTGAAATGCCAGCCTTAATGGCCATTCGCGCTAAATATCGTGACAGCAAGCCGTTGCAAGGGGCTAAAATCATTGGCTGTATTCATATGACCATTCAGACTGCTGTCTTGATCGAGACGCTTTGTGAGTTAGGGGCTGAAGTTCGTTGGTCTTCTTGTAATATCTTTTCAACGCAAGATCATGCCGCAGCAGCCATTGCAGCAGCAGGAATCCCCGTATTTGCCTGGAAGGGCGAAACTGAAGAAGAATACATCTGGTGTATTGAGCAGACTTGCCGCACATCTGAAGGCAAGCTTTGGGATGCAAACATGATTTTGGATGATGGCGGTGACTTAACGGGCCATATCCATGAAAAATATCCTGAGATGCTCGACCATATTCATGGTGTTACCGAAGAAACCACGACTGGGGTACATCGCTTACTGGAAATGTTGGAAAAGGGAGAATTAAAAGTTCCCGCCATTAATGTCAATGACTCGGTGACAAAGTCCAAAAATGATAACAAGTATGGGTGTCGCCATAGTCTGAACGATGCTATTAAGCGAGGCACGGATCACCTAATGTCTGGCAAGAAGGCTCTGGTAATTGGCTATGGAGATGTGGGTAAGGGGTCTGCTGCTTCTTTGCGGCAAGAAGGCATGATTGTCAAAGTGACTGAGGCGGATCCGATTTGTGCGATGCAGGCTTGTATGGATGGCTTTGAAGTGGTTTCGCCCTACATCAATGGTCAGAATGACGGTACGCTCAACTCCATTAATAAAGACCTGTTGGTCAACACTGATTTAGTGGTAACCACTACAGGCAATTTTAATGTTTGCGATGCCAATATGCTGATTTCTTTGAAGCAAGGAGCGGTAGTTTGCAACATTGGTCATTTCGACAATGAAATCGATACGGCTTACATGCGCAAAACCTGGCGTTGGGAAGAGGTTAAACCTCAGGTTCATCAGGTGTATCGGAGTGATGATCCGCAAGACTTTTTAATCTTGCTGTCGGAAGGCCGCTTGGTGAATTTGGGTAATGCAACCGGTCATCCCTCACGAATTATGGATGGGTCCTTTGCCAACCAAGTCTTAGCACAAATGTTTTTGTTTGAACGGAAGTTTGCTGACTTACCCGCCGATCAAAAGGCTTCATCCGTCACTGTGGACGTGCTGCCAAAGCAGCTAGATGAAGAAGTCGCCCGGTATATGGTAGAAGGCTTTGGTGGTGTGATTACGCAGCTCACTCCTGAACAGGCCAAGTATATTAATGTTCCTGTGCAAGGACCCTTCAAGTCAGAGAGTTACAAGTACTAAGTCTTAAGAGACTAGCGCTCCTACATAGTCTCAACACTTAACTTTGTTGGGCTATTAGGAGTTTTTATATAGGTTGAAGATACAGATATAACTGAGGTTCATAGGGATGCTTTGATATCCTTCTGATAAACAGAGATATCTAGTCATAACTGATTTTTTAATTGGCTTAGGGTTGAAACAAAGCTATGCTTAATTCCATCGGGATAAGCATTAGTGTGAGGTCCGTTCAGCTATTCTGAATTGATTAGGGCAGAAAAGTTGACAGGTAGCGCTCTAACCTTCAATCTAAGCATGTCCTTTAGGGCTCAGTATTGATAGGTTACCTGTTCAAGATGGCTGTCGTTCTAGTGATGAGGCATTTGAGTTTCTAGTCAGCATTTTTGTGTTACCTCAGGAGTGTCTATGAAGAATTTGGCTAACTTTATTGTCCAAAATAGGCAAAGTCTACGAATTGTACCCCTTTCTCTAGCAGTACTGGGTACTGTTGCTATAGGCTCAAGAGCTTTGCGAGCACAATCTTTGCCAGCAATATCATCTCCTGCTGTTGGGGAGCAAGTACGGTCCAATACCAACAATTCACCTAATGTTGATACCAAAACATCTCAGCCATCCTCGCAGCCGTCAGTGACTGAAACGGTACGTTTGGGAGATGATCGCTATGCTCAAGCCGATTACAAAGGGGCAGTGGAGGCTTACAGTCAGGCGTTACAAGCGTATAAGCTGAATGCCTATGCACTTTACAATCGAGCCAATGCCTATCGGCAGTTAGAGGAGTATGAGTCTGCGATCGCAGATTATACTGCCGCCTTACAGATTGCTCCTGATAATCTGTTTGCCTACCTTTATCGGGGTATAGCCTTGTACGAGAGTCAGCAACTAGAAGCAGCCATTGCGGATTTTTCTAAAGTCATCGAGCAAAATCCAAGCCATGCCCTGGCATTCCAAAAGCGGGGTGAAAGTCATTTAGCCTTTGGGAATCCAACTGCAGCGATTCAAGATTTAGAACAAGCTGCAACGCTATACGAAAAAGAAGAGAAATTTCGCAAACATAGCCAAGTTCAGAAACAAATTAAACAGGCTAAATCTGCCCAATCTAAGTAGTAGGGGGTTGTTCAGTCTGAGTCGATTGATGTTTGGAATACCACCATTGTTGCTGTGTGGACGACAGACGATGAGTATAGAGCGTGGTCACTAAGGGCGTTGCCCCATGATATCCCACTAGTTCAACACAGTAAGACGGGTAGCGCTTAGCAGATAAATCAGCTATCAAGCGCCGCCCAATGCGCCGCCAACTGGGTTCTTTCCCTCGCCACTGTAATCGACAACAGGGCCAGGGTAGCTTGTCTCGATCAAAGAGGCGACAGCAAGGACCAATCACTTGATAACTAAACTGATTGCCAGGACTTTGAAAAATATATCCCGTTGGCCAGGGATGATTGATTGCAATATCAGCAATCTGGGCTGATTTTGGAGATGGAGGCATAGTCCCAGTGGTTGACATTGATCGGTCTCCGTTTGGATGGCGCATTTAGCGTTGGGCTTGCAGAAAAGTTGCAACCTCATCTGCGTTAGGCTGAGCTGCGATCGCACCCGCTTGAGTGGTTGTCAGAGCACCCACCGCACTGGCATAAGTCATCATAGCCTGTGCAGACTGGAACGTTGTGGGATGGCCGCTGCTCCCCAGTTGGTGGATAAAACCAGCCACAAAGGCATCCCCCGCCCCAGTAGTATCTTGCACCTCAACGGTGAAGCCGGGACATGTTCCACCAATATCTTGGAAGCAATAGGTACATCCTTTGGCACCCGCAGTAATAATAATGCCCTGAGTCATGGGTAGCCGATCCGCAATCTCTTGAGGATTGTCGCTGTTCCATAACCATAGGGCTTCTTCTTCAGCCAATTTCAAATAGTTTGCACTGGGAAGTATCTGCAAAATGATCTGGCGTGCTGCATCTGGATCGGTCCAAAACACAGGTCGCCAGTTGACATCCATCAAGATTTGCACCTGATGCTGTTGAGCTAGATGGATGGCTTGGCGGACGGCAGCCGCTGACTGTGGATAGGCTAGCTCCAAAGTTCCCAGAATTAAAAATTCTGCACTGGCAAACAGGTCTGTAGGCAACTGATCTGCCTGTAATTGGGTATCTGCAAACGCAGATGAGTCGTAGTCTCCAAATCCCGCAAAAGTGCGATCGCCTTCTAGGGTACGGGTAACATAAACTTGTCGAGTCGGCGCTTGGGCAGTGATCTGGATGCCCTCAATATTCACGTGGGTTTGCTGAAGTAGCTCAACCAGTTGAGTCCCTGGTGCATCTTCACCAACGCAGCCGATGAAGCCTGCAGATGTCCCTAACTTGACTAATGCACAGGCGACATTCGCGGGGGCTCCACCTGGATAAGAAGTCCAGGATTCGACAGTCTCTAATTCTCGGCCTGGCTGATCAGCGAGACAGTCGAACAGGACTTCTCCCAGACATAACGCTTTGGGATGGGACATCCTGTCACTCCTTTCAGAACAGTATCATCAGCCGCTAAAGGGTCCTACTCAATCGCGCCAAGACTTTCCCTCGTCATCCTCTGAGAAATGGGGGTGCCCAGATGCAAGTAAGCTGGACCCGTAAAGTGGGTGCCATCAGACTATCAGAGATCGGAGGGGCGGGCCGCAGCAAAAATTTCTTCTAAAATTTCTTGGGCCCCTTGCTCTCGCAGCTTATGGGCTAGGTCGACGCCTAATTGAGTGGCACTACTGGTGGATCCCGCCACCTCATCCTTAATCAGCCGTTTGCCATCCAAACTGGCAACCATACCAATCAAGGTCAATTGCCCTTCACTAAGGGTTGTATTAACACCAATCGGAACTTGACAGCCCCCCTCCAGTTCATGGAGAAAGGCTCGCTCAGCCGTACAACGGTGAGCAGAATGTTCATGCTCTAAAGCTTTGATAAAGGACATGATTTCTTCATCTCCTTCACGGCATTCAATTCCTAACGCACCTTGCCCTACCGCATGCAATGAAATTTCTGCCGGAATAACCTGGTGAATCCGATCCCCAAAACCCAATCGCTGCAACCCAGCAACGGCCAAAATAATGCCATCATAGTCGCCAGCATCTAGCTTTTGTAGGCGCGTATTTAAATTGCCGCGAATATCCTTGAATTCTAAATGGGGATAATGGTGGCGCAGCTGAGCCAGCCGCCGCAGGGAAGATGTGCCAATAACAGACCCATCCGGTAAGGTGTTCAGTTGATAGTCTTTGAAATTCTCATGCACGACTAAGGCATCTGCTGGATCGACCCGTTCTGTCACCGCACCCAGACAAAGTCCTTCTGGTAAGTTGGTGGGTAGATCCTTGAGAGAATGCACCGCTAAATCTGTTTCTTTGCGAAGCATCGACACTTCTAGTTCCTTGGTAAATAATCCCTTATCTCCAATTTTGGCGAGGGCAACATCAAGGATATTGTCACCTTGCGTCGACATAGTGCACACTTCAAATTCGCACTCTGGAAAATGTTTTTGCAGTTGTGCCTGTACCCAGTGCGTCTGCACTAGAGCCAGTTGACTTTTACGGGAACCAATCCGAATAACACGGGTAGGGCTGGAGACAGACATAAAATCAAGTCGCTGTTACGTGCAGCGGTAACGATGGGCATACCCCAACAGCTTACAGAATTGCGGGAGCACTCGAAAGGGGATGATCCGCTTCAATCGCAAAACAGCAACGATTTTTTCACGCTCAGTAGAGAGGGAAAGGGATGTCGCTAGGGTTTGTCTGTTTGTCGCTCAACTCGTGTCTTTAGCTCGTTAATCAGGGGTTGTAATCGCTCATAATCTTGGCTGGCTCCCTGTCCTTGATAAATTTGAGCCGCTTGTTGATAGTCTGCTAAGGCTTCTTCCCACTGCCTTAACCCTGAATGGACCAGTGCCCGGTTGTTGTAGGCTGTTGCATTCTCGGGATTAGCGGTAATGGCTTGAGAATAATCCTGCAAAGCTGCCTCTTGATCGCCTTGAGCAGCATAGAGATTGCCTCGGTTTGTATAGGCCGCTGCAAATTTGGGATCTAGTGTCAAAACTTGCGTATAGTCTGCGATCGCAGCGTCGTTTTGCCCCGCTGCACTATGGGCGATACCCCGATTGTAGTAGGCTAGAACATCTTCCGCATTGAAGGTAATCGCCTGGGTAAAGTCCTTGATCGCAGATTCAGGATCACCTGCTTTCAAATGAGCAGTGCCTCGGTTTTTATAGGCTGCCGCATACTTTGCATCCATTTGGATAGAGGCCGTAAAATCCGCAATGGCCTCCTGGGAATTGCCCTGGTTTAAATGTACGAGACCACGATTGTATAAAGCCGCTGCGTATTTGGGATCTAATTGAAGGGCAGTAGAATAATCTGCCAGTGCCGTTGCATTATCTCCAATGTTGGTATGGGCAACACCTCGATTAAAGTAGGCCAAAGTGGACTTGGGCTCCAATTTAATCACTTGTCCATAATCCTGAATGGCAGCGATATGGTTGCCCATGGCGGCATGCGCTCGTCCTCGATTGAGATATGCTTCTGGATTCTTAGCATCCCGCTGCAAAACTTGATTGTAGTCGTTGAGTGCCGCCCGGTAATTTTGAGCTGCAGCAAAGGCCAAACCTCGATTCAAATAAATCTTGGTTAAGTCAATTTTGGCAGGGTTGAGTTGAATGACCTTGGTATAGTCTGCGATCGCAGCCTGATTATTTCCCAATACCGTATGGGCATACCCTCGGTTCACATAGGCTAGGGCGTAATTTTCATTGAGCTGAATTGCTTTGTTATAATCTTGAACCGCTCCTTTGAAATCCCCCTTCCCGTATTTCTCAACACCTTGGCGCAAATGAACAATCGCTTGCTGTTGTTCCTTAACTGGCTTTGCTGTGGTTTTGGGTTTAGCGGGCTGCGTTGTTTGAGCAGGTTTAGGAGTATTAGGCGTCGGAGTGGGTTGGGCAACGGGTTTGGTTTTAGTGGGCTGGGCTGTGGGTGAGGGCTGTGGTGTAGACTTGGGCGCTGCTTTAGCTGGAGCAGACTGGGGCTTAGGGGATTGAGTTTGAACAGGCTGAGTTTCTGTTTTCTCTGTTGGGGGCGTAGAGGATTCAGAGTTCGTTGGCGGTGTCGTTACCTTTCGAGGATCAGGCGTACGAATTGGGTCAGGGGCCTGTTCTGTAGACTTACCTGAAGAAGACGTTGATGGTGGATCTTGCGCAGGAGCGGTTGATGGGTCGGGTTGAGTTTTTGTAGGGACTGACGATAGGGGTGTAGGCGTTGCTGATTGGGCCAGCACTCTGTTGCGAGTTACCCCGTTTACCATGGCTAGCCCACATAGTAGCAGGGTCGAGCATAAGAGCTTTTTCCTCAGAGGGTTTGGAGTAGAAATCGAATGACGTGCCATCGCTCTAAAAATAAACTAACCAAGGAATATGCTGGACCTACTATAGCGAGATCTGGGTGAAATGACATAAGGGAGTCTCTTTTTCGTCTCAAACGAGGTCCATGAGACTGTAGACTGTTCACAGAAATCAATTGAAATAATTCATTAAGCATGGGGTTTAACCTTAAGGATGGCAGCTTTTTGAGCCTTCTTCGCACATGCTGATATTGTTCAACATAGAGCAGCTCATCACCAAAGGGATTTGCAGATCATGCGCATATTAATGATGGGAGGGACCCGTTTCATTGGGGTTTACCTGAGCCAGATCTTGGTGGATCAAGGCCATGAAGTGGTCTTATTCAATCGGGGAAATCATCCCCCTGCCGTGGCAGGTTTAGCCCAAATCCAGGGTGATCGCACGGATGCTGAACAGCTACAAGCTAACTTGGCCCATGAGCAATTTGATGCCATTTTTGATAACAACGGTCGGAAGCTGTCTGATACTCAGCCCTTGGCAACGCTTTTTAAGGACCGGGTTCAACATTTTATCTATATGAGTTCAGCAGGAGTCTATCTAAAATCCGATCAAATGCCCCATCGAGAAGAGGATCCGACAGACCCCAAAAGCCGCCATCTGGGTAAAGCAGAAGCAGAGGCAGATCTAGCAGTCCAAGGTTTGCCCTTTACTTCAATTCGCCCCACCTATATTTATGGCCCCAAAAACTACAATGACGTTGAAGCTTGGTTTTTTGACCGTATTGTTCGCCAGCGTCCGATTCCGATTCCTGGTAATGGCCAACATATTACCCAACTGGGCCATGTCCAAGACTTAGCTCAAGCGATGGCTGCGGTATTAGGCAATGCTCAGGCGATTGGCCAGATCTACAACGTCAGTGGCAATCACTATGTCACCTTCGATGGGATTGCGAAAGCTTGTGCCCGAGCTGCAGGTCAGTCGCCTGATGACTTAACGTTGGTGCATTATGATCCCGCCCAATTTGACTTTGGGAAACGGAAAGCCTTTCCCATGCGTTTACAGCACTTCTTCGCTGATATTCACAAGGCTTGCCAAGATCTCAACTGGCAACCGCAATATGATTTGGTGAGCGGTCTGAAAGATTCGTTCCAAAATGACTATCTTGCTAGAGGAAGAGATCAAACCGAGGTTGATTTTTCGATTGACGATCAAATCTTGGCAGCAGTGTCCTAGCGATAATGAGCAACCTTATACCTGAAAACTGGGAGCATTAAATCTCAAGGTGGCTGATGCTAGTTCTTCCTAGTCACCGAGGTAGATGCCTAAGCCTCGGGCTGTTTTAACGAGGGTTCCGGTGGGATTAACAGCTCGATAGTGGGCGATCGCATCCAAAATGGGCACACTCAAGACCTGGCGATGTTGCCAAGTCACCATCTGATCAAAATGGCCGTCGGCAATTAGATCAACCGCTGCAACCCCAAACGCAGCCCCAATTAATCGATCGGAAGGCGACGGTATACCACCTCGCTGGATATGACCCAAAACAGTAACGCGCGTTTCTGCAACATGACGATTACAAATTTGTTCCGACAAATACTGGCCAATTCCGCCCAGACGGCATTCGCCTAGTCCATCGGTGTGGGTTAAAGGGGCACCTCCCTCCGTACGTACGGCCTCTGCAACTACAATTAGAGAATAGTTTTTGCCTTGACTCTGACGTTCCTTAATTTTGGCGCAAACGTTATCGATGGTATAGGGAATTTCGGGAATGAGGATAATATCAGCTCCCCCCGCAATGCCTGCACTGATAGCGATATGGCCGGCATCTCGGCCCATCACTTCCAAGATGATGACACGGCTATGGCTAGCTGCTGTAAATTGCAAGCGATCTAGGGCTTCCGTAGCAATATTAACGGCTGTGTCGAACCCAATGGATCGTTCTGTCACACCCACATCGTTATCAATGGTTTTGGGAATCCCGACCAGGTTCCAATTGCCTTGTTGAGCAAGCTTCCGCAAGATAGCAATACTACCATCCCCACCAATGCCAATCAGAGCATCCAACCCTAACTTGCGGTACCCCGCAATAATATCTTCAGAGCGATCTGCAATGGTGCCATCCGGCATAGGAAAAGCAAAGGGATTCCCCTTATTCGTAGTGCCTAGCATCGTCCCCCCAGCCGTTAGCAACGGGCTCATCTGCTGGGGCTTGAGAACCACTGCTTCTGGTGGATCTTTCAATAATCCATGGGTGGCTTGCCGAATCCCAATGACGTCCCAACCATAACGCTCGACAGCTCGGAGAACCACTGCCCGAATAGTCGGATTGAGACCCGCACAATCTCCACCACTGGTAAGAATGCCGACCCGTTTTTTATCATCCATATTAACCAACTATGACCCAGAGAATTGGTGTCGAAGATTAGGTGTAACCTAAACCATAGATGACGGAATTGCTTGGAAATCCAGTTTGAATTTATCTTTGGTTAGAGAGAGTGCCAGTCCAAAGCAATGGTTAGGAAGATCAACGCGGTTGCTTGGATAATAGTTCTGAATCCTTGAAGTTTGAGCGCCAAAATTTGTCGAGTCATACGACTTGTCTGTATACTCAAGTAGTACAGGTGTTTTACGTCAGTATTCTCCTTGCACTGATGTCTATCTACATCAAGGTATAGGGGCTCTGTCGCAAGATATATTGACTTGACGTTTATTGGGCCGGATCGACTGTGGAACCTTTATCAAAAGCTCAGCAAGAATTATTTGATTGGTTAGTTCAATATATTGAACAACACCAACATGCTCCTTCTATTCGGCAAATGATGCAGGCCATGAAACTGAAATCTCCGGCCCCAGTTCAGAGTCGCCTGGATCACTTACGTAAAAAAGGTTACGTTGACTGGGAAATCGGACAAGCTCGTACTTTGCGGATTGTCCACCCCGACCTTATGCAAGCAGAAGTTGAGCAGATTCCGATACTGGGTGCGATCGCAGCAGGCGGATTGATCGAGCCATTTGTTGAAGTGGTAGATTCTCTAGAGTTGGGTCCCAAACAACTGCCACCCAAATCTTATGCTCTCAGGGTCAACGGCGACAGCATGATTGATGCTCACATTACAGACGGTGACATTGTGATTATGCGACAGGTTCAAGAACCAAAAACAATAAAAAATGGAACCATTGTTGCAGCTAGAGTCGAGGGAGAAGGAACTACTCTGAAGCGGTTCCATTTAGACAGAAATAAGGTCACCCTCGAAGCAGCCAACCTAAAATACCAGCCCATTAAGGTATTGGCTACGCAAGTTGAAATTCAAGGGTCTTTAATCGGGGTTTGGCGAACGTATTTTTGACCGTAGCGATATCAGCGTACCCTATGAAAATCGCTGACTATATCATGCGCAGCTTGGCAATCCACATATCAGATGGATTGCTGTAAAAGTCTATTTCATCAACTCGATACTCAGAAAATCCATCAACATCGCTGATATGGACGAGATCACCTTTCTGGACACCAGCTTTACAAGAGGTCATGAAAAAACCAGACTGATCGGGAGCAGTTTCTATGCAAAAATCGCTGGACAAGGCAGAGTACTCGTAGCGGTGGACTCTGCTCTTGCGCGGGCGAAGTGAGACATCCCAAGGAGGGGATGAGATGGGCTGATGGAATTGTGTGAATGCCATGGAATGATCCCCCGAAAACCTAAGCCGGTCCAATATAACTTACATTATCACACTTGTCAGATGATTTTGTCATCATAAGTACTCTGTAAGTTAAGATTAGCGACACTACGAGGACTCATTCATGGGATTCATCTGTTGATAGTGGCGGGACAATTTCTGGCGAGCACTCTGG
>JANQPU010000253.1 GCA_028285315.1 Acaryochloris sp. IP29b_bin.176
GACTATGTAAAGGTTTGATTTTAAGAAGCTGGTGACAAGACTCGAACTTGCGACCGGCTGATTACAAATCAGCTGCTCTACCAACTGAGCTACACCAGCGTGCCTAGATATTATATAGGCGTTATGACCCTAACGCCCATGTCCATCAGACTAGCTCATCCATGATAATTCAGATATTCCTAATTGTTCAGAAATTGTGGCAGATTCTCTGTAGATTGTAGAGAAACATCCTCGGGGCGATAGCCGTTGCCCTGACCTAATTCGGTAATTGTATAAGGTTGTCACACTCCCTGATTTCGCCATCATCATGACTATGACATGGACAGTTGAGCAAGTCTTAGCTCTGTCTCCTGACGATAAATCCACCAAAAACGGTAAAAGTTTGGCAACTGCCAGTAAATGGCAAACTTTGGGAACAAATGGACAGGCAATCTGGGGAGAATGTCGTGGGAGCGGCAAGAAGCCTTACCGCACCCAAATTGACCTGAGTGAGCCAGCCTTTCGCTGTAGCTGTCCCAGTCGGAAGTTCCCCTGTAAGCATTCTCTGGCCCTATTTTTGCTGTTGGCTACCCAGGTGGATTTATTTTCTCTAGCGGCTCCACCAGACTGGGTGCAGGAGTGGTTAGAGAAGCGATCGCAAACTGCATCACGCAAACAATCCAAAACCAAAGCCGCTATCGCCGATCCAGATGCCCAAGCCAAACGCATTGCTCAACGGGAAGCCAGGATCAGTGCAGGTCTTGTAGATCTCGATCAGTGGTTACGAGATTTGATGCGCCAAGGATTGGCAACCGTCCAAACCCAGCCCTACAGTTTTTGGGAGAATGCAGCTGCTCGTATGGTGGATGCCCAAGCGCCAGGGCTAGCTCGTCGTCTGAGAGAGATGGCTAGCCTACCTCACACGGGTGGCAATTGGCCTCCCCAACTCTTGGCTGAGTTAGGCAAACTCTATCTGCTTGTGCAAGGATATCAACGGTTGGCAACCTTACCGGAGGCGGTACAAGCAGAAGTGCGATCGCAAATCGGTTGGGCTCAAAAGCAAGAGAATCTCCTGGCTCCAGATCCAGGCCAATCACTACTCGTCTTAGCAGATACTTGGTCCGTATTGGGCAAACGGATCATCACAGAAGACAATTTGAATATCCAGCGTGTTTGGCTATGGGGAACCACCCATCAACGCCCGGCGTTAATCCTCAATTTTGGCTATCAGAATCAACCCCTTGACACTAGTTTGCTACCAGGTACCAACGTTGTGGCAGAGTTAGTGTTCTATCCCGGTCTTTATCCCCTGCGGGCGTTAGTCAAGGCGCGACAGCCAGGAGTCGACCTCATGTCTCCTACCATAGGCTCAGCTTCCATCTCAGAAGCCATCACCTACTACGGGAAAGCGATGGCCCAGAATCCTTGGCTCGAGCAATTCCCGCTGCTGTTGGCAACGGCCATCCCCTACTGGAGTGATCAAGGATGGAGGGTTGCTGATACTGGCGGGCATCAGTTGCCGTTAAGGAAAGGATTTGACGCCTGGTCTCTTCTGGCATTAAGTGGTGGGCATCCAGTCATGCTCTTTGGTGAATGGGATGGTCACACCCTCTTGCCTCTCAGCCTCTGGGCTGACAACCGCTTTGTCCCCTGCTAGGAGATCATGATGCCCCAACAAACTCCTTGGGAAACATTAGTTGCGAATGCCTTAATCGGCACCGACCGCCAAACCCCTCAACTGCCGACAAGTGAGGGGCAGTTACAAGCATTGCTGAACCAAGTTCCATCGGATCTAGAAGCAACGCTCCTGCAATCCGCTGGTATTTTGGCGAGCTATCAACAAGCAGGACAATGTCCCTTGCCCAATGAGGGACAGCTCCCCGACCTCTGTCCGCCTGAAAGAGTATCTCTATGCAGTGACCAAACCCATCAGCATCTACAAACGATTCTCAGTGGTGAATATAAAGAGGTCTTATCTGAGCTATTACGCTTGATGGCTCAAGCTCATCAGCACATCCCCGCAGAAACGCTACCGACTTTATTGGAAAAAGGGCGAAGAAAAACTGAGTTACGCCCGAGCATCCAAGCGGTCATCGGTGAGCGGGGACGCTGGTTAGCACGGCACAATTCGGCTTGGGCCTACGCAGCGGGCCAGATATTGCCACAAACCGACACTGGGGAAATCGATCAAGAGGCTGTGGAAAACCTGTGGAAAACTTCTGATCACACCCTGCGGGTCGATCTGTTGAAAACTTTTAGAAGTCTTAATCCTCGTGCGGCCAGGGAGATGTTAGCTGCCACCTGGAAGCAAGAAAAAGCAAAAGATAGAGCTATTTTTGTAGCAGCGCTAAAAACTCGCCTCAGCTTGGCTGATGAACCCTTTCTGGAAGTAGCCTTATGCGATCGCACTCAGGATGTCCGCACTTGCGCAGGTGATCTTCTCGCGCATTTACCGGAATCACAATACTGTCAACGCATGACTGAACGAGTGCAAACTTACATTCAGTTTGAGGGCGACACCGTCACCATTCAACTTCCCAAAGATGATGGCTCTTGGAAAGATGAGGGCTTAGAACCCCTATCAGGCAAATTGGGAAAGCGTGCCAGCCTTCTCATGCAAATCGTTGCAGCTGTTCCTTTAGGGGTATGGTCAGACGATCCACCATCCCTGATCGAAGTCGCCCATAACCATCAACACAGCGCTGCCCTTATACAAGGATGGACGTTAGCCACCCAAAAACAAGCCAATGCTGTTTGGGCCAAAGCTTTGCTCCACTATTGGCTACAACAGCCAGAACCAGCAGCTTTGATCGAGACCAAATTAATATTTGATCTGCTGCCAGCTCAACACATCGAGGCTCAGTTAGAGAGCTGGCTCAACAACTTGCAGTCTCAATCCACTAGCTGGAAAGGGGTTCTAAAGGATTTAACCCTCTTGGGTCCACCTCCCAGTCTTGAATTCAGTCAAACAATATGGGGATTACTCAAAGCAGACATCTGTCAACAACTGAGTCACCCTCAACAAGCATATCAGTTCCGTTCTCTACTCCAATCCCTAGCGCTCTATCTACATCCCGATCTTGCAGATGAGGTAGTCGCTTACGTCAATACCTTAGATATCCATTCGCTCTCAATCTATCATCAAGACAGCTTGATGGACTGGCGAAATCTTCTGCAATTCCGCCAGTCTATCTACGCAGACTTTAGGAAGGGCTCGCTTCAGGACAGACAGGATTAACGAGTCCTATGAATACGGCTGAGTATTGTATGGGAGATCAAAAACAATGGCTGGGGAGCCTGTCCTTTAACAGATGCATCCATTTGAGACACTGAGACTCAACAGCGGGCAGCAAGGCTAGTAAGGATTTCAGAAATGAGTATGAATATTTTGTCGTGAAGGTAACATGTGGCTCAATTTTTGGTTCCTGGGCAGCCTAAAGTTACGCTTGCTTGGGTGACGACTATCCTGAGCTTCATGAAGCAGATAAAATACCAATATTTATCTTCTTTTACAGGAAAACATCGCTTATTTTTTTGTGAAATGTTATGGCTTTCCTCAAAAAATAGATCTCAATAACTCAAGATAAATTAATGATTTATGCCTATTTTGGTGTTATAAAAGAGTAAATCTTGTATCAAAGAATACCAATAAAGTTTTAGGAATATCAATGATACAAGAACTAATAGCTCTATATATTCGAGCTATTATACCCAAACTCACGTGAATAATTTCAAGTGTTTAGAAATTGTTTGCAGTTCAGTAGCATCTTGTTAACTTGTTTCTGGTGTCCATGATGCTATTTTTTCAAAGATTAACTGATCTGCGGGGCATTATACGTAAAAATACGCAAGCGTCCTGATATTTAAGATAGTTAGAATAATCGCTAGTGAGGGAAAACTGTTAACCCCAGAGTGGACTAACACTTAATTGTTTGGGGAAAATTTTATCGTCTATCTTTTGTTAAATATTTAGTGATTGCTAGCCGCTTACCCATCTTTCGATAGCTTATCTCTCCCGTCATCCTATGCTGGCCAAGCCTCAAACTATCCTGCCTTCTCCGCAACTTGCGATTAATCCTCATGGGTTTGAGTTGTGGTATCAACCGGTCTATGACGTTTCTTCCGGTAACGTTCTGCAAAATGAAGTTCTTTTAAGGTGGCGGGATACCCAAGGTTTACTGCACCGGCCTAAAGCGTTTATGCCGATGATCAGGGGTGCTGATGCTGAGCAATGGTTAGATCGCTACGTCACAGGACAGGCCATTGCCCAATTGCAGCAGCACTCGCATCTGAAGCTCTCTATCAATCTTTCAAAGCGGATTGTTGAGGATCGTTTGATCGCTGAAGACATTTACGATCTTTTGGCCCATCATAGTGTCCAACCTCACCAACTTCACTTTGAGATTTCTGAAGCTAGCCTTGCTAAAAGTTTTCAGGATTCAGTCGCATTAATCCGAGATCTGAAAGAGCTAGGGTGCTCCGTAACATTGGACAATTTTGCCAACCGACATCTCACCTTCCTACAGTGGGAGAAGTTAGGGATTGATGCAGTTAAACTGGATTCATCTTTGATTCGTAACCTCAGGCAAGACTCACGTCCAACCCGGCTTGCCAAAGCCATCATTGAAGCCAGCACCTCATTGGGGCAGCCTGCGATCGCAACATCGGTAGACGCTTACTCCACCTCGCGCCATTTGATCGATCTCAGCTTTAATTCTGCTCAAGGATACCATTTCAAGCCTCCCAGTGATCATCCTTGGCTGACCAGCAAAGTCGAGATTTTAGGCGTCCCCATTGATAATATGACCCAAGACGAGCTACTGAAAGAACTAAAATCGGGTATCGTCTTTACTCCTAACGTTGATCATCTTATGAACCTCAAGCAGGATCAGGAGTTTCGTGCAGCTTACAATATTGCTGACTATAAAGTTTGTGACAGCCAAATCCTCTATTTCTCATCGCATTTTTTAGGCTCACCGATCAAAGAAAAAATCTCAGGGTCAGATCTATTTCCTGCCTTCTACACCCACCATAAAGATAATCCAGACATCACAATTTTTCTGTTGGGAGCGGCCCCCGGAGTTGCCGCTCAAGCTCAACAAAATATCAACACGTGCGTGGGGCGCGATATCGTGGTGGGAGCTTACTCCCCCCCGTACGGTTTTGATGAAAACCCAGAAGAATCTATGGCTATTGTGGAGCGCATACATCGTTCTGGCGCTACCGTTCTAGCTATTGGGGTCGGTTCGCCCAAACAAGAACGATGGATTTATCGCTACCGTCAACAGCTCGCAGATTCAGTCAAGATTATCTTTGCCATTGGTGGCACCTTAGACTTTGAAGCGGGAACTCAACAACGGGCCCCTAAACTGGTCAGCACGCTGGGTGTGGAGTGGCTATTTCGCCTAATGAGCGAACCCAGACGATTATGGAAACGCTATCTCATTAATGATCTACCCTTCTTAGGGTTAGTGCTCAATCAAAAACTTCATCGCTAACGCTCTCCAATTGCCTTAGGTCTGAAGCGACCCAAGTAGCCAAACTCATGACAATAATTTCGTGTCTTGCTACCTGTTGACGATGGGTTGTGTTGTCCGTCTGCTCAGGTCATGATGAAAATAGTTATTATGCATGCTATATGGACACTGACCATCAACGCCTAACTCTCCAAATTTTGATTGGTTCAGCTTGGGTAGACCATACGCTCAGTGAACCTGAGATCACCCATCTCAAAAAAGTGTTAGCCCGCTATCACCTCACGCAGGATACTGAGCTGCAGGCCCTATTGAAAGCGCCTGTGTCGCCTCAACAAACTGAGCGCTGGATAGTTGAGTTTTTAAAACACACCAGCCAAGAGGAGCGGCTCAAACTACTGGCTGCAATGGGTAATTTATTGATTGCAGATGAGGTGGTTTCGGAGATAGAGCATGATCTACTGGATGAATACCATGACTTAATGGCAAGAATCCCCAATGAGCCAGATCACATCGCCACCTTAGTCAAAAATATTGGCTCCTACGTCAATAAAGCATTGAAAACGCTCGTCAGCCCGCTCTCTTAAGGTGCAAATACTAAGGGCTTTAGCTGCTTAGAGACCATATAAGGTTTAGGGTCAATCGGTTTTTTATGGCGGTAAATTGAGTAATGTAAGTGAGTTCCAGTTGACCGACCGGTACTACCCATAAAGCCTAGCAACTGTCCTCGTTTAACGGAGGTGTTGGGACTCACCGCTAACTTGGAAAGATGAGCATAAAGGGTTTGGTAACCATACCCATGCTGAACCACGACGTGATACCCATAGCCTCCCGAGTATTCAGCTCGCTCAATCTTGCCATTGGCTGTAGCGTAAATGGGAGCACCATACTCTCCTAATAAATCTATACCGTCGTGGATTTCTGGGCTACCGCCAAAGGGGCCTGGGCGCAACCCAAAATCAGACGAGATAGGGCTATGGCCTTTGGTCGGTTTACCCTGAGGAAGAGCCGCGTCACGTGCTTCTTCTGCTTGTAGGGTTTTTTCTAAGGCTGGCTGTACTTGTTGTTTCAGGCGTGATGTCAATGCAGGTAGGCGCGATTTCGCAAATTGCAGCTGCTGTTCTGCATCTAAAACAACGGCAACGCCGCCTTTACCGCCTTTGGCCTCCACATTGATTTGCTGACGCTCTTCTTTGGACAATCCAGCTCGTTGACGGAGTTTCTCGACTTCTTCGTCTAAAACTTCTAGCTCTTCAATCACCTCAGCAGCAGATTCTGATAGCTGATCGTGACTTTGTTGTAATGTATGGAACGCTTTACCAGCCCATACTGCAGGAATTGTAACAATAGACAACCCCAAAATGATGGGGATGGGACTCATAGAAAATTTGATGGAACGTTGTCCTGTTAGAGTAATCAAGATCCGAAAGCGTTTCGGAATCGGAAGCAGAGAACGCATAGAGGCCCAACCCAAAGGATTCGTGGAGAATCATATCAAATTATGAGATCAAGATTAAACATTTCTTAAAAATGAGGCAGTTGATTCACTTTGGGGACTCTCCCAATCCACCACCAACCGATATGTTTAACGGGCGCTTGAACTGTTCCGCTTGATGGGGGTTGGGCAGCCAGAATCGATGGTCGTGAATCAATAAAGTGTGGGTTTGCTAAACCTATAGTGAGTTGAGTTTTCCTATCTTGTGATGCAATGTCCTCTATGTGGTCATGCAAAGACCCACAAACACGGTAAAACCAGTAAAGGCAGCCAACGTTACCGTTGCCCGCACTGCCAGCAAACCTTCAGTGAGACCTTTGATACCCTCTATTATCGCCGTCAG
>JANQPU010000254.1 GCA_028285315.1 Acaryochloris sp. IP29b_bin.176
GAAAGCGTTAGCATCATTCTAGTGGAGGAAAATTTTTACCTAACATTACCCTCTTCAACTTGAATGGAACAACCTCCCTGAAACAGCTATTGAGCCCAGTGGTATTCAGCCTGCGCTGATCTCACCTCTGAAACAGTGTTTCTGGAAACAGATTCAAATTATCTGCAACAAATCTCAAATCTGAATTGGAATGCTTACTTTATCAAAGACTTTGTGAAATCCAACACTGATGCTCAAGGATCAATTGCCAACACCCCAGAACAAGCGGTAAAAATTATCGAACTGATTGAACAGTATCGTGGAGAGCTTGAAGGGGGCGTTGCTGTCCGCAAAGTAGAGCATTTTCAACCCCAATCAGAACTGAGATATTTCGTGATGAATGGTACTGCTTGTTCGCCCACTTCTGAAGTGCCTGCCATTGTTGAAACCGTGACTCAACGGATTGATACCCCTTTCTACTCCGTTGATATCGCTCAAACTTTGGAAGGGAAAGATCGAATTGTAGAGTTAGGCGATGGTCAAGTCTCGGAGCGTAAAGCTTGGCCCCTCGACCGATTTGCCAAAATGTTGGCTCAGATGGGCTAGTCCTCTCTCGTCATTCTCCCCACTACTAGTGGCTTGCTTACTTGTCCCTCCTTAAATGATTATCTGCTATTGCCCGGTAGATTCAAACCCATGACTGACTCCTCACTGCACCTGCTTTCTGCTTTTACAACTGATCCAAATGGGGGTAACCCTGCAGGGGTTTGGATTGGCGATACGCTACCAACCCCGGAAACTATGCAGCGAATCGCGGCTGAAGTTGGCTTCTCTGAAACGGCATTCGTGGCTCCACAAATTGGTTTTGAGCGGACGGTTCGCTATTACAGTCCAGAAGTAGAGGTTCCCTTTTGTGGACATGCCACAGTTGGGACTGGGGTTGCCCTAGGTGAATTGAGTGGAGAGGGAACGTATAAACTAGCAACGACCATAGGGCAAGTCCCTGTAAATGTCAGTATCAAAGATGGTCAATGGCAGGCATCTTTAACTTCCGTAGAGCCCACCCATACCTTGGCCTCTGATACTTTAGTTACTGATGTTTTATCTGCCCTGAGTTGGCAACAGGATGAGTTGGATCTGTCTATCCCACCTGCTCGGGCCTATGCAGGTGTATGGCATTTAGTCTTGGCAGTCTCTCAAGCCAAGCGGTTGGCTAATCTTGACTATGATTTTGGACAGCTCAAAGTACTAATGCAACAGGATGGTCTATTAACGTTACAGCTGATTTGGCGAGAAACTTCTGGCATTTTTCACTCTCGCAATCCGTTTCCAGTCGGTGGTGTAGTGGAAGACCCAGCAACAGGGGCTGCTGCTGCTGCTTTGGGAGGGTACCTGCGGGATGCTCAGTTAATATCTGTGCCCAATCAGATTGTCATTCGTCAAGGAGAAGCGATGGGACGGCCCAGTCGGTTGGTAGTGGATATTCCCGCTAGTGGTGGCATTGTGGTGAGCGGAACTGCCGTTCCGCTTTCACTAACTCATTGTTGAACTGCGAGGTATATTCTAACGGTGAGTTCTTTGGGGTGTAGAGCGCATCGATAGGCCAATTCGCTTCAGTTTTTGATTGACTTCCAAAACCCGTACCTTAACGACTTGTCCAACTTTAACGATCTGTTTAGGGTCTTTAACAAATTGGTCTGCCATCTGAGAAATATGCACTAGACCATCTTGATGCACCCCAACATCAACAAATGCACCAAAGTTAGTGACATTCGTGACAATCCCTTCTAACTCCATATCTGGTTTGAGATCCGTCAGTTCAGTGATGCCTTCTTTGAAAGTGGCGTATTTGAATTCAGCTCGTGGATCACGACCTGGTTTTTCCAATTCCGCCATGATGTCTTTGAGGGTGGGCTCGCCAATGGCCTCAGTTACATAGGTTGTCAGATCACTAGGCTTAAGGCGAGCGGGAATCTCCGCGATTTGGCTAAGAGGTAAATTCAGATCAGTACTGATCGCTTTGACCACACTGTAGCTTTCGGGATGGACGGCGGTATTGTCTAAAGGATTGTCGCCCGTCCGAATTCGCAAGAACCCTGCAGCTTGCTCAAAAGCTTTAGGGCCTAGCTTGGCGACTTTCAAGAGCTGCTGACGATTTTTGAAAGCCCCATTTTGATTGCGATAGGTGATGATATTGTTTGCGATCGCACTCGTAATCCCCGACACAAACGTCAGCAGTTCCTTAGAGGCCGTATTCAAATCAACACCCACGTAGTTCACGCAGCTTTCCACCGTCTCTTCTAGCTTTTGCTTCAGCAGCTTTTGATCCACATCATGCTGATACTGTCCCACTCCAATCGATTTCGGATCAATTTTGACCAGTTCTGCCAGGGGATCTTGAAGACGGCGGGCAATGCTGATCGCCCCGCGTACGGTGATATCTAAGTCGGGGAATTCAGCAATGGCAATCTCACTGGCAGAATAAATCGAGGCTCCCGATTCATTCACCATCACCTTAATGGGCTTGCGATCTATGGTCTTGAGGACTTCAGCCACAAACGCATCAGTCTCTCGGCCTGCGGTGCCGTTGCCGATGGCAATTAGGTCGATATTGTAGGTCTGAATTAATCGAGCAACGGTTTTGGCCGCGTGTTCTCGCTGACTCGCGGCCTGGTGGGGAAAAATGGCCTGATATTCCAGAAATTTCCCGGTATGGTCCAGGGCAACGACTTTACAGCCTGTCCGAAAACCTGGATCAATACCCAAGGTAGGCTTCATGCCTGCCGGACTGGAAAGCAGTAACTCGCGTAAATTGGTGGCGAAAGTTTGAATCGACTCGCGATCGGCCTCGGTTTTGCAAGTAGCGCGAACTTCCTTCACCACTGAGGGTTTAATTAAGCGGGTATAGGCGTCTTTCACCACTTCTCGGTAAAAGTCTCGCACCGTTGGAATTTTGGAGCGAATTACTCGTTCTTCAATGTCGCCTAAGATTCGTTCTTCATCAATGGTTAGTTCCACTTTGAGAATGCCTTCTGACTCCCCCCGATAGAGAGCTAGCAAGTTGTGGGCGGGAATACTCTTAGCTCGGGCTTGGTAGCTCCGGTACATCTCAAACTTGGTGCTCCCTTCCGGGTATTTGGATTTCACCTGAGAGACAAATTCACCAACTTGGAAGAATCGATTTTTCAGATGGGAGCGGATGTCGGCCTGATCGGCAATCCCTTCCGCCAAAATATCGGAGGCCCCTTGCAACGCATCTTCCGCGGTGGCAACCTCTTTGCTGATATAGCGGGCAGCTTCTGTCGTTAACGCCTGATTTAGTGACGCCGTGGGTTTATTGAGGGCTTGAATCCATTGGGCTAAAGGCTCTAAGCCTTTTTCTTTAGCGATGGTGGCTCGGGTTCGGCGTTTGGGACGATAAGGCAGATACAGATCTTCTAGTTCTGTTTTCAGCAAGCAAGCTTCAATTTTGGCCTTCAGAGACTCCGTTAGCTTATTCTGTTGGGCAATGGACTCTAGAATCGTAGCTTTGCGCTCTTCCAGTTCGCTCAGATAGGTAAATCGTTCTGATAGCTGTCGCAGTTGAGTCTCGTCCATTTGCCCGGTCCGTTCTTTCCGATAGCGAGCCACAAAGGGAATCGTTGCCCCTTCAGCAAACAAATCCAAGGCATTTTGAATCCGCTGTGCGGAAATGGATAGCTCTTGGGCTAGAGTTTGGACAATATTCAACATGGGTTGGGAAAAGTCAGATCCTAGGTCTCCCCATAGTTTAAGGCGTAAGCTAGCTATAGCTACTCTTCAAGACTGTAATCTGATTCATGCAGCCCAACTATCGCCGATGTATTAGTTGTCGTCACGTTGCCCCAAAATCTGAGTTTTGGCGAATTGTCCGTGTCTATCCCGATCATCACATTCAGCTTGATCAGGGGATGGGACGCTCTGCCTATCTCTGTCCCCAGGCAGATTGCCTCAAGGCTGCTCAAAAGAAAAATCGGCTCGCTAAAGTCTTGAGAGCTAAGGTGCCTGATAGCCTCTATCAATCCTTGTGGGATCGGCTAGAGAGAACCTAACGAGTCATCCTCACGGATTGATTGGCAACGGTGGGTAAATAATTGGCGGGTACACCGTTGGCTAAGGCAATTTCTTCCGCCAGCATCCGTTCGTAGATATGCATCAAGTGAGGGGTCATCTTATTACTCTCAATCCCATAGCCTAGGCTCGTCCAAGTTCCCGAAAGCCGTTTGAGGACGGTTTGTAGCTTCCCTTCTTCCAAGAGTTGTGGAATGTCAGTCCCCCAGTAATTGACATCATCTAACCAGGCATAGACCACGCGATCCTGGTATTCAGGTGCAAAACTATAGCGTCGCCACAACCATTCTCCAGTTGGAGCAGGATGGTACTTTTCTGCCGTTTCTAACCAGGTTGTGGTGATAAATTGATAACGCCCTGCCGCTGTTGTACACAGCCCTTGGTTGGGGCCCCACCGAATAGGAATGCAGCGATCGGGGTGCTGCCGCAGATCTTCCACATGGCTGCCACCATACAGCAGGGTATAGGGGCTGGCATCATTGGATTCGCTAGCAGAAATTGTCCGCATTAATGCCCGTACATAGGGATTGCCCCCAGACATGGCAAGGGGAGCAATTTTACCGGGTTCCGTTGTCGGCCAAGTCCAACTTTTAGGATCAAACTTAGGTAAGATCAATAAAGCCCCCAGCCCCATGAGTAGGATTAATGAAACGCCTAAGCGCCAACCCATGCGGTGAAGGGGTTTTACCTGTTTTGAAGATGAACTAGACGCCAAAAATGAACTCCTTAAGAACGACAGAAGCTCAGATCTACTGAATCAAGTAGGTATCGCTTAGATCTGAATCACTTTCAACTAGAATCTAGACTCAGCCAATATATTCACTTAAACACTAGCAAATAAGTCAGGGATTGACCGATCCAAGGCTTCGGGTGGGGCAACAATTTCAACAATCTTATTGTGAGAGGACGGGGTCGTTAGGGCCTCAATACAAACCTCTGCAACTTTGGCACGGGGGATACTGCCTTCAAACAACGTATCGGGGGCAGACATAACAACAGAGTTATCGTTATCTTCATTCTTCAGGCCACCAGGACGAACGATGGTGTAGGTCAACCCGCTATTTTGAATATATTGTTCGGCTTGTTTTTTCCAAACCAACACCAAGAAAAATAGGTTCAACGGATGCAGGAGCTTGGAGGTACAAAGAGAGGAAACCAGAACGAAATGCTCGATGTTTTTGGTCTTGGCGACATCTACTAAGTTCTTCGTTCCTAAATAATCGATCTGTAGGGGAGCGAAAGGGTTAAAGCCAGGGGCGGCTCCTGTTGCGCAGAGGAGGACTGTGCAGTCTGAGATCGCAGCTTCTAACGTACTTGCATTCAGCACATCTCCCACCACTAACTCAGCAGCTTCGGGCAGTATGGCTTTAGCTCTGTCAATATCACGAACTAAAGCTCGAACGGGAATTCCCCGCTCAACCAATTGGGCAACAATGCGGCGACCCGTTTGACCCGTTGCTCCAGCTACAAATGCTTTCATATGCTTAAGATCCTTCTGTCGTCACAATCTATACACCGTCTAGAAAGCGGAGTCATCTTCCACAAGATGCTATCCACTTATTTAGTGTAACGACTGGAAGCCTGCATTGTTCTATGAAACGAACTTTTCAGATTCCTATATAGATTTTAGACAAACCATCAAGTTTAGAAATGATAAGCCAATTTCGTCCTTCCTCAGCGGTAGTACCATCTATATATATGCCAGATTATTGAAAACTTCTATTGGAGGAGTATTTGAGGTATGACTGTCCAAGAATTACTTGTACTTAAAGTTACCCACTATGGGAAAGTCGTATACCAAATCCTCACTGAGGAGGTAGTCATATTTTTCAAAATCTAGATGTTGCTCACTAGCCCGAAAATAATGACTATATTGGTAGAATCCTGGTCCAGGATAGTAGTTGGGGTAAGGCTGAGTAAAGTGTGAAAAGACAATCACTGGCACATCTTGGCTGGTCGGTAGCCCAAAAATAAATGGGGTTTGGGCCTTGGCTGGAAGAACACTAAGCCCAGTGATGACTGTTGTTAATAATATTGCAGATTTCATATTCCAATCTCCTAGCAACAACTACTCTAGAGTAGTGATTCCAGACAATACCGATGGGGCAGAACAGTGGCCTTCCATACCAGCAAAAATACATTCAGCACGCTTGGCACAAACCATAGATAGCTAGGCTAATCAGCCCGCGTTTGGTGATGCTATCTAAATTTCTAATCCAAACTACTAAAAACTAAGATCTACAGAATGGTGTGTCGCAAAGTCAGAGTAGTCATAGGTTTCAAAATGATGGGTATTCACGGTCCTTCTTATGTGGCCTCTCTCTATTGCCTGACTCATGGCTGAGTTGATATAGGTATACTCTCGTTCTTGAGTTATCCCATTACTGCTAGAGGAAGAATGGGTCTTTCTTCGGTTTTCAGAGGTATTCAGAGAAACGCCAATAGACTGATCATCCTGGGTTTGTTGCCCACTAACCTCTCTTTCATACCGACCACTAGATGCGTTTTGAAACGTAATCGAATGGATTATCTGTGCATAACAAGGGGATGTACTGAAAACTGTATATGCAACAGCACAGTAAAGTATAGATTTCAGTTGCATCAATCGTACCTTCCGAATTCCTGACAAAATCATGTAGGTTCGTAATACCCCAAACACTTTCCTTGCTCTAGCTAAGAACTAAGGATACGCAAGATCAATTTGCTCAACTCTAGACTCTTACTAGCCTTGGTGTTGAGGACAATATCAATCCCAGAATCAATAGCAAACTCCTATTGAACTTAGCTTAAAATCGCTTTCGACAGCTTCATCCAGCCAAGGCATACGGGGGTGCTACACCGCTAGCAAATAAAGTAGGCAACACACAGTATTATCAGTCCAATCAACATCACAGTAACTCTTTAGCAGGTAACCGTTTTGGTTCTAACTGTTGGGTAGTCGGTAACTCTGGAGCCGGATTGGGTAAAGCTGTATTGAGTTGTGGGTCTGGTTGTGGTGTTGTCTGAGCTTGAGTGTTCTGCTGCTGTTGACCATCTCCATACTCACGGGCATTGGGAGTAGGCTGCTTTTGTGCAGAGGCCTGCGTGGGCGCAGTAGTAGCAGATGCTGAAGGGGAAGATTGAGGAATAGCCGCTTGGCGAACAGTCACGGGTGGACAGTCAACATTAGCAACTTCCATTAAAGCGGTATAGCTAACATCTATTCCTGCTTTAACCATTTTGGAATAGTTACTAATTAACAAAAAACAAGTTTCTAATTTGGATTTTCCCAACTGGTTTTTCGCATATTGTTTACAGGTATCCATACCAAAGGAATGGGTATATGTAATGGCACCGCCAATCGTACCTGTATCAAATGGTCCAACACCACTGCCATAGGCAGAGAGGCTAATGCCATTGCTTGTACAGTCGGCAATTCCGTTTCCTACAACACTTCTTCCTAAAGTTGTATGGTTTACCTGAGTGTTAACTAATGAGCCCTGTTGATCAAGGACGACTTCAGGGTTAGCTGTTGATTGGGAGTTGTTGGGAACTGTAATGTTATTTGTCGTTTGGGCTAAGGCTGAACCAGCCGACAATGTCAACAATCCCACAACCGATGAACTCAACAGCCCAAGACGATAACGCATGATTGATTCTCCTGAGCTGAGCAAAGGGGCAGCAGCTAGGCTGCCCCTCGTATGGTTGGCTTAGATATGAAGCAGAGAGCTTGCTTTAGAAGCTGAAGCTAGAACCAACAGTGTGGGTCTTGTCGATGCCATTAAAGTTATAAGTCTCCTTGACATCAATTTTTGTTTTCTTACCAAAAACGCCATACTCTCGGGCCCAACTAGAAGAAGTTGCAGCAGAAACATCCACTTCTTCAAACAGTGCATTATTGGTTGTGCTTGAAGAACCCGTGGTTACTTCACCACACTTGCGCCAACCACAATACTTTGGTTTCGTTTCTTCCTGATAGTTAGTTGTGGTACTGCCATCATTGGTCTTGGTATAGCCTACAGACACTTTCTTAGCATCTGAACCAGCTGCACGCACTCCAACATATAGTTCGCGAATTTTTACTTCTGTTTTAGAACGACCACCATAGATATCACGAATAGAGAAGCTGTTGGAGACACTAGCAGAACCTGCAAATGCAGGAGCAGCAGATAGACTTAAGAAAAGAACAGAGCAAAGGGGTAGAAGGCGTTGAGCTTTCATGTTAAACCTCACTAAAGTGACTAAATTTTTTAGAGATCAAAGCAATCGGGGTTGCACACCAACAAAATAGGCGATCATTCCTGAGTGGGTTATTTCAAATATCCAGGAAGCAGTTCATCACAATGCTTCAAATATTTGGAAAACAAGCAAAAGAATAAAGGACACTCATGAATTCTTTATCGGCTTTTAGCTTGCTTAGTCAGGAATGATTGGGCCTACAGCTACTAAACACTGTACTTACAGTAGCTTTTCTGAGAGAATTCTCTGGCTTCTCTAAGCATTCCTTAAGTCAAAAAAAAAGATAATTATATCTTATTAATTTTAAGAATAAAAATGATATGATAATAGATTTTAATTTTAAATTTTTTAGTATAAAAACACTTTTTATGACATGATTATAACCAAAAAATATTAAGTAATGCAACTCACTAAATATGACATTCACTCATAAAACGAGCTGAATATTGAGGAAACAGTATTCATGTATAGACAGGAATAGCAAGATAACTCTGTAGGTTTATGCTTAAAATATTGCGTTAAGATAATTGTCAAGCAAGACATAAACAGACTCGGTGGCTCACCAGAAAAGACAAAGTCTGACTAGAAGATTGTATTTTATGCTTGAAAAGTAATTTTTGTTTGATTAATACTTATGAGTCGTTCAAACGCACTAAAAAGTTCACTACTTAGTGCCGATCTCGATGCAACTTGTCCAGGTCAAGGATTGGTATAACGGCTGATTGGATAGTTCAAACAGTTGACTAACTTGCAATTGCCATTACGAGCTACACTGCTGTCTATAGGTAAACCGTTGCTATTGAATGGTTTGCGCTTTGTTCTTTTCGTCCCTAAACCGCATGTTTAATGCTAGCGATCGCGTCCAAGTACTCAGTGAAGCGCTTCCCTACATCCAATCCTTCGCTGGACGCACGGTTGTTGTTAAGTATGGCGGCGCGGCGATGAAAGATAGCGTCCTCAAATCTACAGTGATTCGAGATGTAGTGTTTATGGCCTGTGTGGGCCTGCGCCCCGTCTTAGTTCATGGTGGCGGTCCTGAAATTAACCTATGGCTAGAAAAGCTAGGGATTGAACCTCAGTTTATGAATGGTTTGCGAGTGACAGATGCTCCGACGATGGATGTTGTCGAGATGGTTTTAGTGGGGCGAGTAAACAAAGAACTGGTTTCTCTGATTAACCAAGCCGGGGGCTCGGCTGTTGGCGTGTGTGGCAAGGATGGAAAGTTACTAATGGCTCGTCCTCAAGGGGAATCAGGAATTGGATTTGTGGGAGAGGTGGCTACGGTTAATCCCCAACTCATCAATAACCTTTTAGACGGGGGGCACATTCCCATCGTGTCCAGTGTGGCTACTGATGAGGAAGGGCAAGCGTATAACATTAACGCCGATACGGTCGCTGGAGAGCTAGCCGCCGCGCTAGATGCAGAGAAGCTCATTCTGCTGACGGATACTCCAGGGATTTTGAAAGACTATCAAGACCCTGCTTCTCTGATTCACAAATTGGATATCCGCCAGGCCCGTCATCTCATCGAAGAAAATGTTGTTGCAGGGGGCATGATTCCC
The DNA here is from genome assembly GCA_028285315.1 of Acaryochloris sp. IP29b_bin.176. Classification (GTDB taxonomy): domain Bacteria; phylum Cyanobacteriota; class Cyanobacteriia; order Thermosynechococcales; family Thermosynechococcaceae; genus Acaryochloris. The sequence continues at coordinate 9,849 of JANQPU010000254.1, forward strand.
AAAGTGACCTGCTGCATCCGCTCCTTAGCCCAGGGAGTCCAAGCAGCCCATATTATTGATGGTCGTGTCCCCCATGCCTTGCTCTTAGAGATTTTCACCGATTCAGGGATTGGTTCAATGATTACGGCTTAATGAATCCCCCCTATTTCATACCTAAAATTATCTCTACCGACATAATGCCTTCACCCCATTGATTTTGTGATTGGTCACGTATCGTCTAGTGGCTTAGCCTCAGCAAATCAGGAACTTCCTAAAGTGCGTTTCGATATCCTCACCTTATTTCCAGAGTTTTTTACCTCACCTCTCAACACCAGTCTGTTGGGGAAAGCCCTTGCCAATGAGGTGGCTGAGGTCTATCTCACTAATCCTCGCGATTTCACGACTGATAAACACCATCGGGTGGATGACGAGGTTTATGGCGGTGGAGTAGGCATGTTAATGAAACCGGAACCCATTTTTGCTGCCGTGGAATCTTTGCCCTGTTTGCCCCGTCGCCAGATTGTGCTGTTTACCCCCCAAGGGCGGCGGATGGAGCAGTCTCTCTTCCATGATCTGGCAATTAACTATGATCAGCTGGTGATGATTTGCGGCCATTACGAAGGGGTCGATGAACGAGTTGCCGAACATTTAGTCACCCAAGAGCTGTCTCTGGGAGATTTTGTGCTGACCTGTGGTGAAATCCCGGCATTAGCCCTTTTAAATGGGGTGATTCGTTTGCGTCCTGGAACGGTGGGTAAGGTTGAATCTCTTAAAAAAGAAAGTTTTGAAGCTGAGTTGCTAGACTATCCGCAATATACTCGTCCTGCTGAGTTTAGGGGGTGGCAGGTGCCTCCTGTCTTGCGGTCTGGAAATCATGCCCTCATTGAGCAGTGGCGACAGGAACAGCAGCTGAAACGGACACGCGATCGCAGACCGGATCTATACCAAAAATGGCTCCAAAGCTCAGAACCCCTAGATCCTTAATTCTTGAGCAGACTGACCTGACAAGGGGCAAAAGATAAACGATGTTGGCGGGTCGGTCCGAGTTCTTGTAAGGCTTGTCGATGTTTGGCGCTGCCGTAGCCTTTATTGGATACTAAGCCATATCCGGGATAGCGCCGGGCTAGACGAACGATCAGCTGATCACGCCAGACTTTAGCAAGGATACTTGCGGCTGCGATCGCAGGTTCAGACTGATCTCCCTTAATCACCGTTTTTTGCAGCATGGGTAAGTCAGGAATCCGTTGATTCCCATCCACTAAACAAAGTTGAGGAGCAACCGGTAGCCCCAGCACCGACCGTCGCATGGCCAGTAAACTTGCCTGCAAAATATTGTGGCGATCGATCTCATAAACCGAAGCCATACCAACCCTAAACCCCGTCGCCATTTCTCGGATTTGATCCACCAACACCAATCGACGCTGCGGCGATAGTTTCTTACTATCTGTCATCCCTTGGTGAACTAATTGCTGTGTAGCTGTATTGGAGAGAATCACTGCAGCCGCAACCACAGGACCAAACAGCGCACCTCTACCCACCTCATCCACACCTGCAATCTGATCAGAGACATCATCCATGCTTTAAACCTATAGTCTCTCAAAATCACTATATTGCTAAATCCGATCTATCAAGGCTGGAGCGCTGTTCTCCAGGACCATATTTCAGTCTCCATAGGCACCTAACAGTCCCCACTACCTGTTTTCACCTGTTGTTCTGATACGGCATTGTTCCTTTAATGGATAGACATAATTCCAACAAACTGCTTTTCTAAAACTAAGCCTTCTTCATCGCGATCTATACATGAGGACTCTACCCATGTCTCAACCCTCCAATGTTGTTAAACTCCTAAAGATCTTAATTGGTGTAGCTTGGCTAGATGGAACTGTCCAACAAGCAGAGCAAGTCTATCTGCGTAAAATTGCCCATGATAAAGGAGTGGCAGAAGATCCAGAACTACGGCCCTGGCTCTACGGATTACGTTCTGTTTCCAAAGAAGAATGCTATGCCTGGGTAGAAGATTATTTAGGGGAAAAACCCAAATCAGCAGCTTATCAACAGCTCTTAGAAGACTTGAGTGGCCTCATCTATAGTGATGGTGAAGTTGCACAAGAAGAAGCAAAATTTTTAACTCAGCTGCAACAGCTCGATCCCAGCAACACTGACACGTCACAATTTCGGGAATCTGTTACACGGGCAGTCCAAAAGCTTTACCAGCGGTGGATTAACAGCTAATTGTACTTCAGAAATATGACATTCTAAAGCTCCGACTCCTCAATGACCAGAGGTGTCTTTGCACTTGCTGCTATTTTTTAGACCATTTCAATCCACACTACCCTGAATCCCTTGATACCACTAGGTAGGTTCCCCATGAAGTGCCATATCTCCAACGATTACGGTTGAGAAAATCATATTTACATACATTTTTTTGTATAAGTCAGCACAAAAAACTCGATCTTCTTACCTCAAAAAGCTGATGTCTTTCAACTACTTTGAACTCATGCATATTTACGCTTAGGAAAATCATCTACATATTACCTAGCTGATATTCATAAGGTCCTCAACATGTCTATCTTTCGCTCTAAGATATGTCAGAAAAGCCTTGTAAAGCCTTGTTAGTAATAGGTCTAGAAATACTAGATAAAGAACATATCTGCAAATGTGACCTAGATCACATATCTACCTCTCACCTCACGCTTAAATGAGTAGAACTAAACCATAAATTCCCTTCAAAGCAACCAATTAATTACAGAATCTTTCCTTCGGCTTATATCATTATTGTCGATTTTTACTTCTTCTCCGCAATCCAATTTAACTAACTTCTAGGGAGCGCAAATAGCGTAAAGCCATGGTTTTGAGTGCAGTGTCTTCCTCAATAGATTTTCCCTTTTTCAGTGCTCATGCAGCTGTAACAAAAAACAGTGATGGAATTTGGGCTGCTTTGATTCAACCTAGTCACGCAATTGAAGCTAACAGTGTTTATTTTAGTCACCCGGAATGGGCCAAGGGTTACTTTGATGCTTGTCATCGAGATTCAGCCTTTCGCGAACGATGGCTGTCCGTCATGGGGCACTGGGATAATAAAGTAGTGGTTGATATTGGTTGCGGACCTGGAAATCTCTATGCATCGATTGGCGGTTCTCCACACTCCATGATTGGAGTAGATGTTGCTGAAGGTGCCCTCAAAATGGCAGCCCAGATCGGGTATATCCCTGTTTTGGCCGATGCTCACCAGCTTCCCTTTGTCTCTGAGTTTGCGGATATCGTTGCCTTAAATGCGACCCTTCATCATTGTGAAGATATGCCGATGGTTTTAGCTGAGGCTGCTCGTCTGGTTAAACCTGGCGGACTCCTAATCGTAGATCATGACCCACAATATTCGGCATGGAGCTATAAAGGGCTGGCTCTTCTTTTATACAAAATGCGGTTGCCAATTTACAAATTCTTTCTCAGAAGTCTGCACATTGAGTCTGTTGAAAGACTAACTGCTTTGAAAACTGAAATCCATCATCACCCTGGTGATGGTGTCACCACTCAACTGTTTACACAAACGCTCCAGCCGATGGGATTTCAGGTGCATTTGTTTCCTCACAACCAAACCGTTGGTGCAGAAATTCTGCAAGGCGTTCGAGGTAAGTTTCCTCACTGGCGCTATGGATGGGGGCAACGATTATCTGGAATTGATCCACTATCCTCTGAAGCTGCATTATCTTTGATGTGCGTAGCCCAAAAATCCCAGCAAGATTAATCCTTAGACGACAAGATTGGCAGTGTTTTCGTTTTGACAAGCATTACGAGTTTATTATTTAGACTCATAATGCTCGTAAGCATCAATAATTTTGGACACTAAAGGATGGCGAACAATATCGCCTTTGCCTAGGTAACAAAAGGCAATACCCTCTATTGATTGCAAAATTTTTTGGGCAACGGCCAAGCCTGAAGTTTGACTGACAGGTAGATCGGTTTGGGTAACATCACCAGTCACTACCATCCGTGCATCTCTACCGAGCCGAGTCAACATCATTTTCATTTGGGCTGGCGTCGTATTTTGAGCCTCATCCAGGATGATAAAGGCCCGATTCAAGGTTCGTCCCCGCATATAGGCGAGGGGAGCCACTTCAATGATGCCTCGCTCCATTAAGCTAGCAATCCGCTCAGGCTCGATCAACTCATAGAGGGCATCATAAAGGGGCCGTAAATAGGGATTCACTTTTTGCTGCAAATCACCCGGTAAAAATCCCAACTTTTCTCCGGCTTCTATGGCTGGACGGGTGAGGATCAAGCGCTCATACTCATTGGATAGTAGCGCCTGTACAGCCAATACTGCCGCCAAATAGGTTTTCCCTGTGCCGGCAGGGCCAATCCCAAATGTCAAGGTATATTTGCGAATGGCCTGTATATATTGGCGCTGGCGCAAGGTTTTAGCACGGATTTGCTCTCCCCGGCGAGTGGTGGCTAGGATATCTTGTTGTAGATCTTGCCATTCCGCTTGGCGCTTGGTATTTAGCACCTGGCGAGCAGCCATAATGTCCACGGGTGAAATGGGCTGGCCTGCCTGCCATGCCTCTTCTAGCAGATAGATGAGCTGCTGACAGAGTTTGGTTTGCTTCTCCGTTCCACTAATGAGGAGTTCTTGTCCCCGCAAAACAAGTTGGGCCCCTGTTTGCTGGGTAAACAACTTCAAATTTCCCTGCTGCTCTCCTGCTAGGGCAATTGCGCTTTCTGGGTTGGGTAACTGAAGCGTCAGTCCCATAACTATTGAAATGATTAGGGAAGAATGAATCTATGGAAAGCTGAGCGCTTGTATCGATTAAATAGAATCAACACAAAACTCAAAAAGGCTGATTTTAGTGATTTTAGTTGCCAACTAAGTGCCTACTCAACGCCGCCGCTTTTGAGGAGGCTTTCTGGGACGATGGGGGGGCTTGTCTGCTCCACCATTTTCGTTGAATATTTCTAGATATACTGATTGGTTGGCTGCTTTACCAGCCATTTCCAAAACCGTACGAATGGCCTGAATAGTACGCCCCCCACGGCCAAAAACTCGTCCCTTATCGGTTCCTGAAAATGCCAAGCGAATCCAGACTTTACCACTGGCGTTTGCCTCGCAATCAACGCTCAATGTATCAGAGGCTTCGAGAAAAGGTTCCACAAGAAAGCGGACCAGAACTGAGTAATCAGTCTTAGTGGTAGAAGTTGAGGGCATGAGTCAGTACAAAAAGATTAGGCTTTAGCCTTGGCTGGTTCTAAAAGACTCGCTTTTTCTAAAATGCGACGCACCGTATCGGTCGGTTGTGCACCTTCTTTGAGACGCTTCGCGATCGCATCTACATGTAGGCGAGTTTCATCGGTGATGGGATTATAGTAACCCAACTCTTCCAAGGGACGACCATCTCTGCGATCGCGGCTATTCATGGCCACGATTCGATAGCTAGCAGCTCTTTTTTTGCCGTATCGCTTGAGTCTGAGTTTGATCATATGAGGTCAAAAATGCTCCGGTTGTTTGAATACAATGTTTTGGGGAAAATCTTATAAATTCCAATGCAGGAATAAAGACTAATTTACTCAGATTCTCCATCATACCATTGTGCAGATGGAGATCAAGCTTCTATTACTGTCAATTATTGAATCTGCAAACGCGAAGCAACCTGCTTTTTGTCCATCAAGCTAGACAACTCACTTGTCCACATTATTTTTTCTGGCTAGTAGTTCATCCATTGCATCATCAAGCGTTGCAAGCGCCATAACGATATATTGATGGCTGTAAACCCTCGCATATCCAGACTGCCCTCTTTTCCGTTTCGTTGCCAGAGGCTCGTTTTACCCTACTGAGAATCATGATGCGAGGAAATACGGGGCACCAATATTGCATCGTTTTGTGAATAATTCGCTCATTCGCCGAAGTTCTGTACACGGGCAATGATGGGTCGTGAATCAATAAAGTGTGGGTTTGCTAAACCTATCTTGTGATGCAATGTCCTCTATGTGGTCATGCAAAGACCCATAAACACGGTAAAACCAGTAAAGGCAGCCAACGTTACCGTTGCCCGCACTGCCAGCAAACCTTCAGTGAGACCTTTGATACCCTCTATTATCGCCGTCAG
>JANQPU010000278.1 GCA_028285315.1 Acaryochloris sp. IP29b_bin.176
TTTTCAGAAATGGACTGCTAGATGGCTCAATACTCACTTAAGGAATGAATACGATGTCCAAGTAAGCGATCGTCATATCAATCGTTTGCTGAAACAGATAGGATTTTCTACTAAGAAATTAGAAAGTTGATTGCCTAATGTTGGGGCATAGCCACTAGTTGGGGGAGTAGTCCAAATACGCTATAAGAAAGAATGATGGTATCGCACCATGAAAGTGTAAATATTCTACAGCTATCTAATAAATCATGCTGCTCTTCTCAATGCAGTTATGACAAGAGCTTGCTACCTATCTGACTATTCGTTGCTTTCAACCAGTCCTCTAATTTGCAAAACATTGTGGGCTCCATCCCGAGTCCACTGCATTTTTTTAGCTCGTTTGGTAACGTTGTAGTCTGTTGAATCATTTCTTGTACCATGCGGTTCGGTCCTCTGAGCAACTCCAGCAACGTCGTCTGCAGGTCATCCAGCCGCTGGTCGGCGAACAAGCCATGATCTTGATTATTATTGCAAACGTCTATTGCTTCGACGGTTCCGGTTCAACATCTCGTTCAGTTTTTAGCCATCGAGTTTGAGGCTGGACAAAAAACTTGAAATAAATTGGCAATTTCCAGAGGAGATAGACCGGAATAGATAAGAGAGTCGATATAGGTAGATCTTGCTGTCCCACTTTCACCCAGGCTGCACCCAAGGCCAGACTCAACAGACTTCCCGCCAAGGCTAGCACCATAAGGGGCAACCACGAGGCTAGTCCCAGCCCCCAGAACAAGCCAGAGAGGCTGAACGTGAACAGCCATAACAGCACTAGCAGAGACAGGGGCGGCACGGATAAGTCTAAGGCCAGTATCACTAAATCAAACCGCTTCTGCCGCCATCCTTCCCAGATCAGTTTGGGCACCTGAGTCAGAATTACCTCTAGATGGCCATGTTCCCAGCGAGACCGTTGACTTTGAGCGGCCTGGTTCTGCATCAAGCGTCCTGTCACTCGGCCAGCTGTTGTATAGGTAGGGGAATGACCTGCGATCGCAAGATCGATCGTCAGCTGCATATCATCCACACATTTACTGCCAGCCAGTGAAACCTGCTGCAATATATCCCAGGGGAAGGCCATACCTGAACCCGCTAGGATGCAGGGATAACCAAGCTGAGTAATCCCGACCGACCGAACTAAGTTTCGCACTTTAATAGCGAATGTGGAGATGCAATCAGTCATACCCCCTTCCTCTCCCACTTCCATAAGGTAGGTTGCTTGGATAGGGCGCTGTTGTTGAAGGGCTTTTTGTGCTAATCGGCCTACAGTTCCTGGCGTTACCCGACAATCTGCATCAATAATAATCACCACATCAGGTGGATGAGTCTGAAAACGCTGCATCGCAAAATCTAAGGCATACCCCTTGCCTCGATAGCTGGCATCATTGCGTTCCAAAACACTAACACCACAAGAATGCGCAATAGCTGCTGTCTGATCCGTACAATTATCAGCAATAACAACGATCTGATGGGCTTGTGAAACTTGTGCAAGCAGTGCATCAATCGTTGATTGGATATTTTCCGCTTCATTATGTGCCGGTACAAGAATCTTGAAGTGTGGCTGAGCTAAAATCCCGCAACCATCAATTTTTGTTTGCCTGATAGCAGAAACACCCACTAGACATTCAACACAGAAGACGATGCTCGGAACGAGGATGAGCACAGCCACGCCCCCAAGCAAGAGGTTGCTAATGAGAGAGATAAGCCAGCTGAACAACACAGTAATTTTGCCTTATTGATGAGAAATGAAAAGCCTCCCATCACCGGGCGAGACTTACCCTTAGTGTTTCCTTATCTAGGTGAACCTGCCAACTTCTAGCTCAATAAGGAACAAAGCTTAACAGTGACAGAATACCTTTGCTGGCTACTGTCGAGAACTGACCCGAAAAATTTCAAACTCATCTTCCATTTCTTCTGAATCAAAATAATCATCGTCAAAATACTCTTCCTCGGCTCCAGCACTAGAGTCTTCACCCGAGAAGTTCGAGACTAACCCTAATATGGGCAGGCGAGAGGCCTGTAACTCTTTCAAATTTTGGATCAGACTGGATTGCTGTGTTTTACCAATCCCTACAACCATTAATAGTCCATCCGAATTGACGGTTAAAAAGTTAGCATCCGCATGTCCCTGGAGATAGGGCGTGTCATAAATTACTAAATCAAATGTACTGTGTAGTTGTTCCATCAAATACTTCATTTGATTCGAAGCTGACGCCTTGTTGGAACCAGACATAGTTTGTCCTGCAGTGAGTAGTGACAGATTTTTCTGATAGGGCACCCGTTGGATTAATTGATTTGGATCAAGGTTGCGGTCTAACACATCACTTAGCCCTTCAAAGTTAGGCAAACCTAATCGGGTATGGAGTTGAGGGAAAGCCATGTTGGCATCCACCAATAAAACGCGTTGTCCCATCCGAGCAGCCGATTGTGCCAGATAGAGTGCCACCGTCGTTTTGCCATCGCGAGCCGCTACTGAACTGATCACCAGCGAACGCACAGGAGGTTCTATAGGCAAAAAACGAATCTTTGTATACAAGGCTTCAGCAGCCTGTAAGAAGGCTTGATTTTGATGATTGGCAACAGAGGCTTCCCCAAATTCGCTGCCATTAGGATTCTTATCAATCGCCTCAATAGCCTGATTAAACGGTAGGCTTCCCAATAAGGGCAACCGAGTTTGATCCTTTAAGTCATCAATACTGAAAAAGGCATCCCGCTGTTTCTCTATCAAAAGAGCCGCTCCTAAACCCAATAAAAAACCGCCAATCACCCCTAGGGCGATTTTTCTGGTCCGACTTTGCTCTGGCAGCACTAAATTACCTGCATCATCCGTTCTGAGCTGGGGCTCGGTTGGAATTTGCCAAGGAATTTCTCGCTGGGCAGCCTCAACTTTTAAGGCTTCTCGCTGTAGTAAAAGCTGATTGAGCGTTGTCGTATCAATTTCTAGCTGACGATTGAGTTGCTCATACTTGCGTTTAACGGCTGGAAATCTACGAAGTTGGGCATCGACAGCAGCCGCAGCTTGGATAGCAGCCTCATTTCGGATCTCTAAGACTTGAATTTCATTCAAGGTATCAATCAATTGCTGACTTAGTGAACGTTGAATAGAATTTTGAAACTGAGGTAAAAGTGTTGCTCCAGATGTATTGGCCCGGCTTTGCCTCACTAGTTTCTGAGTTTCCTGATTCAACAATGCCTGCAAATTTCTTTGCCGTTCTCGTAATTCTTGGACAATAGGGTTGGCATCCGTGAAGCGCGCCCGTTCTTGTGCTAGTTGAGTCTCGACTTGCTTCAACTGATTGAGGAGTTCCTGATAACGAGGATCTTCACTGAGAGACGAAGCAGCAATCACTTGATTGGGCGCTAATCCCAGTTGCTTTTGGAGATTGGCATACAACCTTTGCTGTGCTCGCAAATTTCGTTGTGTTTCTAAACGTTGTGTTTCAAGTTCTCTGGCCTGCTTGGCTAATTCCGACCCTTCGCTATTGAGATCACTGATGCGTTCCCGTTGTTGAAGTGTTTGCAACTGGCCTTCCAGGCTGTTAACCCGCTGTCTTAGCTCCGGGAGCTGTTGTTCAATAAAGGCGACCCCACCGCCAATTCGACTTTTGCGATCTTCAAGGCTATATTTGAGATAGCCGTTAGCCAGTTGCTCAAGGATATAGATAATTTTGTCTTGATCGGGTGAAGCGTAGCTGACTCGAATGAGCTTCGTTTTATCAAACTCATCTTGACCAATACGTTCTACCTTCAGATCTTTTAGAAGTGCGTTGTAGCTAAGCGGATATTTAGGTTCTATTTGTTTTAAGATGCCGGCCAAGACCTTAGGGCTTTTAAGGACCCGAATGAGCGTTGAATAATCTAAGCCTTCATCATTGGGAATATTGCCATCACGAGATAAAACAGACGGATCGGTCAGTTTCCCAGTAGCTGTCACAGGTTCAACCAAGAGTTGAAATTCACCTTCATAGGTCAAAGGGCGACTGAGAACCACATAGGTTGTTAATCCAGCAACCAATAAATTGACCCCACCAATCAATAAGATATTGCGACGGATCAACCGCCAAAGTGAACGAATATTCAGTCCTTGTTTACCAAGCGGTTGATTATTCTCTGGACTTCCAAGAGGCATAAACTCTGACTGCTCATAGGTCTGCATCAGAGATAAGGATTGTTCATCTAGTTCAGATTTCATCGTGACCTCAAAGTAGAAGGTTCAGAACCTTAACATCCATCAAAATACTAAATTGCAGATCGCTTGGGGAGTGCATAAACGAGTCTGAGTGGGCGCTTAAAAATCTTATCTTAGGACTTGTCAGCTTTTTCCATGCCAGCTTACCTCAACATTAGGAGTCTTTATGGAGAGAATACTATCGTTGAGGTCATCCTGAGGCATCTATACTCAGCCTAATGCTCTGGCACTTCCGATAAATTGACCTATTCTAACGTCTACTAATAGTATACCCAGAAGTTTTCCAGGGACTAGAATTACTGATATTGCTAGAAACCTTAATTAGCAAGGTTTTTACTATAAGTTAACTCAAATAATCACTAATGAAAAATTTTAATTTTTTTGGATAATATTTCATCTAAGCCACTATAGTTCCTGCTGTTGTGGGTCTGTAAGCAGCCACGAGCTTATAGAGTAGTTTTGTGACAAGGTGCTTTGCTGGCTACAAAGGTGGGGTATATATTAAGTCAGCGATTCTAGGTCCCTTGTTGTCAAGATTTATGTCTAAATTCACAAATTCGACTCAATCTTTTGATCTGAATTTACTTGCTCTTGCCACTTCTATTTTCTTTGGCTATCCTTATGGGGTGTATTTTAGATGACAGAATTTTCTGTCTTACGAGACAGACTTGCGGGGGCATACTAGAACCTAATATTTTCTGCAAACGAGAACACTCATGTATAAGCTAATGCGAGTGGCCGGGCTGTCGATTGTATTGGTGGGTGCTGTTTCCCTTTGCCCAGCAATGACTACTGCTCAAGAAACCTCTTCAGAGTCCATTTCTCCCACAACATCTGTGGGGCAAGTACCTCGAAATTACGGCATAGTTCGGTCTACAGGACTGAATATCTTAGAAATTAGAGACTTGAGCGGGGGCTACCGCACCTATTCTGTTGCCAACGACTTAACCGCTGCCATGGCGCTGAGCCCAGGAGACTTAGTTGCTTATGATGCCGATGCCAGTGGAACGGTAACTCAACTACAACCCCCTAGAATTTCTCAAGTGTTTGAAGGTACTATCTCTAGTATTCAAGGAAACCAAATTACCGTAGTTGCTGCAGATGGTTCATCCTTGACCACAACCGTTTCACCCAACTCCATTAATCGGTTAGCGTTAGCCCCTGGTAAAGGCTTAAGTGTGACCCAATATGAAGGCATTAGTGCCACTAAAGTTTGCTGTATTTCCAAGCTCACACAGCAGCCTCCAGTAATCCCTCCGGAACCTCCTGCTACTCCTCCCCAGCCTATCCCAGCGTTATGGTAGGTTCACTCCTCCTCAAGCAACAGCTTGTTGCCTTTGAGATACGTCTTTTTATCAAGCTATAGCACTTTAGCACTTCTTCAGATTTGCACTGGGGGAGCAGAGATTAAACGAAAATGAACAAAATTATTAGACATCCATCCCACACCATTGGTCTCACCATCGCTATGGTGGGAGCCATGCATACATTGCCCCTTCATGCTGCTCAACTCAACTTTGAACCATCAACCGAGAATAGCCTTACGACTCCCGAAGCCACCAGTAATTGTGCGCAAGAGTCTGATTCAAATTTGACGTCACAGACCCATCATGAATTGTCGAATCCGTCCCAAACGTTAAAGTTGGGGCCAAATCTCATTGCTGATAATAGTGCTACAGCTAATGACGCTGGTTTGTTCCAATCAGAGTCAACCTTAGTTGCCCAAGCGATAGTGGATGATTGCTGTGTTGTTGGAGATACTGCCATCGGTGGTGCAGCCTTTGAAGATGCTGCATTGTGTGGTCTGGGGGGTGTCCCCCCAGCAGGAGGAGTTGCACCTGGTGGGTTTCCTTATCCGGTACTTGCTGCTTTAGCGCCGGCAGCTGCGGTACCTGTGTTAGCCAGTGGTGGTGATCCTGAACCGACACCGACACCAACGCCAACGCCGACACCAACACCTACCCCTACACCCACTCCAACACCGACTCCTCCTCCTACCAAGCCGCCAGAAAAAGTACCTGAGCCTTCTACGATGGCTGGGTTGCTCATTGGCGGAGCAATTTTCGGAATCTATAAACGGAGAAGGAAATCTAAAGGCTAGTGCTTGAGGAAACTAGGCTGAGCAAAGGTTCACTACGTATGAAAGTAGCGGCTACCTCAATGGCAGCCGCTACTTGCTTTTATTACCATTAGAGGGCAACTGATACACCTACTTACGCCATTTGGAAGTGCATAGAATTTTGGAGTGATCGCACCGATCTTTGTATTTAGCGGCAATTTCCGTAACCTCTTTCATGAGACCGACATCCAACTTCGTCGGCTGTAGCCCCAAATCCATAAAACACTTATTCTCAACAAATAAGTCATTTTCTGCAGCTTCCGTTCTGGGATTGTCTAGGTAGTCAATCTTGGCTCCAGTAATATCTGCAATAATTTTGGCCAGATCTCTGACGCGATGGGTTTCGGTCATTTGATTAAAAATTTTGACCCGTTCTCCAGATTCTGGGGGATTCTCAATGGCGAGTTGAATACACTTGACCGTGTCTTGAATGTGAATGAAGGCGCGAGTTTGGCCACCCGTACCATGCACGGTTAAGGGATGACCAATCGCAGCTTGCATCAGAAAGCGATTCAGAACAGTACCATAATCGCCATCATAATCGAATCGGTTAATCAGGCGCTCGTCCCGTTTGGTGTCTTCTGTATTCGTGCCCCACACGACCCCTTGGTGCAAATCGGTGACCCGGATCTTGTCATTCTTGTTGTAGTAATAGAAAAACAATTGATCTTGGGTTTTGGTCATGTGGTAGATGCTACCGGGATCAGCAGGATAGAGGATTTGCTTCTCAACCACCTCACCCGTATCGATGACTACTTGCACATCTAGGTATCCTTCAGGGATCTTCATGCCAGCTGTTCCGTAGCCGTAGACTCCCATTGTGCCTAAGTGGACAACATGTATATCTAGACCCGAGTCAACGATCGCCGCTAAAACGTTATTGGTGGCATTGAGATTGTTGTTGACCGTATAACGCTTTTGCCGCGATGACTTCATGGAGTAAGGGGCTGCTCGTTGCTCAGCGAAATGCACCACAACATCCGGTCGATAGGTGCAAAACAGATTTAGGAGCCGATCATATTCAGTGGCGATATTGAAGTTATAGAACTGGATATGGTTGCCTGTTAAGTCTTGCCAAGTTTTTAACCGGATTGAAATAGGGCTAATGGGGGTCAACGAGTTGGTCTCTAACTCGTTATCAATGTTGCGCCTAGATAAATTGTCCACAATGACAACATCGTGGCCAAGTTTGGATAGATGTAGCGCAGTTGGCCAGCCGCAGAACCCATCACCGCCCAATATTACAATGTTCATGCTTTGTCCCTAAACCGAATG
>JANQPU010000319.1 GCA_028285315.1 Acaryochloris sp. IP29b_bin.176
ACCAGAAATGAGTGAAGCGACGATCTATGCTGTGATGACTCGCGTGATGCTACGTCGTTTGACTGCCTAAAGATTCACTTTATAAATGGCCTCTAAAGAATTTTCGCTGAGTATTTCTCATGATTTCCTTAAGCTGTTTGCTCACACTATGAAAGACTGAATTTAGATTTGTGTAGTTTCATTACTGTTTCTGCATGCTTTTGGGAAACTCTATCTGAAGTATCGACAACATACTTGAATCAAGTTTGAATTTGGATTTCAAGCTCTTTTGAGAAAAAATAAAGTCAGGTTATTAAAGCTTGTATGAAATTAACTTGAAATTTTTTTGTGCCTTTAAATGGCTATTTAGATGGCACTTAATTCCCCTGAATGGATAGTGCTATTTTATTGTTTTGGAATTTAAAAGCTATCTACTCCTTCTACTTTTGTCAGTGTGATTATTTATCAATCCTCCGCTAAAAGCGTATATCCTGCTATTGAATCTCATTGTATATCTTGCTATTGAATTTCATAAGTTAAAGATGGCAATTGTAAGTTGCCGAGTATTTATATCTATCTCAATTATGAATACTACTCTTGCGTAGATGAATATCTAGTATAATCCACCAATTATGAGAAAATTTTGAGATTCTGGAATAATTTAATTACTCTAGCCTACTGTGAGTAACCCAACTTTGCAATCTTATTTCATTGTGTTATCCTGCAAAATCTTTACTGACTCTAGCTTTAAGCGTTTATACAGTGTATTTATTTGCCAGCGAATACCCCATAATTCCAAATTATTTTTTTATTCCTCAACGCAAAAAATGTAGTTTTAATACACACTATCTGACATCTCTTCCTGAAAGAATTCATAGGGACTTTTTGTTGGTGTGCTTTGAAGGATGACTACTCCTTGCCCAGTTGGTCCCCACCTGTTGGTCAATCCGTTCCCCAGTTCAATTCCTATAATCCATAGCTGACCAGATTTTTAGGATGGCCGTTGGTCACATTACCCAAATACCCAACAACTTTTTATTTGTGTATGGTGATTAGCCCGTTGCGATAGCTACATCTGAATAGCTATATTGTTGTTCTACCCCAGTTTTTACCCCGCTCATTTATTGAGAATCCTTGAAAGTCTATCTGTTACAATAATGTTGGGCACAAATGAACCAACGTTGACATCGTGGAGGTCTCCCGTTTGAGTCGGTATGTGTCCACTGGTTGCCATTTGTTGATCTGGCAAAGCTTGGGGGCTCAATGGTTTCTGCGAAAGAGGAAGACTCATTGACCATGCAAATCCTTGACTTAATCTCCCATGAATCCCAGACCTTAATATCCCTGATTCACCACACCCATTCAACGTCTGCGAAGGTGAGTTGGATTTGCCAGAACTTGCGGGGTAAAGGCCTAATCGACATCGATCAGGAAGGGGTATTTTATCTATCTGAAACGGTTAACCCAGAGACTTCTGGACCAACCAGAGACCCTTAAGCTTTTTCTGACCATACACCACACCTCTCATAGACGTTTTTTTGCTATCACTAAGGCTGGGTACCCTACGGCCTTAAATTCTGGGTGCTTAGACCTCTAATCCTTATTACTTCAATGAAAATCACCCAAATGCAAGCGCTACCCGACGAAATCGTTCGTCATAATGCAGCCATTTCCAAAAAAGTGATGTTGAGAGCGGGTGAGATTCCTCAGTTAACTCAATTTTCTCAAGCTCGATTTCCTGCAGGCCAAGTTGCCGAAGCCCATTGCCACTCTGATATGTACGAGGTGTTCTTTGTAGAGGCAGGCGAAGGACAGATGGTTATTGAAGGAACAACCCATACCTTGGCATCTGGGGTTTGTATTACTGTGGAGCCCAACGAGGTGCATGAGGTCGTCAACACAGGTCAAGAAGACTTGGTATTGACCTACTTTGGTCTGAAAGCCACGTAAGTTGCCGAGCGATTGACCTCGTCAAACCCCAAGGATGAAGAGGCGGCAAGCCAGCGCTTTGATCTAGCTCTCAACTAAAGTGCTAACCAACTAAACACGTCTTCGGCACTGAGTTGCAGCATAATTTCCGGCAAAACAGGAAGTCTCTTCTGCCCTCGAAAAACTTGTACCCGCTGTTCTGGGAAAACCGCTAAGACACTCTCATCCCTCGCATCGACTAGCCAACCCAATTCAGTACCATGAGCGACACAAAATAACAGTTTTTCCAAGACTTTGGTATGGTTTTGGTCCGGTGAAAAGATCTCTATGGCCCAATCGGGTGGGAGTTCAAAGCGGTTGGCGACTCGGCCTAACTCTGTTCTAGGAATTCGTTGCCAGCGGAAAACCGCTACATCCGGCACTACAACGCTGTCTCCAAAAATACAGCGCAACTCAGAAAAGGCAAAGGCAATTTTGGCCGCTTTAGCCACCTGATTCACCTGAGTACATAGAGTACCTTGTAAAACACTATGTTCTCCTTGGGGCATTGGTTTTTGGAGGATCTGACGATGAACAAATTCCGAAGCAGGTTGGGTCTCTGGAAGGGATAAAAACTCTGCCAAGGTTAGAGAACGGGAACTAACAACCATGATATTGAACTCACATCTTTCACAATCTTGCCTACCTCAACTGTAGCAAGGTCAATGGGAAGCCTAACCGCCGACAAATTTAACGGGATAACCCTGTTTCTTGAGGTAGTCAGCCAGTTTTTGGCGATGATCCCCTTGGACTTCAATCTCTTTGTCTTTGAGGGTACCACCGGCACCACATTGGGCTTTGAGCTTTTTGGTTAAATCAGCCAACGTTGCGGGTTTGGCTTGAAATCCACTAATCACCGTTACGGTTTTGCCTTTGCGGCCTTTGCGGGACACTTGGATTTTTAAAGTCTGCTGAGAGGGAGGTGGATCAGGACGCAAGGTGGGCTCGGGCGCAGGAGAGGTGCCAAACTCGCTGTACACTCGACGGTCCGATTGAGGCTGCTGTTTCTTACCCATAACGATTGTCCTTTCCCATTAAATCTTCTATCCCCCCAGAATCTGCGCTAACCCCTTTCCATAATTAAGATAAAATTGGAGTCCGATGATACCATGATTGACTTCGATTTATGAGCCAAGGCACGCTGTTTGATAAAGTTTGGGATTTACATACCGTGGGTGTGCTCCCCTCTGGTCAGACACAATTGTTTATTGGCCTCCATTTGATCCATGAAGTCACCAGTCCCCAAGCCTTTACGATGCTGAGAGATCGGGGACTGCAGGTGTTATATCCTCAACGAACGGTAGCGACGGTCGATCATATCGTACCCACAGAAAACCAGGCGCGGCCCTTTGCCGATTCCCTGGCAGAAGAAATGATGCAGGCCTTGGAACAGAGCTGCCAAGAACACAACATCACCTTTCATAATATTGGCTCCGGCAAGCAGGGCATTGTTCATGTGATTGCGCCCGAGCAAGGCTTAACGCAACCGGGGATGACGATTGCCTGCGGGGATAGTCATACTTCGACCCATGGGGCTTTTGGTGCGATCGCATTTGGGATTGGTACGAGTCAAGTTCGAGATGTGCTCGCTTCTCAGACGCTGGCCCTTGCCAAGCTCAAGGTTCGCAAAGTTGAAGTCAATGGTACTTTACCTCCTGGCGTGTATGCCAAAGATGTCATTTTGCATATTATTCGCACCCTTGGCGTCAAAGGGGGCGTGGGTTACGCCTATGAATTCGCGGGTACCACCTTCGAGCAGATGAACATGGATGAGCGGATGACCGTCTGCAATATGTCCATCGAAGGGGGGGCTCGCTGTGGTTACGTCAATCCTGACGCCGTCACCTTTGAGTATCTCAAAGGCCGGGAAGGAACGCCTGAAGGAGCCGATTGGGACCGAGCGGTGGAGTGGTGGCAGAGTATTCGTAGCGATGCCGATGCTGAATATGACGATGTGGTTGTTTTTGATGCCCAGGATATCTCACCCACCGTCACTTGGGGCATTACGCCGGGTCAAGGCATCGGGATTGATGAGTCAATCCCCAGTCTTGACCTCTTTACGGATGCCGATCAGCCCATTGCTGCCGAAGCCTATCAGTACATGGATTTACAGCCAGGCCAACCGATTCAAGGGACTAAAGTGGATGTCTGCTTCATCGGCAGTTGTACGAATGGGCGCTTAAGCGATCTCCGCGAAGCCGCGCAGTTTGCCCAAGGTCAGCAGGTTGCAGCGGGGGTGAAAGCCTTTGTGGTGCCAGGGTCGGAGCAAGTCAAACAACAAGCCGAGGCCGAAGGGCTACATCATATTTTTGAAGAGGCCGGGTTTGAATGGCGAGAACCAGGATGCTCCATGTGCTTAGCGATGAATCCCGATAAACTCCAAGGGCGGCAACTCAGTGCCTCCTCCTCCAATCGGAATTTCAAAGGACGGCAGGGGTCAGCCTCTGGACGAACCTTACTAATGAGCCCAGCGATGGTGGTTGCTGCTGCCATCAAGGGAGAAGTTGCAGATGTTCGCCAGTTCCCTAGAGAGTAGCTCAAAAAATGAACTATTTGCTAGAGATTGGTCCATAAAGTCCCTTCATCTTGGATCAGCGGAAGGTGATACCCGGATTTTGATCTGAGATAAAGAATCTCAAGAAGTACGATGGACTTCTTGAGATTTGATTGTTGGAGATAAGGTACCCAGTGAGAGTCAAGGATAAAGGCTCATCCCAGAAGTAGGACGTTACTGACGGCGGCGACCGCGTCTCTGAGCTTTGAGTTCCTCCATTTTTTGGACTTGCTCTGGTGTCAGTTCAGCTTTGATTTCGTTATACATCTGTTGACGTAATTCTCGACGCTTCGCCCGAATTGCTTGGAGCTGGTCTTGATTGGCCCCCGCCTCTCGTAGGGTCTTACCTTCTTCTCGTATAGACTGCATCTGGGGGCGGTAGGATTCACGAATCGCTTCGATTTGCGTAGCTTGAGTATCCGATAAACCTAACGTCTGCCTAAATTTAGCTGCTTTTTCTTGCCGCTTAGCAGCCTTTTCTTCAGGACTGAGTTTGCTTCGTTGTGCAAGAACAGTTGATCGGTTTGGATCCGGCTGGGCCTGTGAGGGTTGGCCTAGGTTGATCAAACCGACTGCAGGTAAAAGAAGAGCTGCGACTAAAAGAGAGGAAGAACGAAATTTCATAGGTTGATTGTGGCTCCTGATTGGATCGGTATTAAGGCTTGTTTGATGTTTCCAGCCTATTCAATCCATTGAGGGTGATACCAGGATCTAAGGACTTAACTATGGCTCAATGAGGTACTAATTTTCGCTAGTCCTTTTGGACTAGGAATTGAATGGTTGATATGTATTGAGGCTAATCCTTACTATCCAGAGATGACCAAGTTTCTCTTTGAGCTTTGTTAGTTGGCTTTCCAGGACTAGCAGAATCCACTACAGTGAAGGTCATTGACCGAATTAAACGTGGATTATTGCATTGACTGTGTTTGCATTGCCAAGCCCTCCCAGTTCCATCACAGCCCAACTCTTGCTGGTGGGGATATGGCTAGGAATTGTGATCGGAAGTGCTGAACTCCTGAAGCGACTGATCACAACCGACCCTGAAATCACTCGTAAAGTGGTTCATATTGGTACAGGCAATGTCATTCTGTTGGCTTGGTGGTTGGATGTACCCACCTGGGTCGGCATTGCTGCTTCGGTCATTTTTAGTATTGTTACCTTGTTGTCCTACCGCTATCCCATTCTGGCTAGCGTGAGTGGCGTCGGGCGGAAAAGTCTAGGTACCTTTTTTTATGCCTTAAGCATTGGCATCTTAATTGCTTGGTTTTGGCCCTTGAGGTTGCCCCAATATGCTGCCATTGGCATTTTGACCATGACTTGGGGAGATGGTTTAGCTGCGCTCATTGGTCAACGGTTTGGCCGACATCCCTATCAAGCTTGGGGGATGAAAAAAAGCTGGGAAGGCTCGTTAAGCATGGTAGGCGTTAGCTGTCTGATTATCTACGGTATTTTGTGGATCGCCCAGGGCAGTGTCATGGCAACGTGGATTAGCGCCGTGGCTATTTCCGTGATTGTTTCGACCCTAGAAGCCTTTTCTAAATGGGGCGTTGATAATCTCACGGTCCCCATTGCCAGTGCTGCTTTAGGCTTTGTTTTCAATGAGTTTTGGTTAACATAGACCTAGCAAGGGAGGACACAGCATGGGACGTTTTGCACAATCATGGGCTTCCAAGTGGTTTTTTTTCTTTCTGGCTGGTGCTATTGCTGTATACGTGCTCCGAGGGCTAGAGGTGATTACCTTTTTTCCTGGCTTTGTGATTTGGGGCTTGGTGTTGCTAGCCATTCTTGCTGGTTTACTAGCTGCTTTGGAGAATCTGCGTTGATTCTCTGCCATAAACTGCAAGCATCAACCCTATTCGAATGAACTTTGAGCTGCTTGGTGGAGCAGACCTTAAATAGGCAACCGTTGAAAGACGATTCCCCTAAAAAAATCGGTTCACTTTACAGCAGAAACCAGGCAACAAAGGGGAAGAGATTTTATCGGCTGCTAAAAGGGTTTGGTAAAGCTGAAGTTGTGCGCTGTCTCTTCGATAGACTTCTGTCTGTTGTAATCGCCAATCCACGATCCAGTACTCTTGCACCCCTTTCAAGGAATACAGCTTCAGTTTAGCTTCTCTATCGCGACGCTCGTTAGTGCTGCCTGCAGATAGCACCTCCACAATCAATTCAGGTGCCCCCGTCAAATGGCCTTCATCATCCACAATGGTTGCTAGGCGCTCGTTACCGACCCAGACAACATCAGGGATAACATTATCAGCGTCGGAAAAGATCACTCCAGGAGTGAGAAGAGGTTGACCCAGGTTTGTCTCTTCTGACCACAGTAGTAATCTGGCATAAATGCGCCCCGCAGCCCCTTGATGACCAATATGCGGTGCGCGAGCCACAAACAGCTCTCCATCAATGATCTCATAGCGTTTCCACTCATCTGCTGCCAATGATTCAATATCCGCAGTCGTCCAGCGTAGTGGGCCGTTGATCGTTTGAGTCATGGCGAAGGTCTCTTAGATATCGAGTTCAGCTAGGTTGAGGCGGGGACCGTGGGTTTCAATAAACTCCCGGCGAGGGGCCACGCGATCGCCCATCAGGATCGTGAAAATCCGATCGGCCTCAGCGGCATCCTCAATATCAATTTGCTTAAGGGTGCGGGTTTCAGGATTCATGGTCGTATCCCAAAGCTGGGTTGGCATCATTTCGCCTAAACCCTTAAACCGCTGAATCGTGTAGTTGGCATTGGCGGGGAACTCATGCTCAATCAGGTTCTGCAGTTCGCGATCGCTATAGCAATAATAATGAGATCGGCCCCGCTCAATCTTGTACAGCGGCGGACAGGCGATATAGACATAGCCTTGATCAATCAGTTCTCGCTGGTAGCGGTAGAAGAAGGTGAGCAATAGCGTGCGAATATGGGCTCCATCCACGTCCGCGTCGGTCATTAGAATGATTCGATGGTAACGGAGCTGGGAGACATCGAATTCTTCGCCCTTAATGCCCAGTCCTAGAGCGGTAATCAGGGACTGAATCTCATTATTCTTGTAGATCTTGGCGTCATCGGTTTTTTCGATGTTGAGGATTTTACCCCGTAGAGGCAGAATGGCTTGGAATCCGCGATCGCGCCCTTGCTTCGCACTCCCCCCCGCAGAATCCCCCTCGACAATATAGATTTCCGATTCACTGGGGTCACGAGAACTACAGTCCGCTAATTTACCGGGTAAAGTTGAGGATTCTAGAACCGACTTGCGGCGTACTAACTCTCTAGCTCGGCGAGCGGCTTCTGCCGCGTTAAAGGCTTGTAGGGCTTTTTCAATGACGGCATCGGCGACATTGGGGTGAAAATCTAAATACTCTGTCAGTACCTCACCGACGAGGGAATCCACAATTCCCCGCACTTCTGTGTTGCCGAGTTTGGTTTTGGTTTGACCTTCAAATTCCGGTTCAGGCACTTTGACCGAAATAACGGCGGTTAGGCCTTCCCGAATATGCTCCCCGCCTAAATTGGAATCATTCTCCTTGAGCTTGCTACGTTTCCGGGCTAGGGAGTTCATGGTCCGGGTCAGCACCGTTTTTAAGCCTTCTAGGTGGGTGCCGCCATCAATCGTGCGAATATTATTGGCAAATCCCAACAGGTTGTCAGAATAGGCGTCTCGGCACCATTGCAAAGCCACTTCTACTTGAACATTATTGCGTTCCCCTTCTACATAGATGCATTCCTCATGAATCGGCTCTTTGTCCCGGTTCATGTAATCCACATATTCTTTGATGCCGCCATCGTAGCGATAGGTTTCAATTCTAGGTTCGTCGGTTTCTAACATCTCCAGGCGATTATCCTGGAAAGAAATTTCTACCCCGGCATTCAGATAAGCCAGTTCTCGCAGCCGACTGGCTAGGGTCTTATAGTCAAACTCCGTTGTGACCGTAAAAATAGTGTTATCGGGCAAAAAGGTGATGGCGGTGCCCGACTGCTTGCGATCGGTCTTTTCTACGATCAACTCAGATTGAGGAATCCCCCGTTCAAACCGTTGGGTATGGACTTTGCCGTTCCGCCAGACCTTGGCTTCGACCCATTCTGATAGGGCATTGACCACGGAAATGCCGACCCCGTGCAGTCCTCCAGACACTTTATAGCTATCGCCATCGAATTTACCGCCAGCATGGAGAACCGTCATCACGGTCTCTAGGGCCGATTTGCCTGTAGTGGGGTGCAAATCGGTGGGGATGCCTCGGCCATCATCCGTAACTCTGACGGAGCCATCCTCGTTGAGATAGATATGAATATGCTTACAATATCCCGCAAGCGCCTCATCGACAGAGTTATCCACCACCTCGTACACTAGGTGGTGCAATCCCCTGGGGCCAGTGCTGCCAATATACATCCCTGGACGTTTGCGGACCGGTTCTAACCCTTCCAGGACTTGAATCTGATCTGCACTGTAGTTTGTGGCCATGTAATGAAGCGCTCCTATAAGCGACTTAAAGCTGTGTTGATTTGGGTAAATACAAAAAACCTCCCAAATTCTATCACAAATGCCTTTTAAGCGATTTTAGACCTGTCTTAAGGGCTGTTTGCATTGGGGTTGCATTATTAAATCTTTAGGATCCAGCAGGAATGACACTGGGGTTGATTGTAATTTGTGGGCCAACAGCGACAGGGAAATCCTCTCTGGCACTGGCTTTAGCCCAACGTTTAGGTGCTCCAATTCTCAGTGCTGACTCCCGACAGGTCTATCGCGGGTTTGATATTGGCACCGCTAAACCGTCTATATCGGATCAAGAACGAGTTCCTCACTATCTGATTGATATCTGTGACCCCACCAAGGCCCTCACTGTTGCTGACTATCAGCAACAGGCCCAAACCTTAATTGCTCAATTTCATGCTCAGGGGCACACACCCCTCCTCGTGGGAGGGACTGGACTCTATATTCGGGCGATTGTCGAGGGGCTAAAAATTCCGCGGGTGCCGCCACAATTGGAACTGCGATCGCAACTCCAATCCCAAGGGCAAACCCAGATTTACCAATGGCTCCAGCAAGTCGATCCACAAGCAGCCCAAAACATTCATGCCCATGATCAAGTCCGTACGTTAAGGGCTTTGGAAGTTTTTTACACAACAGGTACACCGCTATCGACACAGCAAGGAAAGAATCCGCCTGCCTATCCTATTTTGCACATTGGTTTAGATATAAAAGATCTCGACCAACACACAGCCATCATTCAACAGCGCACCACCACTATGCTGAAGCAGGGCTGGCTAGCTGAAGTGAGACATCTCATCGCAACCTATGGAGCCAAACTTCCCCTCCTAGAGACCCTGGGGTATCAAGAGATGAAGGCTTACTTGCACCAGCAAACCTCTCTGGAAGAGGCGACGAACCAAACTATTCTTCATACTCGTCAGTTTGCAAAGCGCCAACGCACCTGGTTTCGGGCGAATTCCGCGATTCATTGGTTCGATGCTACAGATTCTGACCTACTTTCTCTCGTATGGGATGATATTCAAGGTCAATCTTGGCTGTAGCGAATAAACTCCAGCCATCACCCCCAAAATCCGACTGACCTTTGTTAAAATAGCTGGGTTGTTTTGGCACAGTACCTCTTTGAGCCAGTCTCTCGATTTGCCTCAGGTTGGCGACCCCAAAGCTGACGAGTTTCTACAAGAACTAGCAGCGGTTCAACAAACCAGTTCCAAGCGCATTGCCATTTTGGGTTCTCGCCACGTCCCCCTCATGCATCAACACATCATTGAAATGATGAGCTATGCATTGGTCCTTTCTGGTAATCGCCTACTAACCTCTGGTGCAATTGGCACCAACGCTGCGGCGATTCGAGGTGCCATGCGGGCGGATCCCAAATTATTAACGGTGGTCTTACCCCAAAGCATGACAGAGCAACCCCCTGAGTCCCAACGGTTATTAGAAAAAGTGATGCATCTGGTGGAAAAGCCAGAACATGACAACTTATCCCTGGCAGAGGCCAGCGCCATCTGTAACCAGGAGATTGTTTCTCGATGTGATCAGCTGATCTGCTTCGCTTTCCATGACAGCCACACTTTACTAAAGACCTGTCAGGAAGCTGAAGAGCTACGGAAGCTCGTGACGCTCTTCTATTTTGATTAGTTTTGCTCTATGCCTGAGAGGTAGAGGGCTGCTCGGGTAAATCGAGGGAGCTACTATCCTCTCCAACACCATCTCGCTCGTTCGCAACAAACATGCGCTCTCGCTTTTGCCGTATCTTTTCCAGATTTGCAATACTTTCAGCTCGCTTTTGCCGCAGCCGCTCCAAGTTAGCCACACTTTCAGCA
The DNA here is from genome assembly GCA_028285315.1 of Acaryochloris sp. IP29b_bin.176. Lineage (GTDB taxonomy): Bacteria > Cyanobacteriota > Cyanobacteriia > Thermosynechococcales > Thermosynechococcaceae > Acaryochloris. Next base: position 10,797 of record JANQPU010000319.1, read on the forward strand.
CGCTTCTGACGTAGCTCTTCTAAGTTGGCAGTCGTTTGAACTTGCTTTTCAGCCGTCGAATCTAGATTAATCGAGTCCCTTGTCTTAGATGAGGTGACAGGCTCTGGGGACTGAGCTGGTTCTGAAGTAGCAGCATCAGTGACAGATTGAGATTGTGGTAGAGGAAGCTCAGTCGCCTTTGGCATTGGCGTTACGGGCTCAGCTTGAGCATTAGTGGAGACTGCTGCCTGAGAAGATATCGGTGAGAGGGGATCTGAGACGGTTGGCTGGGCTGCTTCAATAGGAGTCGCCTCTGTTTTTTGATGGGAGTGCGTTTGAGGCGTATAGGTTGCGGCTGGTGCAGCAGGAGATTCCAATTGAGATGCCGTCTGCTGTTTCGTCGAAGCTTCTTCGGCCATAACTTGCCAGCCAGAATGTTGGTTGATGGCTTGACTGAGTTGATCAAAAATCTGGGAACAGTGATTATTACTTTGCAGCGGTAATTCTTCATTCTTAACCACAACATCCATATTCGTGACGTTGCTGGTGGCTCTTGTGCTATCGACTAAAACTTCAATGGTGACGAGCTTGGTAAAGGGGACCTTGCCTGGTTGCTCACGGGCAATGATGCAGTCTTCTTTAGAGAAAAGCACTTCTAAATGACAGCTCTCTAAAACAGCCTTCAATTGTGTAAGACAGTTGCTCAAAGATAGTGCAACTGATAGCGAACGAGTATATCGAGCCATGGCAATTCGAAGGATGGAACACTAATGAAAGAAGTTCACACTATAATACCCAATCTGTCTCAGGATTGTGGGAAAAGCACTTATACGGCCCTATGAGTTTGGAGCTTCATTCTCCAACCAAGACCATTAGATCCTTTTATAATTGGGAGAATATGCTTATAAGGTATGTAAACACAGCAATAAGGGCAATAAACTCACTTTAGCAATTAATAACTAATTGATAGAGATAAAGATTCAGTCTATAGGTAGAGTATCTTCTATTTTGGATCAATATTGTATTTTTAATCTGTATTTTTATTTCTTTGCGACAAAACTAAAAGCCTACTCATTTCTGTAGGCTATTCGAGCTACACATTTCTAGATTCATGAAGTTATATCACTAGAGAAATAATATAGATATGCTAAGCCTATAGGTCTTTCCTCACATAAAGTGGAAGGGTCATTGAAGTTGCTAAAACAGCGACTGGGGCGGTACGTTGCCTGTTTATTTTTCAACGTCAATGCTTTCAATAGACAAGGGGCATCTACAGTGGGGCGGAGCGTAGTCTGGGTGAGTGCTTGTAATTCCATAAGCAGGCAACAAGGGAAGCGGTTTACGAGAATTCTGATTGGTCAGCATATACTCACTATGATGGATACTCTCTCACCAGGATGTGACTAATACCTCAGTAATTTTGCCGCGTTTTTGAGGATTCGAGTTGATGGCACGGGCCGCTTGAATCGAGTAAATGTTGAAATTTTGGTACAGATCACGGATGAAGGGACAATCAGAATTAGACAGCATCACCTGCACCCCACGATTCGCTAACTCGGCAAAAACCTGAGCCAATTGCGTTTGATCATCAGCAGTAAACGCGCCTCGCGAATAGGCCGTAAAATCGCTCGTCGCACTAATCGGGTGATAAGGGGGATCGAAATAGACAAAATCCTGGGCAGACCCAGCTACATCCAAAATCGCCTCAAATGGCTGTTGATAGATCTGAACCGGTTGGAGAATCTGAGAAACTGCGTGGAGGAGTGCTGGGTCACAAATTTTAGGTTTTTTGTATCGTCCCATCGGCACATTGAATTGTCCTTTAGAGTTTTCCCGATACAGACCGTTGAAACAGGTGCGATTAAGATAGATCAGCCGGGCTGCTCGCTCAGCCGGGTTGGACGGGATGAGGGCACGAATTCGGTAGTAATAGTCATGTTTATGCTGGCGCGCATGGTCTTCTAAATGCTCCAGCACGTCGTTGACCTGATTGCGGATACAGGCATAGACATTGACCAATTCGGGATTGACATCTGATAAAACAGCATGATCCGGCTGTAAATGGAAAAAAATCGCTCCACCACCCACAAAAGGCTCATAATAAGTGCGATAGTGCTGTGGGAAATGAGGTAAATATTGGGTAATTAAACGGCTCTTCCCCCCTGCCCATTTGAGAAAAGGACGGGCAGGCATCCTAGATCTTGCTTGAGTCGGTAACAGGTTGGGCATTAACAGTCCATCCCACAGTGTAGAAGGCTAAGGCTTTGGGTTAAGATCAATTCTGTGGATCCAAAAAATCAATACTATATATCTACTAAAAACTATGGGTGACTTTTTTAAGAAACTCTCCCAGTATCCCAAATTCTTTCTTGCCATTGTAATTGGGGTATTTTGGACCTTAATCAAACCCCTACGGGGGTTTACGAAAAATCCTGTCACTGCCATAGCTGCGCTGGGAGTTATTGTCGGGGGCTTGGCCTTTCTCAGCTTTACACTCAGTGCCATGATGGGACTGACTCCATTAAACTAGGCGTTGGGAAGAAAGCATATCTGTTAGCGGTTTCATCTCATAGGAGATGGAGGAGTAGAATCTGATGGCTACAGGACGACGGGTTTCTCGCGTTGCCGAACTGATTAAACGAGAAGTCAGCCAAATGCTGTTACATGGCATCAAGGACGATCGAGTCGGGTCCGGCATGATTAGCGTTACGGCTGTGGATCTATCGGGTGATCTGCAACATGCCAAAATTTTCGTCAGTATTTATGGCACCGATGAGGCTAGAGCCGAAACGATGGCGGGTCTAGAATCAGCCACGGGTTATGTCCGTAAGCAACTGGGCCATCGTATCCATCTGCGCCGTACCCCGGAGGTCATTTTTTGCGAAGATCGCTCCTTTGAAGAGGGCAATAAGGTGTTATCGTTGCTCGATCAACTCAGTCATGAGCGACAGCGTAAACCCACTAGCACCACAGGCAAGTCCACAGTGGGCTCCTTTGACGCTGATTTCTAATGGGATTTAATCTTGACTCATCTATTGCCAGAGCCAGATTCCCTGTCTTTGCCAGAACAGGTCGCTCAAATGCTGGTGGTCCGGGCCTCCGGCTACTTATTTGATCACCAAATTCAATATCCTAGCTGGGAACCCAAAGCGGATGTCCTTCACTATTGGCTGACGGACCTGGGAATAGGCGGGGTGATTTTGCTGGGAGGCAGTGCGGGAGAAGTTGCCTGTCGCTGTCAGCAGTTGCAGGAGTGGGCAGCCATTCCCTTGTTTTTGGCAGCAGACATTGAAGAAGGTGTCGGTCAACGATTTTCTGGAGCAACGTGGTTCCCACCCCCTTTGGCCCTAGCAGGCATGGTTCAAGCTGGAACCGCAATCGAGCAAGTTCAACAGTCCGCGCAGGCAATGGGGGCATGGACCGCACAGGAGGCCTTAGCCATTGGTTTGAACTGGGTCTTGGCTCCAGTGGTGGACGTGAATAACAATCCTCAAAATCCGGTGATTAATGTGCGGGCTTTTGGCGAAACACCTGAGCTAGTCAGTCAATTGGCAATGGCCTTTATTCAAGGGGCTCAGCCTTATCCAGTACTGACGACAGCCAAACATTTTCCTGGTCACGGTGATACGGCAACAGATTCTCACTTGGATCTGCCAATCATTCCCCATGCGTGCGATCGCATCCGTAATACCGAGTACCCACCTTTCCAGGCAGCAATCGCTGCCCATGTGGACGGGGTGATGAGCGCCCATTTGTTGATACCCGCTTTAGATCCAGACTATCCCGCTACCCTTTCATCCAAAATTCTCACGGGAGAACTCCGACAAGCTCTGGGGTTTGACGGTCTGATTGTCACGGATGCACTAGTGATGGGGGCCATTACCAATCAATACGGAGCAAATGAAGCGGCAGTGTTAGCAGTGGCAGCCGGGGCAGATGTTTTGATGATGCCTGCTGATCCGCCGGGTGCAATTGCTGCTGTTTGTGATGCAGTGGAACAGGGACGGATTCCGATAGCCCAAATTCAAGCGTCGGTGGAGCGCATTTGGCGAGCGAAGCAGAAAATTACCACCTACGAAGTAGAAGATACAAGCTATCAACATGCTTGGGAAACCCACATGCCCCTCCAAATCGACCTCGATCGGCTGGGAACAACGGAGGCGAGAGTTGCTGCTACCACGATTCTCAAAGGGTCCAATGTGGTGCATGGACAGATCACAGCAGTTCCGCCTCATGCCCGCACGTTAATTATTGTGGATGATCTGTTGGACTGTGAGTTTCTCAGTCGCAAGGCAGCAGCGATTGATCTCCCGCGTAAGCGGGGTTATCAAGTTCAGATTTTGGATGGTAATAGCCCTGAAATCCTACTGACTGACACCGGGGCTCAGCCAACGTTTTTGCAACTGTTCATTCGAGGCAATCCTTTTAGAGGAAGTGCGCAGTTAAGTCATACAGCCCAAGCTTGGTTTGAGTGGTTGCTGAAAACGGATCAGTTACAAGCTTTAGTGATTTACGGCAGCCCCTATGCACTGAATCAGTTTCAAGCGCGGCTTCCCACAGAAATTCCCTATGCTTTTAGCTATGGACAAATGCCTTTGGCACAAGCATTGATTCTTCATCAGCTGATGGCACCTTTAGGGTAAGTCCTACTCAATAGGTATTTCCCAAATAACAGACTCAACGCACGGGAAAACCCATTACGTTTTTAGACTGCTTTAGCCACTGATTCAGTTTGAGTCACCTTTTCAAACGGCTAGGTAGTAATGGACGCGATCGCTTTCGGTACGGCTGCCGTTAATACCTCATGGCCCGTTTCGGTAAGGAGCACATCATCTTCTATCCGAATGCCAATTCCTTGCCAGCGCTCCGGCACTTCTGGCTGGTCTTCTGCCAGTTGAATGTCTGGACCAATATAAATTCCAGGTTCCACCGTCACCACATGCCCTGCTTGCAGGGGTTGCCATGTTTCCTTATCCTTTTTATAGACTCCCACATCATGGACATCCAGTCCTAACCAATGACCCGTGCGATGCATATAGAAGGGCTTATATTTTTCTTCTTCAATCAGTTTGTCGACTTCGCCTTTCAGTAAGCCCAGATCGACTAAGCCTTGTGTCAATACCTTTACGGCTGCGTCATGGAAAGCATTGTAGGGCTTGCCCGGTTGCACTTGTGAGATCGCAGCTTCCTGGGCCGCCAAGACTAACTCATACAGCGTCTTTTGCTCAGATGTAAAGGTTCCACTGACCGGAAATGTGCGGGTAATATCCGCGTTGTAGTACTCATAGCTACAGCCCGCATCAATCAGCAGCAGGTCCCGTTCCTGAAGCTGACAGGTATTTTCGGTATAGTGCAAAATGCAAGCATTTACCCCCGCTGCCACAATCGAAGGATAGGCCGGACCCACACCCCCCCGCAGCCGAAAGAGCCGTTCCATTTCGGCCTGGATTTCGTACTCATACCGACCGGGCTGAGCCATCTCGCGGGCGACATTATGGGCCTCGACTGATATCTCAACGGCCTTCCGCATCAGCTCTAACTCAGCGTCGCTTTTAACCAACCGTTGGGGATGTAAGACTGTAATGGGGTCTTCCAAGGCAACGGGGCCAATTCCCTCCTTGGGAAATTTCCTCAGGAGCCGCTGCCAGTGATCCAGAATGGTTTGATTAAAGGTGCGATCGTGCCCCAGGCGATAGTAAATCCGGTCGGCTCCTGCTAAATACTGCGGTAAATGTTCATCCAATTCCGTAATCGGATAGACTTCATCCGCACCATATTCTTCTTTCGCTAAATCCACCCCAACTCGATATCCTGTCCAAGTTTCCATCAGGGGATCTTTGGGCTGCACAAACAGTACAAACTGGTGCTCTTCATGGTGGGGTGCTAACACGGCCACCGCATTGGGTTCGTTAAATCCCGTCAAGTAGAAGAAATCACTCTCTTGCCGGAAGTTATATTCCACATCACTATGCATCACCGCCATCGGGGCACTG
>JANQPU010000370.1 GCA_028285315.1 Acaryochloris sp. IP29b_bin.176
ACATTCAAGAAAGTAGTTTGGACTGAATGCACAAACGCTATCGCACACTTCTGACCTAACTTGTCCGCTTTATACCTTCTTTAGAAATCAGCTCTAATGGGCAAGAGACACGATTCTGGAGCCTTGTCGATACTGGCAACATCATTGCTAAGATTCTTGGCAAAGTAGTTTTCTTCCCCATAGAAAGACTGTGATCGCCACAAAGCAGGAATTGCTAAAAGGGGATTAGATTCGCAACCCATGCCAAGCAAAATGCGAGAAATTTGAGCTAATCTCCGAAAAGCTGGATTTTAATGGTCATCAACTTCATTTTAGAAAGAAAAAAAGGATATTCGGAACCCATTGAGAGCATCAACCCATATCTATGTACTGTTCTGGCTGTCGTACTGCACATAAGCTACAAACAGACCAACGCTGCAGTTCTGTAGCTGGGGTTGGACATTGGCAGGATGGGCAAGTTGGATACTCCTGAGATCGCTCGTGGATAGCCTCAGACCATCGTTCAAAAGCAATATTGGGATCAGGACTAGGCTCCAGTTGAGAGACCGACAAGGGTGGCAGCAAACTGGCCGGTGTAATCGAAGGGGGAACCGAGGGACGACGGCGAGTTTTGCTAGATCCTCTAGACCATTGGCTCGTCAAAAAACGGATGTCTGTAAAAGCATAGGGGAGCCGAGTATTCAGTTTATTGAGGATACGACTCCGTTCAAAAGCTAGATTCTGGGCCCAAGCAGAACTGGCTGTCGCGACAAGCAGAGCTTTTCGGGGCGTAATTTGGATCGGTTGGGTTTGGGCAGCGACTACTGGACCCACAATCTGGGCCCAGGTATCTAATAATTGGACAAATTCCTGCTCATGCTGCCAATGGGTTTGTTTTAAGGTTGACAGAACTTGTTGGACGGGTTCTAAGGACATGGCCAATATCAACAACAGAGAAGACAATTATCCGCTGAACTCCAAAGAGGAGTTCCAACCGACACTAGGTTCCTTTCTGGCCAGCTAAACTAAGAAAACTCTCCATATCATCAATCAAGGCTGGAGGCCAACGGCGAATTTCTGCTAACCAGGTTGTATCTTTATAGCGCGAATCTAGTCCAATGGCAGCCACCCAATTACTCTCTGCTTCACCAATTTGGCCTTTATCCCACAAAGCGGCCGTTATCGCTGCACGCATATCGGCAAACTGAGGATATTTACGAATCAAATTGCGCATGGTCCGAATAGACTCATCTCGCTCGCCAATTTGGTATAAAGCTAGGGCATAATTCCCTCGGGCAAAGGCAAACTGAGGGGATAGTTCTGTGGCTTTTTCATAATCTGCTACAGCAGCATTCCAATTGCCCTGTCCAGCCTTGGCATTACCGCGATTATTATAGGCAGCGGCATCCTTCGGATCCAGATCTAAAACTTTGTTGTAATCTGCGATCGCAGCCTCCCAGTTTAATAGCCCTTCCTGCACTGCACCTCGATTGAGGTAGGCATCGGGCTGATCAGGGGCAAGTTCTACCGAGCGATCATAATCCACCAAAGCTGCCTCAAATTTACCTTGGCTCACTTTGGAATTGCCCCGATTGCTCCAAATCGCAGGATTTTCAGGCAGGACCTCCAGCACTTCAGTCCAATATTGCTCAGCCTCAGCAAAGCTACCTTTATTGGTTGCTTTCATGGCCGCATCAAATAGCTCCTCTACTTGAGCTTCGACCTCAGCGGTATAGGCAGGGGGAGCCGTTTGATCCGGTTCAGCCAGCGCGAGGTGTCCACTAATCGTCACTTCAATACTGAGTAAGCACAGCAGTAAAACCAGTCTCCCTAAGATCCAACGGAAAGGTTGCCTCATGGCTTGCAATTTCTTCCTCAAAACTTAAATTCCTCCTATTACCGTACCTATTTCACTCGTTCTTGTGGTGAGAAAAAGTAGTTTAAGAATTTTTCTAGAGGCGGTTAAGCTCTGGCTTCAATCAGGGTTTGATTCTGTCAGAAATCTGAATAAAATCATTTTAGCCAACCTCCGGCTCCCTAATCCTGCTATCTTAATTGGGGAGCAATTTGCATAGTAGTTATCATTGCATGGGGAATACCTATCAGCGGGTCTTATTAAAGCTCAGTGGCGAAGCCTTGATGGGGAATTTGCCCTACGGTATTGACCCTACTATCGTTCAAGGCATTGCTGAAGAAATTGCGGATGTTGCTCGTCGTGGGATTCAGATTGCTGTCGTCGTGGGTGGCGGCAATATCTTTCGGGGCGTTAAGGGTGCAGCCGCAGGCATGGACCGAGCCACCGCCGACTATATCGGTATGATTGCAACGGTTATGAATGCCATGACCCTGCAAGATGCTCTAGAACAAATGGACGTGCCCACCCGTGTTCAAACAGCGATATCAATGCAGGAAGTGGCAGAGCCCTACATTCGCCGCCGCGCCATGCGTCATTTGGAAAAAGGTCGGGTCGTCGTGTTTGGAGCAGGCTCCGGCAATCCTTTCTTTACGACAGACACGACTGCAGCGCTGCGAGCAGCTGAGATTGATGCTGACATCATCATGAAGGCCACTAAAGTGGATGGAGTATATGATGCAGATCCCACCATTCATCCTCAGGCTCGGCGATTTCAAAGCTTGACCTACGGACATGTCCTCACCCATGACTTGGGGGTGATGGATAGTACTGCGATCGCATTGTGCAAAGACAACGACATTCCTATCCTGGTCTTCGATCTATCCGTTTCTGGAAATATTCGGCGAGCCCTATTGGGCGAGTCCATTGGCACTATTGTGGGAGGTTCTTGTGAAGTTAGCTGAGGCCGAAACGTTAATGCAAAAGTCCATTGAGGCCATGAAGCGGTCCCTCAACACCATTCGGACTGGTCGGGCAAATGCCTCTTTATTGGATCGAATTACGGTGGAATACTACGGTACTGACACCCCGTTACGTTCCTTGGCTACCATTAGCACCCCAGATGCCAGCACGATTACCATCCAACCCTTTGACCCCAGTAGCCTAACGGATATCGAAAAAGCCATTTCCCTCTCCGATTTGGGTTTAGTTCCCAATAACGATGGCTCGGCCATTCGTCTCAATATTCCGCCTTTAACCGAAGAACGTCGTAAAGACTTTGTCAAAATGGCTGGCAAGATTGCAGAGGAAGGAAAAGTTGCCGTCCGCAATATCCGCCGAGATGCCATTGACACAGCTCGGAAACAGGGTAAAAGTGGTGAAATTTCTGAAGATGAATCCAAAGATCTGCAAGATAAGATTCAAGGTTTGACCGATAAATATACGGGCCAAATTGATACAATCCTGGCCGAAAAGGAAAAAGAAATCACCACTGTTTAATATGTTTGACTGCATTATTGTTGGGGCGGGGCCAGCAGGTGGTACCGCTGCCTATCATCTCGCCAAGAAAGGTCGCTCTGTTCTGGTTTTAGAAAAAGAAACCTTACCTCGCTATAAACCCTGCGGAGGCGGCGTATCTCCAGTGGTAGCGGAATGGTTTGACTTTGATTTCTCTCCTGCCATTTCCCTGAAAGTCAACACTGTTCGCTACACCTGGAATATGGAGGATGTGGTGCTAGCGGACTTACAGACACCAGAACCCATCTGGATGGTGCGCCGAGACATTTTTGATCATTACTTAATCCAACAAGCCCAAAAACAGGGGGCAGAGCTGTGGGACAGTACTGAAGTCCAGGGGATTGAATTTCAATCCGATCATTGGCAGATGAATACGGAAGATGGACCTGTTTCTGGGAAATATTTAATTGCGGCGGATGGGGCCAAAGGGCCGATGGCCAGATGGTTAGGCTTTAAAGATCGCAAGCGCCAACTCGGTGGAGCGCTGGAAGCCGAAGCCATGACAGAGATTGAGAACCCTGAAACGGTTCATTTTGAATTTGGCCTCGTCAAAAACGGCTATATCTGGAACTTTCCCAAAGCGGATGGCTACTCCATCGGTATTGGGGCCTTTCGGGGTGGCGAGCGTCAAGACCTTCGAGCTATCGTCACGGAATACTCGAAGATGTTTGGCGTTGACTTCAAATCCATTCGCCAGCATGGTCACCCCCTCTGTCTTTGGAGTGGTGACCAAACCCTCCATACCCAGAATGCACTCTTAGCAGGCGAAGCGGCCTGTGTCGTTGACCCCTTCACAGCTGAAGGCATTCGTCCTTCAATGTTTAGTGGATTAAAAGCCTCTGAGGCCATTGATGCTGCTTTATCCGGGCAAGGCGACGCCCTGGAAAAGTACTCTGAAGTGATTGCCACCGAATGGGGCGCTGATATGAAGTGGGCACAACGACTTGCCAGTGTGTTTTATCGGGTACCAAAGTTTGGCTATCAAATTGGTGTAAAACGTCCCAGCGCTACCCGCAGAATGGGCCAGCTCCTCTCAGGCGAGGTAGGGTATAAAGACGTGGCCAATAGCGCAATCCAACGGCTGAGCAAGGGGATCATTCCTGGTGTCGGTTGAGATGGGTTCCCTCTTCTCTCGCTTCAAGGGCCATCACTCATTTATCCATGCCAAACCCATCCACGACGAACCTGCTGCTCAACTTAGAGTTTGAACCCGCCTTGGAAGCCCTGGGGGAAGGGTTTTATGACCCAGTGGTAGCCGCTGAATTTCCGCACCACGTCTTGCGATTTCGCAATGACGATGTGCTGGGTCAAATGGGACTGGATGCCCAGCAGGTGAGTGACATCGATTTCATCGAAGCCTATGGGCAATTTCAGAGTCGAGAACCCTTACTAGCCCTCTGCTATCACGGTTATCAGTTTGGGGACTACAATCCCCGTCTAGGAGATGGGCGGGGATTTCTCTATGGCCAGGTCCGAGGAACGGATGGAGAGCTTTATGATCTGGGCACCAAGGGATCTGGAACCACTCCCTATTCTCGGGGGGCAGATGGTCGCTTAACCCTGAAAGGGGGAGTGCGGGAGGTATTGGCAGCAGAAGCGCTTCACCATCTGGGGGTGCGCACTTCTCGCTGTTTGAGTTTAATCGAGACGGGAGAATCCTTGTGGCGAGGGGATGAACCCTCTCCGACCCGCTCGTCGGTCATGGTCAGGTTTAGTCGGTCCCATATTCGTTTTGGTACCTTTGAACGCTTACTCGCACTCCAACGCCCCGACTTAATCCAGCGGTTGTTAGACCATGTGATTGAGTATTACTATCCTCATCTATGGCAACAGCCGGGAGCCTATGCTCGATTCTATGAGGAATTGGTCCAGCGAACAGCAGAGTTAGTCGCCCAATGGATGTCCGTAGGTTTTTGCCATGCTGTTCTAAATACGGACAATATGTCAATTACGGGGGAGAGCTTTGACTATGGTCCTTACGCCTTTATCCAAACTTTTGATCCAAACTTTACCGCCGCCTACTTTGATCATTTCCGGCGCTATAGTTATGGCAACCAGCCCACCCTGTGTCATTGGAATCTGGAAATGCTGCAGCGTCCCCTGGTGTCTGTGATTCCCCAGGCAGACTTAGACGCGGGACTCGAACAATTTAAGCTGCATTACTACTCAGCCTATCGTCAGCGAATGCTACGGAAATTAGGGTTTGAGCCAACGGATACAGCAGAAGCCGAAGATTTGTTGGTACAGACGCTGGATTTTTTACAGCGATCGCAAGTCGGATACCACGAGTTCTTTACCGAATTACGGCTGCAGTTTCAAGACACCTGGCGAGTCGATCCGGGTCATATTTTCAGTGAGTCAGCGCTATTGAATCCTCCCCAGTGGCAAGCTCAGCTAGAACAATGGCGACAGCTCTATCAGCGTCTGCTCCAGCAATATCCTGAGACTGAAATGGCTGCTATCGGACAGCGACTGCAGCAGCACAATCCCCTTACGGTGATTACACGCCCTCAAATTGAAGCCATTTGGGAGCCCATCGTGGCTGAGGATGATTGGCACCCTTTCTACGATCTCCTTCAGGAACTGCGTCAGCCTTAAAGAGCTTCGAGGCTAGCTAATGCGCACCAACCGAATTTCAGTTCGCTGATTACGAGCATCCGCAGGTGAGATCCCCGGTAGCGGTGTACTGAATCCTTTCCCCTCAGCTTGAATTGTTTGCTGAATGCCCCGTTGCTTGAGGTATTGCACCACAACTTGAGCCCGTTGTTGGCTTAAGGTTTGATTCAAACTAGCGGACCCTGTTTTAGAGGTATGGCCAATTACCCGGACCGCCACGGTATCGGGGTTAAATTCCGCTATTTCCTTGGATAGCTTATCCAGCGTTTGACGCCCCGTGGAGGTTAAATCGGCGGCACCGACCGCAAACTTCACTTCCCCTCGCACTTTGAGATTACCAATACTGGGGGCCGATTGAATATCAGCTGTAGGTTGGGATGCCGTTGGGGTAGAGGACGCCTTCCCTTCCAACTTTTTGGCTAGCTCAGGGTTATCTGCGCGGACAATGTCGATTAATTTCTTCGTATTGTCAGCCGCTTGAGCCACAAATTGAGGATCATAGAGCTGACCAGGATTCTCTGGCACCTGGGTTAGAGTACCCGAAAGGACCAACACGGCAGCCGTCGCCGTTATCCGCTGGTTTAGCGTTTTCTGCTGCATCCAGTCCTGCGCTTCTAAGGCAGTAAAGAAATTAATCCCTTTCAAGACCGTATCTGCATCCGAGGCAGATAGATCACCATCTTTGGCAATCTGGTCCTGCATTTGGGACGTATTGCTAACACCAGACTCAATGCACCGATAATAGGCGGCTAAAAAGGCAGAAATTTGCTCGGGCTGGGACTGAATCACTTTGTCAGAGGCGACCAAGACGTCCACGATGGTATTGGGCGCATCTTCACTGGAGAGAACGACCGTATGACCTTGCTTGCGAGCTTGGGAAACAAAGGGTTCCCAGAGAACTGCGATCGCAACATTCTCTCTAGTATCTTGCATCAGTGCCCAAGCTTGAGAGGCATCCTCCACCTTAATTACACGGAAGTCTGAGAGGTTAAAGGCATCAAACTTGGTATCTAGGACCAGCGCTAAATATTCACTCGGCGTATCGCCTGCATAAACAATGGCGTATTGTTTTGATTTTCCTTGTTTAACGAGTTGGTTGAGATTGATCAGGGACTTGAGCTGGGGAAACTGGCGGGTATTGAGCACCACTGCATCGGCTCCCACCGTCCGATCGATCAGGCCCACGATTTTTCCCTGCGGCTTTTGCTTCAGGAACTGATCGCGGGTCGTGACAATGAAATCTGCTTTGCCTTTCCCTAGGGCCTGAGCCCGCTGGGATTGGTCGAATTCATCTGCATACTCAAGACGAATCCCAGGGTCTCCCAATGCATCCTTAAAGGCGCCATTCCGAAACGTGCTATAGCCACTAAACGTATCCCCTAAGACTTTGAAGGTGCCTTTGGTTCGCCGAGAACCTCCATTGCCTGCCGATTGTCCTATCAAACTGGGCAGCAGGTCCGGGGCCGTATTTTGCAACAGCACCAACCCTCCCGCACTCAAGCCTAACGTCAGACCTAAAGAGGCGAGGAGGGCGATATTTTTATTTTGAGGCATTGACTCACTCTAGACGCGCCACAACTAGCCATCCTAGCAAGAGGGACTTGAAAGACACCTTACTGGCTCAGGACAGGCTTTACAGGCAAGAGTGATATCTAGTCCTCGTGCTCTTCGAAGGGATCAGCCAATCGTTTGGAGGGAGGACCAAAGGCTGTATATAGGGAAATTGCAGTAAAGGCAATGGTTACAGCCAAAATGCTTATGATAAGAACTGTTGCAGGGTCAGAAAATTGCATTTTTTTATGAGTATCTTTCCTTTATAATATTACGATAAGTTAAAAAATAGTGTTGTTT
>JANQPU010000384.1 GCA_028285315.1 Acaryochloris sp. IP29b_bin.176
TGAAACTCTCTACCAATAAGCTACCTGAATATCAACGGGGGATGAGAGCGATGGAGCTTGTCTGTGCTGGGGTATAGTCTCCATGTCTCCCTCCCAGCATCTAGCCTCTTTGCCAGTAGTGTGGCGGCGAGATTCGTGATATTCCATCCTATATTAGTTTTCTGAATAAAATCTTCACCCTTCAGACGTTCTAGCACTGCATCACGAGTACTGGGATAGGGTGTATCCACCAACTCAAAATAGGTTTGGGTGTCTAGCAGGGCAATAACATCATCAGAAGACGCATCAGCTCTGGCAGATTGGAGAAACCAGTCTTGCTGGTCTTCGGCAAAAATTGCTTTCAGAACATCAGGAGTCATAGGCACCAAGGCTTCTCCAGCTCGTATGAGGTAAGTGCCTTCAAATGACTGGGGTTGTCCCAAAGGTCGGGAAGGGATTTCGAAAACCAGAACTCGACCTTGGGGATGTTGTAATTCTGTTGTTTTCACCCGAAAACCAAGCTTTTGGACGATGAGTTCCTTAACTTCATTGAGAGAAGTTGTCGATGGAAAGGCTTGTGAACCAACAACTTGGCGAGGTGGTTTATTGGTGACTCCTAGAATGAGGTGGCCGCCTCCCTCATTCGTTAAAGCCACGCAGTATTGTAGAAGCTGAGTCTTCTTGAAATTATTTTTGGCTTCCTTAAATTCTAGTTTCTCAGTTTCAGCAGGGGCATCAAGCCACTTATCGAGATCGTCGAGAGTAATCATTCGGCTACTGACTCTTGGGCTGTATTTATTATCAGGTCAGATGTCATTCAAGTGCGCCCAAGAATTTACCCTGATACAAAGCCAAAATCACAAGACTATCGCTCCTGATTCAATACTCCCAGATCTGGGACTTCACTGACGCATAAAATCTCAGGGCCGACGATGCCTATCTGCCTGGTCAAACACTTACCGAACGTTGACCCGAACACTCCGCAATTCGTATCCAAGATTGCATCTGAGAGAATGGGTTGGCTGAGTCTAGGTTGCCTTTTGTGTAGAGCAGTCCCAGACTTTTGATACTTCGGTTGCCTTCATAGGCATCTCTCAGCCTGACTTGTCCACTATCGCTTGTAATTTGATGCAGTCTCTACTTTTTCGATTCAATGAAACTCACTAACAAGCTCAATTTGCCCCTGCCCTTGTATCGGGCAGTGGAATGGCAAAACGCCCATCATTCCGTGGGGAAGGCAGATCTATCTTGTACCCAGTTGATTGACGCACCACTCATTGCTTGGTTGCGACGCCAATATGGCGATCAGCTAGAAGAAGATGTCTCCGAACGGCTGTGGCCCCTGTATGGCACCCTCATGCATTCGATTTTGGAAGAATTTGCAGCAGCGGGAGAGCATGTCGAAACGGAAGCCATTGCCGAAGTAGATGGTTTTCGCATTTCCGGCCATATTGATTTGGTGGTGACTGCGGATGGTCTGTTGCAGGATTACAAATTCACCAGTTCCTGGACCGTGAAATCGGCCAAGACCGAGGGCAAGGTGGAATGGGACCGACAGCTGAATGTCTATCGATTCTTATTGGAAAATGCGATAGAGGGATCGGGAATTCCCCATCTTCCTAAAATCTAGAAGCTGCAAATTGTGGCCTTACTCAGGGATTGGGGACCTCGGCATGAACGGGATGGCCTCAAGCCTGTGGAAGTGATTGAGGTGCCTTTATGGTCAGAAGCTGAGGCTTGGGAGTATGTGCGAGCTCGCATCAGCTTCCACAAAGCAGCTCAAGGTGATGTGCCACCTCCGATTTGCACACCAGAAGAACGCTGGGCAACGCCAACTTCTTTTGCAGTGATGAAAAAAGGCCGCCAATCAGCACTCAAGGTTTGTGACTCTGAATCCGCAGCTCAAGATTGGATAGCCGCGAACAAGAAAGGCGAGTGGGTCGAAAAACACCCCGGCCAAAACAAACGCTGCGAGTCCTATTGTGCCTTTGGTAAACAAGGATTCTGTCCTTATCAATGAGCTGATGCTTTTCTTGACGAGAGAAGCATCAGCTCATGGACAAAAGCGAGCATTGGTTTCAATTGCAGCGTTCTTGGATCTATAACCCGTTTGTCAAAGCATGACCCGTTTGCTGGCATCTGCCCTTACCATATCCGTAGCTTTTGATGCAGAAGTGTAGATTACAAAAGCTTAGGATGCAACCAAATCAATAGCATATATTAAATTTTTAATTTCTCAGACTCAACGTAAAAAGTGAACGGGGCAAAAGCCACGGGCATTTATCTCTCACTAGGTAAACTATCATGTCTAGCCATTCCGACCGTGTAGACAATGTAAGCCGAGAGCGGTCACGCAATGCATCTCAGACCAATATAAGTACCTCTATTCAAGAAACCTACTTATCTCATCCGGTGTTTGGCCTACTGGTCAATTTGTGCATGATTGATATGCAGAGTGCTCTGTATACCAGCCTGTATGCCAAAAGACTTTTCTTTTTAGTGACTGCATCAGTCGATGGTTTAGAGATGGATAGTATTAGCCGTGATGAAGCAAGAGTTACCCTAGAACAACGCTTAGCGGTCCTGAGGAAATCTAATTTTCACCAAGAGTATGAGCAGTTGAAAGAAATTTACCAAAGTACCTTTAATCGCTAATCCACTTTTCAATCATCTACAGAGTCTGTGTGTGGCTCTTTACCTCTATATCAACGGTTACAGAATGTCTAGTCCCTCTCAATTGAGAGATAGTCAAGCGCTCAGTCACAATTTGATCTTTGCCGAATGAGCTGAGAGAGTTTTGCTCTCACGTTTCACAAACACCAGTATAAGTCTTCTGAAGCAGGTTGTTGATTCAATGCTATGCAGCTATATCAACCAAACGCCTTTTCTTGAGATTGTTCGCATCTCCAATATCAAGAATTGGTACTTTGAAAAAGTTATCTTCCCACAGCAACATATTTTATTCAGTTGCCAAGCGCAGGCAGTGCTAGAGGTTTATTCCAGTGAGTTCTCTACGGCGCTTTTGGTTGATAAGATTTCCTGTGAATTGCTTCAAGTAGAAGCAACTGAAGAGTACTATGATCAGTCTGCTTAATGATCGGCCTAACCCGCGCAAACCCAGCTGGGCAAAAGTCCTGGGGTTAGAGATATACCTAAACTGACTTTTTTTGCAGTGATCCACCCGTTTCATCAATAATCAAGGGGCTAACTGCATCCCCTCACAGTTGCTTGGTGGTTTGCGCACTTGACCGACCGCATGATGCCAGGGGGATTAGCTTCGCCACAACCAGCACAGGTTAATCGCAAGACCGACCAATATAGAAGCGAGGCCACTTCATTAGCGATAGATGTACAGGTGCAGAAATATAGACTCAGAGAACTAGAGCTATGCTAGCCCTGAGATGAATCCTGCTCGCTTTCCCTTTCAATTCTCCACTGCATACCCTAGCTCTGAATGCCACCCAATGGGGAATACTGAAAGTCAATGAGTCCATACCCTATTAGGCATCGTTATGATAGTGAGAGACTGTCAGAGTCTGCTATCCAAGATTTCAGTCCTTTCAACCTCCAATCAATGAGCAATACTACTAACATTTCCCAATCTGCGGGATATTTAGATGATTTTGACCAAGTTCGCCGCGTTCGAGCACAGGTTGCTGATCATTTAGAGCAAATTGCTCATATTCTGACCCAATCTGAAGCGGAAGGTGCTCACGCGTCGGGACAGTTGGGCTTGGATCGCCAGATCACGCTGGTAGACAATGCGAGTCACTATTTGCGGCAAGGCATCTTTCGGCTGGTTGTGCTGGGTGATCTCAAACGAGGTAAAAGTACGTTAATTAATGCCATTCTGAGTGAACGACTCTTACCTAGTGATGTGAATCCCTGTACAGCCATTCTGAGTGTGCTCAAATATGGTCCTCGGAAGCAAGTCACCATTCATTTTCGCGACGAGACTCCCCCGCAACAGATTGATGTTGCTACTTTCAAATGGAAATACACCATTGATCCTACTGAAGCCAAAGCCCTACAAGAGACGCAGGAACAGGCATTCCCCAATGTTAGCCATGCGGTGATTGAGTATCCTCTACCCCTCTTGTCCAAAGGCATTGAACTCGTCGATACCCCTGGCCTCAATGATACGGAAGCCTGCAATGAGTTGGTGCTCAATTATCTCAACGACTGTCATGCGGTTTTATTTGTTCTTAACACGACGCAACCCTGTACCCTGGATGAGCGACGCTACTTACGTAACTTTCTCCAGAACCGGGGACTGACAATTTTTTTCCTACTCAATGCCTGGGATAAGGTACGCACAAGTCTTCTAGATCCAGACGATTCAGGAGCTTTAGCTGAGGCGGAAAAGAAACTCCGGCAAGTCTTTTACACCCACCTGTCCCCCTATTGCCTAGTGAATAGTGAGGATCGCTATTCGCAGCGGGTTTTTGAAATTTCAGCGTTACCAGCGTTGAGGGCTCAACTTCATGATCCCAAAGCTTCCCTAGACGATACAGGCATTCCTGCTTTGCTCGATGCTCTCACCCAGTTCCTAACCCGAGAACGGACCAATGCCGAGTTACACCATGCCGTTCAGCAGGCTCGATCTGTCTCTGCCCATGTTCATGAAGCGATCGGACGGCGAATTCCCCTGTTGGATCAAGATATCGATCACCTCAAGGACAAGGTCGCCGCTGTCCAGGCTGAATTTGAACAGCTAGCCGCGATCTCTACTGACTTTCAGAGCGAGATTCGACAAATCCGCGATCGCGAAGCCCAATCCATTGCTGATGCTTTCAAGACCTATATGCTTCAACTCGAACAAACGTTTGAAGCAGACTTTGTTGCCTCTCAGCCCGATCTGGAGTTTCTAGACTTCCTCAATAAAGAGAATCGCGCTAAATTCCACGATGCCTTTAAGCGTGCCTTTGAGCGTTATCTTACCGACCGATTGGCAGACTGGGAAATACAGGCCACTCAGCAATTAGAAACGGCCTTTGCTCAGATGCAAACCGTCGCCGATCACTATCGCGTCACCTATACTCAAGTCGTTGATGTGATTAATGCCAAACTGCTAGGACAGTCTTATGTGGCATCCAGCCATCCCTACAATGCTACCGAAACCTGGACTGACACTGTCTTTGAAGTCTTGGATACCATCCCGAATTCGCTCAATGGGGTGGTTGGTCGTCTGAGTCCCTTTTGGCGGCGGGTGATGCAGGCGGTCTTCACCTCCCTCTGCGTGACCCTGGTGATTCAAATGGTTGGCTTCTTGTTCTCAACCATGGCCTTGAACGTGTTTCTAGTGATTGTGGCCGGGGCCAGCTTGGTTGCAGGACAAGCCGAATATGTCCGTCAGACTTTTCTGACCACCACCCGGCAAGAATTTGCAAAATGCCTTCCCCAAATCGCTCAAGAGCAGTGGCAATCCGTTTATGATGCCGTAGAGTCCTGCTTCAATACCTATGAAACCGAGATTATCCAGCGCCTGAATGATGATATTCTGGCTCGTCAAGCAGAACTCACCTATTTGGTCATGCAAAAAGAAACGCAAGACATTCAGCTAGAGCAAGAGACAGAGCGCCTTCACAGTCTAGATCAAGGGATTGCTGAACAAGTCAACCAGTTGAATGCCTTACTCAATTAATTGTTGCGCTTACCTTTGGCACGATGTTGAGCCATACTAGTCACTCGTTCAGGGTGACTAGAGCCAAATTGCAGCAGCATTTGCTGTTTCGGCAAACGCATCAGTTTGCCTTCCCGCTCAAACTCGTTCAACAAACGAGTGGCGGTTACCCGCGTAATGCCCGTAATTTCAGCCAGAAGTTGATGGGTTAACCCCAAATCTAGAATCCGTCCTTGCTCAACTTGACGGCCAAAGCGATCACCTAACCAGTCGAGGAAGCGCAATAACCGCTGAGGGGCGCGCTTATAGCTAATAATGCTGAACAACTCTTCCATATAGCGGAGATGCGATCGCATCACCACGCCTAAATCTTGTTTAATCAAGGGGATCGGCTGCACCTCAACAGGGCTTAAACACTCCATTTGAAAAGGTGTAACTTCGGATAATAAACGACCAATACAGTCGCCTACCCCCCACAACCCTAGGGTGACCAAGTCACCCTCTTCATTCCAAGTTAAAGTGCGTACCAGTCCTTTATCGATATGCCACAGATGATCTGATTGATGAGGGACTACTTGACCTGGCCTTAAACTTAGACTCTGCGATCCATCAAAAGGCCCAACAGTCGAGGAAGATTGTTCAGAAAAAAGTACAGAAGATGATACTGCCATTAGCTGCGTACCTATGAAGAAAACTGAGAAATAGCAAAAAACTTTAAAGCGGCGTTATGCCAAGTCATTTAACCTATTTCAGACATAACAGGAGACACAAGGATTGGATGAAAATTCATAATCATACAATTTCAAAATCCAGGTGATGTCATATTCAATACAAGCCAATAGTAAAAGAATTCTGTGAAAACTCCGTGAAGCCATGGAAAATCACAATTCACTCTTCTAAGAATTTCAGTTATGCAGATCTCCTATGTAAGACAACTAAATCTAAACCTGTTCATAGCGCAATCAAGGCAATAGAGTTTTTAAGAGCTTCTAAATTATTGAAAATTTATAGTAGATTTAACTTACATTTCGAGGCTATTCATATAGCAAATCTCAAAGCGGGAAAAGCATGGCAGAAAAAGGTCTTCCCAGCATAAATATGAGCTATAAGTGAATTCAATATAGAGACAATACACATGTCACAATGCGCAGATCATAGCTCGTTTTATGTTTGTCATACAAATACATTCTTCTATTATTAACCCAAAAATTAAGGAATAGTAAAATCATTAAACTATAAGAGACTAAAAGAACTTTTTTATCTATTTGTTCGCATACCGTAATCCAGCATTTTGGAATGAACTTAAAACTCACGGAGCTGCCTGGGTACTAAGTAGTAATGCTAATTTGATCTATATCGATCTATAAAAGTTCTACAAACATGCCAATTCTTCACATCAAGTAGTTCACTCCCAACAGAAATTGATATTGATGTGAGGCAGGGCTATTTTAATTCCATGACAAAATTTAGAGCAAAGATTGCTGCACTCCCAGATCCTCTACTGCACATTTACCACTCATGTACAATCAGCACTTTCGAATTACTCTGGCGAACCTGAAACAGCCATAGGGATTTAGTTGAGAGAGTTTCAGCATCCTTGCTGGAATACTGCAGAATCAGGCACTTAAAATCTTTGTATAAGCCAGAAGCAATAATTTCTAGAAAACTCCAAAAGGAGCATAAGGCAGTCTCAGCCGACTATCTACTGCTGTAGGGTTTAAAGTTAAATGCTGTAGGGTTTAAAGTTAAAGCTTACGTCGGATGATTTTGTTTTTAGATGACGAGATTTTTCATATATCCTTCTACCTCTCATCTCTAAAACTCCCAACTGCTAATGCCCAATCAGACATCACAGAAAATCTAATGGTATGCTTTTTGGCTGCAAGAGCACCTAAATTTATCTCCTTATACTCATTCTTTGTATTAACAGCTATAACTTGACTAGGAGTAGGCATATTTGATAAATCAATCTCAATAAAATCTGTATCTTCCTTATAAGCTACAAGATTTTTATTGTTTTTGCTTGCTAATACATAAGCATCTGATAAGTGATTTGCTCTGTTCATATCAAGCAAAAAACGTTTTTTGCTATGCCAAAATGAATAATGAGTTCTCAGTTGCTCAGGATTAGGATATAGAGGGTCAGCTTTACCATACTCTTTATTAAAGAACCCCCAAAAAGATCCCATCCCTCCAGCCATCGTATATTGCCAAAATAGTCTTCGAGTCAAATCCATGGTAAAGATTCCGTTCCGTTTGTAGGTAAATCGTTCACCAAAAAAGTGAGGGCGCTGAAGATCTTTATCCAATAGTTGAACGGTATCTGAATACATAAAAGGTCCCAATAGCGAATAAGAAATAACACTTAAACTAGGATTTTTTCGGCCTCTCGCCCATAGCAAATGCGGCCAGCCCATCATGTTAGAAAGATTGTTCGCCCATACCCTTATCTCTTCTTCAGTAACCCATTCCTGTAAATCAAAACCATATCCCATTGACCATCCTGGCAAAGGGCCAAGTCTAGCTGCAATGTATCTCTGCAATCTTAAATCCACTTCACCGTTTATACCACCTAAAACTCCTGTAGGTGTCCATTTCCTATTTTTCGCATCATCTCCCCATGCCCAAAGAACAACTCTTCCCCCCTGTTGATGAGTATTGAAGATTAGACTATCTAAAACTTTAAATGTTTTCAAATCAGGATTAACATTATCATGTTTTACATAGCTCTTTTCTCCAAACTTTAGCCAGTTATTATTAATATGAAAAAAAATTACTTCTGTCCCATTAGATCGTGCTTCTTCTAGATATTGGCTAGTATCTTGATTCTCACCCCATTCCTCAATATAAGACGGACAAGTTTCTTCATTCATATAGACATTTAGTAAATACCCTTGTAAAGAATCTTGATCTTTAGTCTGTAATGCATATTTATTGTCCGAATGAACTAAAAATCCAGAAATATCAGGATTGGGGTTTTTTATGACTGAGACAGAACCCTTTAATCCATCTAAGTCAATATCTGGGCTTGAAGACTCAAAAGACCAAACTCCTAATTTTGTCCCAGTAAAACGGAATTTCCATATGTTGTCGCCACTGTAGAACATGTCTGTTGTATGAGAGGCACCACTTTCTCTATGTTTAAAGGTGACAGACGCCTGCAGATCAAAGGGATTACCGTCCCAAGTGTTATTGGCCTTAGAAAATTCACTAGCATGCCACATTTGAACAGAGGTTCCATCTTCATCTATACCTATTCGGGTTAATGGAATTCCCGCCTGAGCCGACTGCTGTGTTGGCAAGCAGCTTTCTGGCATAGCTGAGTTTTCTCCAGAGCATGCCAAGCTAAAGAATCCAAGCAAAATAAAAAACAGGGCAAATGATTGGTTTTTATGGATACCCATCCATACTTGTTTTTTAAGCATGGCGATCCCGGAAAAACTTATCCAACAAGTCTGTCTTAGTGAGGATCAGCAGCACAATAGTGCAGCACAATAAAATAGAAATACCTAAAAATAAGCTCACGCCATTGAAGATCAATGTAGGGCAAAGTGCAGCCAGTAAGCAAACAACTGACATAAACCGTAGTTTGAGACCAGTCTCAAAACAATCAACTCGAATTAGGACACTTAATCCTACAATAGCTAGAGTGATTTCACTCAACATGGTTGCTATTGATGCACCTACGGCTCCCCATTGAGGAATAAGGACAGCATTGACCAAGATATTGATCACAACTGTAAGCATTAACAGTGGAGGCAATATTTTTTCTCTACCAGTAGCTTCAAAAAAATATTGCATTAAAGTTCCGAACATCTTAATCCCTAAACTAGGCAGAAGAATGGAAAGAGAAGCAATAGCGGTAGTAAATTCTTCGCCATATATAAATTCAATAAAAGGAACTTGCAAAAAGCCAGCTGCAACTATGAATGGCAATACAAATATAGCTAAAAGGCTACCAGACTTGAATAATTCATTTGACAATTGCTGTGAAGCCTGATTTACACATTGGGCAAACTTTGTAAATGAAACAAGGAAAATAACTTGAGGTAAAGCAATAAATATTTCAATAATACGATAAGCAGCACTATAATACCCAGCCTGTTCAGGAACAGTTAAGCCTTTAAGCATCAAAATATCAATTTGATAGTATAATATCCATAAAAATCCAGACAAAGCGAAAGGATAAGCTCTTTTCAATGAATTTAGTAGTTTCTGAAAACTAATTTTAGTTGATATATAAATTTGTCGATTCAAATAAATTACTACGCCAATAAGGTCCAGCAGTCTAACTATTGCTAGCGCCCAAACAACCCATATCAATTCTCGAAAACTAAATAATATGATACTAGATAGCACTACTACTAAGACTCTCTCCAAAGCAAGTGTAATAGTTTCTGTCCTAAACTTACTCAACCCCCTAAAAACACCTCTTATAGTTTGTTTAGCTCCTCTACAAACTTCTGATAAAACAAGCAAATAACAAATAACTATACCGTTCCCTTCAAAACCTAGAATTTTTGCTAAAGGGATAAGAATAACAAGTACAAAAAGTGTGTTGATCCCTTCAATAATTAAGTAGATATAGGTTTGTTTTGGACCATTAATTGGATCATTTGCTACTTCACGTGTTATGAGTGATGACAAGCCGAACTGAGTAAAAAAAGCTAAAATTCCACCTAGAGAAACCGCGGATGAAAAAACACCATACTGTTCAGGACCCACTACTCTTGCTATAAGAATATAAAATAGAAAGTTTATTCCTAAGGTTGCTTGACTCAAAAAAGTATAGATATAAGAGAAATCCAGTTTACTCAATAAATTATTCATCTATTGCAACAGAGGATTCTATAATTTTGCGAAGTATGGACTACAGCTACTTTACTAATAAAGCAGAAATATATTATTTCAGGATAAGAATACACTAAATATCGCTCAAACTATGTTATTTTTTAGCATAATAGGAGTAATGTCATAAGGTAAATTGATTCGTCAATCATCTGTTTTCCATAGTTGTGTTTTCCGTAACTAAAAGCTTTTGCTTAAGATTCGATAAATCAGAAATATATTTTTAAGTTAAATATCCTCCAACAAAAATTATTTTAAGAATATATCATAAAGCATCGATTACTAAAACTAAATCAAAAAAACTCACCAGTTTATGTAAGTTAATGCTGCGCCTATATAGCAACACATCTCATGTCATTTCCATTTTCTCCTATAAATAGGACAGATCTACTGAATAAGCTAAAAGTATTGATATAGAGTTATTACAGCCAATATTTATAACCAACTACTACAAGGTAATTGTACGAATTCCAGGGATGGTAATTCAAATGGTTTGGCCTTATATTCACTTATTTGCAAGACTGAAAGTCGCATATAATTACAAGAATTTCAAGCCCAGAATTACCTGTTTAGAGTTTTCATAAAGGCCTAATGATGTTTAGTAATTTGCGTTAAAATATTTTTGCCTAGCTTCAACTTCTTTAGAAGAATATCAGTAAATCTCTTTCTACCATTACCAGGTAACAAAAAAATAAATTCATCACTTAAGCGAACTATTTTATGTGGATCATCACCTGCACGATTAGTAGATTTTCCATCCATAAATCCCCAATAACTACATTTATATCCAGCCTGTATGGATAGATCTACTGCTAGCTGGCTTCCCACATAGTATGGGTAACATAAATGAGTAACAGTGTTTCCAGATAATTTTTCTTCAATGATTTTCTTTGATAACCTTAGATCTTCTAAAATCCCTTGCTCTAAATCATCTTGACTTTCATAGTAGCCCTGGTTTTGGTGATCAGCATTATACTTCTTGATTAAGTTAAATAACGTAGACCTCCAGTTTTTATCTCTAAAGAAATCAGAACCTCCTTGCTTCGCTACAAATTGCGTACAATGTAATCGAAGATTTTCATCATCTAAGTATCTTTTTTTGCCACTCATTCTTGGCTCATAATGATAAATAGGAGTACCTAAGTCAAGATTTCTGTCCCATACATTTTCCCCATTCCGCATGATGATAGGAATATTATGATTCCCATTAGCACAGTCAAAGTTCGGATGAATAAAGTCGATAATTTTCGTAGATGTAAAAACTTGTGAATGATATAGAGTATGCGATTGGAAGTCAATTACTCCTGCCTGATACATTTCGAAAATTTCTTCCCAAGTACAATAGGGCTCTGCAGAAGATTCCCTAGATATTAAATCTTCATATCCTATTCTTCCAGCCCATACATCCTCAAGGTTGTAATTTTTTTGGTGGTCAGAATTTATAGCACCTGGAATAAGAAAACATACAGCATGCATTTTATACTTCTTTAAAAGTGGATAAGCATAAGTCCATAAGCTTCCCCAGCCATCATCAAAAGTCAGTAAAACTGATCTTTGTGGAGTGTTTTTTTTATTTGTAATTATCTCAAAGAAGTTTGAAACATTTAAGGTGCAGTAATTATTTTTATAGAGGTATTTTAAACATTTCTCAAAATCATCTGCATTTATAGAATGAAAAGTAAAAACTGGAATTTCATTATAGAGATCTGTGATTTTATGGTTGAGAACAAAATCTGGATAAAGGTGATAAAAGTAGGCCCTTATTTCTGGAATATTTTTTCGGTAACTATTCCTTAGCTTGAGAGGCATAAAATTAAGTTGCATAACTTTTTAAAATAGTATATTTTAACTTTTAACTTGCTTATTTAAAAGCAACAGTGGCTTGAGACTTATTCAATCGGCATTGTAGAATATTATACTTTTATATCTCACTAGTATTGCAAGTAATATCATTATTGAATTACATATTAAAATATTTTTATAATGCTCATCCTATTTTCAATTGATAATTGAATTTTCTTTTGCAAAAATTTGTTTTTAATTAATACAAATGCAGTTCTTTTACCTATCAGTTATTATTAGGGTAATCTGTATTACACCAGGAACTTTATACAAACCTATGCCAGTGACTATACTTGGCAAATTTATAAATCTAATACACATATTTCATTGGTTCAATAAAATATTGTCGTAGCACTTCTCAATAGATCTAACTGTAAATGAATTATCATATTTATTAACTGACAATGCAGCTTGTTTTCCCATGGATTTACATAGATCAGGATCAAGCAAAAGATCAAGCATTTTTGTTGCTAAAGCTTGAGGATCTTTAGGAGGTACTAGGTAGCCAGTTTTTCCTACTTCGATGCAATCTTTCAGCCCAATCACATCCGTCGAAATGACTGGCCGTCCAACAGCCATAGCTTCAAAAAGAGTAAGGGGTCCTCCTTCTGACAAAGAAGCTATCACTAAAAAGTTCATTGCTGAAATTGCTAAAGGTATATCACCACAAAAACCAACAAAAAAAGTAGATTTTGAGATACCTAAATCCTTCGCATACTCTTCCAGGTGCGAGCGAATATCTCCATCTCCTACAACAAGAAAACTAACTTTCCTATATTCCTTTAGAACCAAAGATGCAGCTTCTAAAAAATAGTGATGCCCCTTAATAGGATGAAGTCTACCAACAATTCCAATAATCTGGTTCTCTTCTGGAATTGAAAAACTATCAAGCCATATTTTTCTTTTTTGCTTACTTACTTGTCGGAATTCATCAAGCGGTACTCCATTGGGAACTATCTCAATCAGTTTAGGAGAAACAAATCTTGAGCAAGACATAAAATCTCTTACTGCTTTAGAGACGGCAATAGCGCGTGTTGTAGTTTGCGCAAGGCAGTAATCAAGTATTCTCTGATATATTGGCATTTTCCTATCAACCATATGCTCATGCAGAACACTTGGTGTGTGAGTAATCAGGCTGACTAACCTACCATATGTCGATGCTCCATATCCATGAAGATGAATAATATCTATCTGGTTATCTCTAACAACTTTCAGCAAATCAGTCAAAATCAATGGGTTAAACTTGCGTTTTCCAAGATAGGTAACACTGATACCCCTTTCTTTTAAATAATCACCTGCTTTATCTTTGCCTCTGATAATGCAAAGACTAACATTATATTTACCTTGATCAAACTTGGGGATCCACCATGCAAACAACTGCGTTACACCATGTATTGTCGAATTTCCAAGTGATAACTTATCGGCAATAAACAATACATTAATCATAAGCAAAGTAATATTTCAATATCAATATTTGTATTTATTTAGATCTGACATGAGTTTGTAAAAATAATCATCTTCTGTTGGAGATAACTTTGGCGGTTCTCTAATAGTAATTGCCCCACTTGGGTTTATATATTGACTAAAAAGCAGGGAAACTCGATGGGAACATTGAATTGACACTTGAACTTTTTATTTATGTAACAGCTTGATCACGCATGCGTATAATTTTTGCAGGAACACCAACAGCAACACTGTATTTTGGCAGTGACTTTGTTGCAACTGCACCTGCCCCTAAGATGACATCAGACCCAATAGTTACACCATCCAAAACACTTACTCTTGAACCTATCCAGCAGTTATCTTTAATCGTTATTCCTTGAACAATCTGAGCTTGAGAAATAATCGGAATATCTATACGACTGAACTCATGTTCTCCACCACCAATCACATAACAATAAGCCCCAAAGAGTACATTTTTTCCAATTTTTACTTCTTTTGCAGACTGAATAAAACAGTTCATTGCAATGTTTGTATTATTATCGATGTTGATGTTGCCATTCTTACAGCTAATTACAGTATTTCTACCAATCATGACATTGTCACCAATCATAATTCCTTGATTGCTATCTCCTTTTGCATCTAAAACTGCATAGTCATCGATAACAACATTTTCTCCAATATGGATTTTATGGGGATGTCTAATTGTTAAAGACTTACCAAAAACAACATTTTTACCAACGCTACCAAATAAACTTTTGAACAGCACTTTTCTTAGCAACAAGCCTAGTGCACCAGGCACAGAGCCGATAAAAGTAATTAGCAGCTCATATTTAACTAGGGAGAATATTGTGTCCTTTCCAAGAGCAATATCTTGGTACTTTTTTAGTGAAGACACTTTTTGGTCTGTCAGCGATTTCTGGAGTTCAGTCTTCTGAATTGCTTCATCCTTGTGGAGAACAAGGCTCTCTCTTTTTTCTTCCATTATGGTTGACTAGGGATATTTTAATATTGGATTTTTAGGGAAAAACTATTAAGATATTGATCATAATCGTCCACAGATATTATCATAGCCAACCTTCTTTTCGGTATTCTTGGATTGTTTTTCTTATAATCTCATCGAGCGAGAAATGTGGCTCATAATCTAATATTTTTCTCGCCTTGTCTATAGAGAAAGCACGATTATTCTGAAAGAAGCTAACTCGTCTTCTATGCAAAGGTGGGCTGATATTAAAGGGTTCGCATATAGTCTCGATTAAGGTTGCTAACGCTAGTACTGGCTTTAGCGGCACTCTCATCCGGGGAGGTTTGACCCCTAATTCTTGTGCTATCAGTTCACATAACCTATTGAGTGTAGTGTATTCATCTCCCCCAATAATAAATACTTCTCCAAACGCTTTTTCATTATTCAAACAAAGTATGAAGCCTTGAACGACATCATCGATATAGGCAGGATGAAAATATACATTTCCATCACCTACAATAAAAAAACGCTCTTTCTGAATCATAGAAAAAAGCTTCAGCATTCGTTTATCCCCAGGTCCAAAGAGTGAGATAGGCCGAATTACCGTAACTGGCAAGCCAGTTTTTTTGTAAAAGTCCCATACTTTTTTTTCTGCTATCAACTTAGTTTCTTGATAAAGATCGGTAGGATTGAAAGCAGTTGTCTCAGTAGCAGGTATTTCTAGTACAGTGCCATGTACACCAATCGTACTACAATGAATTATCTGCTTAACATTGTATTTTTGCGCTGCAGCAAGAACATTAAGTGTCCCTCCCACATTGATGTCATAAGCTTCTTTTTTATCTGATCCACCTTTACGAAAGTTGGAGACGACATGAATGATAATATCAACACCATTTACTGCATCTTCTACTGCCTTACTGTCCCTAATATCTCCATACTCAATCTCTACACCTTTAGCAAGATCACTGTTTGACTCTTTGCTAGGGCGTGCAAGCACTCTAACTTTCTTGCCTTCGTCTAGAAGCTTGGTCACGATGTGACTCCCTAGAAACCCTTGACCTCCTGTTACTAATACTTTAGTCATAGAAATTCTCTTAGTTGGGTGTACGAGCAAACTAGATAATAAAGCTTATATTTGAACTCTCCATAAAGGATAAAGATACTGATAGCTATATTTATCTGGCATATCGTATTTTGAGCTGATTTCGTAGAAACTGAAATGGATTTTCAAGTGCGCCATAGGGGGTGATGGTTGTATTGGAGTCTAAAAGCATCTGCTTAAGACTTGCTCCCGGATATTCGAGATGAAGATCGCCTTTTATATGAAAGCCAAAGCTACCTGGACGCGACATTTCTGTTTTTAGGGGTAGAGGATCAGTGCCCGGTAATATCTTGATGGCTTGCTTTTGAGCTTGTTTGAGGTAAATTGGGTTTATCCAAAAGCTGGGTCGATTGCTATTATCACCTAGCAATAGGTTATCCACCTCACTAGCCTGAATCAGTTGGTGAATGATTTTGCCTCTGTTGCCAAGCCATTTGCCAAACCCCCACGGTAAGACGGGAATACCTTTAGCAGCTTGGATGGCTTGAATCGTGTCTGAGATTCTCAAGCCATTATTGATGAATTGGCTTGAGATAATTGATAACACTTCTATATTTTCCTGGGTGACAACTTGATGTCCAGCTAAAAGTAGCAGTTTCTTGCCGGAAGTGTGATTTGCATATAATGATTCTGGCTCATGGGTTTTCTGAAAGATCCAATGACTTCCCTCTAGACTTTGCTCATTATTGGATCTTTCATTCATTTTTTTAAACCACGTACTTTCACCAATTTCAGTTAATATTAGTGTCCCAAAATATTGTGATGAGCTAATCTTAATTTTTTGAGCAACTGACTGAAAGTTTTGAAGCGCTGAATCTAGGACTTCTGATATTGAAAAACACTCATGGATATGGACATGGGCATCAACAAGCATAGCAGTAGACAATAATTTGTTATTCATGAGATTGATATTGATTTGAGAATCATACCTTTAAAAAGTGGCGTGGTATTATTAAGTAGTTTTATTTTTTTTTGGATTACAAAAAATATTGAGCATGGTCATTAGAAGAAAGCTATATGCTGCCTCGAAAAGGATAAAGATAATATGACCTGTGTAAAATAAGCCTTTAGAGTGCTTCACGCTTGGGAAAAATGAAACTGAAGACATAAAGTAGCTGTCTGTAAATGGCCAAAATAGCTGCATCCCTACTCCTCCTGCAGTCCAGTAATCTAGAAATAGGTGTGAAGTATAGATACAGAGCGTGATTAAGAATAACTGTCTTACTTTAGGTTTGTTGAAGAAATAACCAATAATTGCAAAACCAAGACTGACGAGTAAGGCTAAACTCAAACTATGTGAAGGTCCTCGATGAAACTTTCCATCTAGAAACAACTGAGGGATAAAGTCTATATCCGCAACATTCCCAATAAATATGATGTAAGCAAGATCGAGACAGCGATGCCTCCCTAAAAGTGTTGAGCGCTGACTGAGGGGAGTGAGCTTATAAAGACAATATGCGGTTGCAGAGTGAGCAATCGGAGAGGGCATAGTTACATTTCATGAAAGGTCGCTGTTTTTTCCCCCTTGGGTGATGGCCTATTGATAGGCCATCTAGATTTCACCTGTGCTAGCTCTTGCTGTACCCTTGAATTTTCCCAGGATAGTGTATTTGCCATCACATCTGTGCAGACTTGAAGCTCTGATGCAGTTGGTGCTCCTGCAGCGCCTATTCCAGTTCGCCGAAAAATAAC
Organism: Acaryochloris sp. IP29b_bin.176; assembly: GCA_028285315.1. Classification (GTDB taxonomy): domain Bacteria; phylum Cyanobacteriota; class Cyanobacteriia; order Thermosynechococcales; family Thermosynechococcaceae; genus Acaryochloris. The sequence goes on from JANQPU010000384.1 coordinate 17,494, forward strand.
ATCGCTGAGGGTGTGGGCCATCTCTTCATGGATTGCATAGGTTACTTGTGCCTGTAATAGGTCCAAGCTCGATGCTGCTTTTGAGTCTTTGTTGAGTTGTTTTAATACAGATGGATAGACAGTGCCGTAATTATAAAGAAAACAATCGACTGATTGTTTATTCGTGATAGCAGCTAACTTGTTGTAGCCTTGCTCCAGAAATTTACTCAGAGTCTCGATATCTCCACCAGATAAAGACTGATGGGCAGAGTGTGATGGTTTAGTTGCCTTCCCTAGCATTGACACTGCGGTATCAACTGCATGGATAGCGACGTTTCTAGCGGTCGTATACTTTATACCAGTGACCGATATCAGACCCTTTAAACCTTCTTTTTGATAATCCTGAATTTGGTATTTCTTGGTTAACTGCACATTAGATGTTTGTGCAGATTGGTGACTGGGGAGTAACCCTTGATGTACTAAACGGACATCATTCATTGTCAGTTGTGCAGGTGGGTAAGCATGATTGATTTCGTCGAGAAAGGTTTGGACGTCATGCTCTTTAATTGACACGTTATCGGGACCGCCATTATGGTGAGAGTAGGTCGTTCCAACTAGAGATTGGCCTTGCCAAGGCGCAATAAAGAGTAGGCGACTTTTGCGCTTCAGAATGGCGTCTTCATCAGAATAGTTTTCTTTACTATAGAGACCGACAGCATAGTCATGCTCGAAAAGTGGGCGAGTCACAATGTTCATTGCCAGCGCAAATGACTGATGAATGGGAGGGGACTGCTTCAGAAATTCAAGGACTTGATTAAGCCATGGGCCACTGGTATTGATGATAATTTTGGCTTGAATATCAAAGGCATTTTTTGTTAAAGCATCAGTAACTTGAGCACCGACAATGTTATCCCCATTTTGCAAAAAGCCAGTGACTTCAAGATAGTTAGCTGCTTGTAATCCTCTTTGAGCAGCAGACTGTAAATATGCCAGCACTAAGCGCTCTGAATTGTAGACCTGAGCATCATGGAAAATGGCTCCTCCAGTTAAGCCATCTGCAGAAATACCCGGAACAGTATGCAGGCATTCTGTAGCGGATATAGTACGACCTGCGGGTATATGTTTTTGTGGATCGGTCATTCCGAGGTTGCGATCGCAACTCACCCAATCATTAATTTTCAGAGCCACAGTCATTGCTTCTATGCCCTTTAAACCATGCCCATAAGTCGGAACCAGCACGGGCAAAGGATGCACGAGATGAGGCGCAATTTTCATTAATATACGACGTTCATAGATTGACTCCCGCATGCGCTTAAAATCAGCATGCTGTAAATATCGCAAGCCACCATGAATGGTTTTCAAGCTGTTTGCTGAGGTTGCGCCACAAAAATCTTGTTTCTCGACTAACGCAACGGACAAGCCTCTTAACGTCGCCTCATAGGCGACACAAGCACCATAGATTCCGCCTCCTATTACCAGGAGGTCAAACGCGGTCTTGGATAAATCCTCTAGATTTCTTTGCATAAAATCAGTCGTATCCTAGCGCCTTTTATTCAGGTGGATTATGTGATCAATTAAGTGAGGGAGCATTATTTAACTCTGATTGTAATGAATCATATAAACTATTCAGTTTTTGTTTATAAGCAGCAAACGAATGTCTTTGTTCCACCATCTGTTTGGCGGCTCTTGCTAGCATTTGCCTGACTTGGGGATTAGTCGCTAAGTAGATGATTCCCTGTGAAAAGGCTGCTGGGTTGGGTGCACTCAAAACAGCAATCTCATCATTCAGAACCCAATTATGAGTCGGCAAATCAGTTGCTAGAACTGGCTTGCCGCTGTCAAGATAAGAATACAATTTCATCGGGGTGTTTCTCCCTTGAATACGAGGAGAGAGTAGAATGTCAGCCTGAGATAAGTAGTTGCCTAGATTTTCTACCGAGCGTCGCCCCAAGAATGAGATTTGATGGTCAATACCAATATTTTTCGTTTTTAGCTTATATTTCTCAATATCGCTATCTTTACCCCCAATAATGATCAGTCTTAAAGGCACGTTAGTAGCAAGATCATGGGCCATTTTAAAACTTTCAAGGAGTAGATCAATCCCTTGATAAAGCTCTAAGTTGCCAACATACATCAGAATGAGCTCATCAGGCTTGCCCTGCTCTCTTACGTTTTCATGGATATTATCCATATTTAGATGGTGATACTTCATCAGCATGGATAATTCTATGCATCAGTTATGCCTCTTGATTAGGGGCAGAGTAGTTTAATAGAGAAATATCTGGTAAAACAACCACTCGCTTAGGTTTGTAGATTTGGATGTCTTCAGCTAAAGTTTCACACACGGGTATAACCACTTTAGCCTGTTGGACAGCCACCTTTTCAAAGGCATTGAAGATAAAGCGTAATGATGAGAGAAAAGAAAACTTTTCAATCATTTGCTGTGAGAGGGATGAATCCATATCATAGATATAAGGTGTCTTAAACACAACTTTAAGAATTAATGCAATAAAAGCTGACTCTTCAACAGAATGAATGATGTCATATTTATTCTTGAAACAAAAGCTAAAAGCCTGTATGAACATTAATCCATCACACACAAGTTTTTCCCAAGAAAAGCCTGGGCTAATATTTTTGATCAATGGTAATTTAGGAGTCCGATAGATTTGTACATGGTCATAATTGACATCATCGCCTTCGGGGAAAGTCAGCATGTCAACCTGATCCCCCCGCTCAGACAAAACCCTGAGCATGAGGTCAACTGCGATGGGTGTGCCACGGGTCTGGAAAAATGGATGTGGGGCTAAGAGTAGAATCTTCATGCAGTTCACTCAAGCTGAAAGTGCTAATCCTTAAGAATAGGGGCTAAATTAATGCCGTATGGCATTAAAAAACATTAGTGCTCAGACGCTCTACCTAAGTTTACTTTCTAGGAGAAACGAGTATTGGTGCCCCATAATGTTAGTTACAGAGGATATTCAAGCCTCGCCTTTATCACTGGTTTGTGAATAACGTTTTCAATATCGTCCCTTCAGTTATCTTGAACGAAGTCATCTGAAGTGAGTTTAAATAGCGATTGAGATGAAACACAAATGCTGATGCAAGACCAGAAATCGACGTTCACTCAGCCCGAAATATCCGTCATTATACCAATCTATAATGAGGTAGAAAGCCTGGAACATCTCATCAGTCGGATTACAGACACACTGAATGACACAGAGTTTGACTATGAAATCATCTGTATTGATGATGGTTCGGTCGACGGTACTACCGAACTTTTAAGGCAGCAAGTTGATCTATACCCTCAGTTAAGAGGAGTGGTATTACGCCGAAATTATGGACAAACGGCAGCCATGTCTGCTGGTTTTAACCATGCACATGGCAAGATTTTTGTGACTCTTGATGGTGATTTGCAAAATGAGCCTGCAGATATTCCATTACTGTTAGCAAAAATGGATGAAGGGTACGATTTGGTCAGTGGTTGGCGTAAGGATCGGCAAGACGCTGCTTTGACTCGCTTGCTCCCATCCAAGATCGCCAACCTAGTGATTGGGTGGATTACAGGGGTTAAACTCAATGACTATGGCTGCTCCCTGAAGGCTTATCGAGCAGAGCTGATTGCCGATATGAACCTTTATGGGGAACTGCACCGATTTTTACCCGCTTTAGCCTTTATTGAAGGAGCCAGAATTGCTGAGCTGCCGGTTCGCCACCATGCTCGCCAATTTGGTCAAAGTAAGTATGGACTGGATCGAACATTCCGTGTAGTCATGGATTTGCTGACTGTGTCTTTTATGAAAACCTTCTTAACCCGCCCCATGCATGTCTTTGGCATGCTGGGCATTACCTTTACTGGCTTAGGGGTACTGACTGGCAGCTATTTGGTGTTTTTAAAATATGGACTGAGTGAGGGGATTGCTGACCGTCCATTGCTGATTTTATCTGCTGTGTTGTTGTTAACGGGTATTCAGCTGTTTTCAATTGGATTATTGGCAGAGCTATTAATGCGAACCTACCATGAGTCGCAAAGTCGTCCCATCTATCGGGTCAGAGAAGTAGTCCAATCGAGTCAGAACAATTCAGTCTAATCATGAGTAGGGGGTGCCTGCGAGCCCACCGTGGAACCGAGTAACTCTATTCTGGCTGCAGTCTTGGCTAGACAATTTTTTAAGATCTTGTTGAAACAGATCCTAACGATATGGCCCTCAAATACACAGTCTAGGTTAAGGATTTGAGGGCTGAGTTGTCATTAGATGGGACTGTCTAGCATATCTTAGACAGATTCAAAGTAAACCTTAGATTTCACCGGATCAGGGTTCATAGTCTTATCTCCAGGCTGCCAGCCTGCGGGACATACCTCATCGGGATGAGACTGCACATGTTGAATAGCTTGCAGGGTTCGCAGGGTTTCATCAACATTGCGGCCAAATGCAAGGTTATTAATCGTGGCATGCTGGATGATCCCTTCTTTATCAAGAATAAAGAGACCTCTTAAGGCTATTCCAGCACCTGGATCTAGCACATTATAAGCGGTGCTAATTTCTTTCTTAATGTCAGAAACCAACGGATAGTTAAGGTCACCGACTCCCCCTGACTTGCGATCGGTCTGAGTCCAGGCTAAGTGAGAGAATTCACTGTCTACGGAAATCCCTAGAACTTCGGTATTTAAGTTCTTAAAGGCGTCGTAGCGATCGCTAAACGCTGTAATTTCAGTAGGACACACGAAGGTGAAATCAAGGGGGTAGAAAAAGATGACGACATACTTACCCCGATAATTGGAAAGTTTGATTTCACTAAATTCTTGGTCATAAACAGCCGTTGCTGTAAAGTCAGGTGCGGACTGGCCGACCCGTAAACATTCATGCGCTTCGTGTTGCGACATAGCCAAATTACTCCTATAAGATGTTGATTGTGCAGATACTGGTACCTACAAAGATCAATCTACTGCGTGCAAAAAACGAGTGTATTTACGGTATAAATCCAGTGACACCCCAATCACTATACCGCATACTCATAGCGGTACTGAGTTAGTTTGCTTGCCTGGTGGCAAGGACTAAGCTTATTCGCTCTATTGGTTAGGGTTGAGAGCAGAGAGCAGCGGTTTGAGCATCCAGTTCAAACCAATTTTGAGTTGGTGGTCGAGGGTCGGCATGCGATAGAGATAGATCAGACGTCGAGCCATGAAGGCGAAGGGACCATCTAATTGCAGCCCCAGGCCCGACAAGGCGGCTGAGTCTTCTCCTAAGGTCAGCATTTCCCCCAGATGGGTGTAGTGAAACGGGAGCAGAGGACGCTGGGTGAGGGAGGCCCAAATATTCCAGCCGACACAATCTGCTTGTTGAATGGCAACTTGGGCTGTTTTGGGGTTAGGATCACCTTTCTGATCACGGCAGTCTGCCAAGTCACCCAAGGCAAAAATATGAGGTGCATCCTGTACCTGTAGAGTGGGTTCAGTCAAGAGTTGACCGAGTTCATTATGGGGAAGCGGTAACGCTTGGATCGGCGGTGCGATAGCAGTTCCCACGGTCCACAATACCAAGTCTACAGGTAGCATATCCGTTTTATTCTTATAGCTGAGGGTCATTTGATTGGCTTCTAGAGATTCAATACTCGTCTCTAGGTCAATCCAGACTTGCCGTTTTTCTAGGGCTTTTTGGGCTGTCGTTTGATTAAACTCAGGGGCGGATTTCAGGATTTGGGTATTGCGTTCGATCAGACGTATTCGACTGCGATCGCCTAAGCGATCCGCTAACTTACAGGCTAATTCCACCCCACTGGGACCTGCGCCCACAACTGCCACTCGAATTTTGGGGTTTGAAGACACTTCCAAGGCCCGTAATCGATCTTCGAGTCGATAGGCATCTTGCACCGTCCGAAATGGCAGCGCATATTCCGCCGACCCAGGAACTTGGTGCAGCGGCGTTTCGCCGCCCAGTGCGAGTACCAAGCGGTCGTAGGAGATGGTTTGATCAGGTAGGGCGACTTGCTGTTGAGCAATATCAATCTGGTTAACAGCACTTTGAATAAAACGGACGCCCGTATTGGCTAGAAGCTCACTGTAAGGGGGAGCAATTTCCCAAGACTGTAGTTCTCCTGTGACCAATTCATAGAGCAGGGGCGAAAACAGAAAATGATCATTTCGATCCACTAAATAAATTTGGGGCTTAAGCTCCTCCCAAGGAAGCTGACTTAAGCGTAGAGCAGTATAAAGACCACCAAAACCACCCCCTAAAATACAAATTGTTGGCTGATTTTCAGTCATGCAATTATCCTTCAGGAAGACCTAGATACCTTAAGGATACCAAGGGATTCTAAGTCGGAGGTGGGGGTCATTAAGACCCAAAGGCAAATTGGGAAAAGGTCTCCCAGCGTTGACTATTGTGTTTGAGGAGAGTCAAGGCAGTGGCGGTAAAGTGATGCTCAAAGGGACAATCCTGGAAATGGGGCCATGATGCATGGAAATTGGCCCGTGTTAAATCTCGAAAAGCCACTGTTATATGGGGAATGAATGGACGATGCTGCGATCGAGTGTCTTTGATATTCCAGACCTCTGCACAATAGGTTTGCAGTTGGGTATGCAGGGTCAAGAGTGCTGGCGTGCACTGCACATGGACATAAATAACGCGGGGAGCAAAGACCCCAAAGCCTGGGAGTTGAATAGGCAACGGTTTAAGATGATTAGTCCATTCGGCTAGACCTTGGGCAAGGGCTGTAGTGGTTTGCTGAGCGGCACTGGTGGAAGTTGAAGGCCAGTCAAAAGGAGCTTGTAGCGTAATATGAGGCGGAGAATTCAGCGCTTTGCGGCTATGATACTGCTTTGCAAAGGTTTGTTGGATACGCAAAACTTCCTTCTGAATGGCTTCGGGAGGCAGGAGAGCTAAAAAATACCGCGCCACTATGCCTGGTGAAGGTTAATCCCAGCTTCGCGAGCGAAAGTGGCCAGACCTTTTTTCTCCAGTGTCTTAATGGCTTTAGTAGAAAGTCTTAGCTTGACCCAGCGTTTTTCCTGGGGCCACCAGACTCGCTTCCACTGCAAGTTGGCTTCTTGCAACTTTTTGGTTCGGCGGTGGGAATGGGAAACCGCAAAAGCGTTATTTGCTTTTTTTCCCGTTAATTGACATTTCTTGCCCATGAAACATACTCCAACAAAAGGCTGCAAAAAACGGAGAGGGAGGGATTCGAACCCTCGGTACGGAGTTCACCGTACAACAGATTAGCAATCTGCCGCTTTCGACCACTCAGCCACCTCTCCGGGTGAGCAAAACTGATCATAACAGATCTCACTCTTGACAGTAGGGTTCTCTGGACTAGATTGTGATATTTTTGTCGAAGTTTAGGAGTGCGCTATCTTATACCTCAATAAAAACAATTTAGGTATGAGTTGGGCCTCTACAATTCTGATATAGAGCGCTTTGCGCCAGGCTGAGGAGATATGGAATACTCGTTATGAAACTGCCAGACTTCCCAGAAGCCAATCACCCCTTGGTGCTGCCATTGCAGAACTGCAGTGACCAAGAGCTGGTGCAAGGATTTCAACATCATGCTGATGAAGGCAAATACTTTACCGCTCTCTTTTGCCGGTTTGGAGCCATGTCTTATTCTTTACTACGGAATATGGCGCGATCGCCCTTACAAGTCGATTACCTTTTTGCTAGGGTGTGGCGCAATATCTTTTATGAGCTGAATCATTTGGTGATGGAGGCGGCTGGACCGAGCTTTTCCCTACAGGCATGGATTTTAAATAAAGTTGCTGCTTGCATTACAGACGATCAGTTGCCTGCAATTGAAACCATTCAATACACATTGTCGGCCGCTCCCCCTCCCCTATGGTGCTATGTCCAAATTGCTTTGGATCAACTGCCCCCCTTGCCTCGGCTGATTTTAGTCTTGTCCCAAACATTTCAGTGGCAAGACCATCGGATCGTGGCGGTTTTGCAGGCTGAAGGACAAAATATTACGTTTAATGAAATCAGCCAGTATCTACAGGAAGCCTATCAGGCGCTCCAAGATTCATTGCCCCAGGATATTCAAGAAATTTACCTAAGCTTGCCATCGCAGCCATCTTTATCGTCTCCCGAGGCTAAGTTTTGCCCAGGGGGTGCTGGGGAGGATGAGTGATTTTCCATGACACACCCGTAATGATGTTAGTGGTGATATGGGCAATCACAGGCACCAATAAATTGCCCGTACTCCAAGCGCTGTAACCGAGGAAAAAACCGACTACTGTGACCCAAGCAACGTAGGACCATTGTTGGAGATTATTGAGATGCAACACCCCAAAACAAAGGCTAGACAAAATGAGGCCCACCCAGTTTAGACCCAGGGCCGGGAGCATGACGCCTCGAAATAATAGTTCTTCGCTTAGGCCAGGCAACAACCCCAACCAAATTAGGTCTGTCCACACGAGGGGTTTGATGACAAGCTGTAAATAGAGGGATGCAGATAGCCGATATTGAGGCCATAGCTGATAAATAACGGCACTAGCTGCTGTAATACCGATGCCGCTGCCGATACCCCACGCAGCATGTTGCAGTTGCCAAGTCATCCTTAAGGCTGGGAAGGTATCAAAATACTGCCAGACTTTAGCCACAAACAATAACAGCAATGCCGTTACCCCCATGGCAATCAGGACTTGTGTACGAGTAAGGGACTCTAGTTCAGGCTGCTGATTAGGGCGATCAACCACAGAGATATCAAAAGCAAATACCTCTATAACCTATCAGTTAATGAGAAAGACCGCATAGCGTTGATGAAGAGTAGCTGATCAGGTCATTTCTTGAGAGGGTATAGGCGGAATAGAAGGACGTAAAGCACCCTCATCAACACCTGCTTTGAGGGCTGCAAGAATACCCAAGGCTTCGAGGTAGGACTGGACAGAAATACTGTTAATTCCCAGACCATCAGCTGTAGCATTCATGGTAGTTATATTTTCACCCACCGTAACTATGCGGGTTGATGTGTGGTTGAAGCTCAGAATGGCGCTACTGCCACAAGCACTGGCTGGAACCATGACAGCATCGACTTGATCTCGCCATAGATCAGTCAGATGGCCGGGGGTGCGGATGAACTGGGGAGCCCGCGATAACCCCACTAAAACAGAGGGTAGAAACGTGTATCCCAATTCTTCTGCCGCAGCTCGTGGATTCAAATTCGGATCTAAGGGCAGGGGAGAAAGAGCCGGCGCATGGGCGCAAGGAACTTGAAACTGTTGCACCACTAGATGGCTGATGATAGCTTCAGCCCCCGCTAAGGCATCAACACCTTGGCCTTGACGATAGGACTGGAGCGCATCACTGTCTAAATCATCAGGAAAACGGGCTACGACTGCGATCGCACGAACGTGACTGTGCTGGATCAGGTAATCGACTGCCCGCAGCAAACTGTCTGGATGATCCAGCGTGCCCCAGGTTGCACCAGATTCAGCAGTTTTCAGGGTCACACCTAACGACATATCAGTGATCAACACATCACTGATGGTCACTCCCAACGTGGCCCGAGCAGCGTCAATAGCCTGCAGATGTCGCAGGCGCAAGTCGGGCTCTATTGCCTGATCTAGAACCACCCCGATCTGATTGCTATGGACTGGCCGTAGCCCCCACCGTCCGGCGGCAAACTGATCCAGCCCATAGCCTTCTACATACCAGGCATTGGGAATGGGCCAGTAGAGTTGAGCCCCATTTAAAACATTGGGATGGGTGATGATGCGATCGCAGACCACTGACATCGCCCGAGCAACCGGAATAGCATCCCCTGCATACCCACCGATTACCGCCCCTATGCCTGTGGGCACCAGCAAGACAACCGTAAAAGGGCGGGATGTCAACGAGATCAGGCTGTTTCCTTTTGCTTGAGAACCACCGCTTCAACGGTTGCTGTCTCAGCATTGACATCCGTTACCGCCCAACGCAAAGGCTCACCCTGTTCGCGGAGCTTGGCTTCAATGTTGGCCTGCAGATCTACAGTGGATGCTTCTAGTTCCATTTCAGCAGCAATAAAATGAGTCGTCATTACATGGATCTCCATAGTGGATGGCATCAAAGCCAATTAATTGACTGAATCTTGCCCAAACTGCAATTTATACACCAGTTCTTCTTTGTTAGATTCCAGCTTGATGTCTGACCGGGGGTAAGCAACGCATAACAATGCATATCCCTGAGCTAATAAATCGGGTCCCAACCCCATCGCATCTTTTTGTTCTACTTCACCTTCTAATATTAATGAAGCACAGGTCGTACAGACACCTGCACAACAGGAGCTGGGTAAATCAACCCCGGCATCATGAGCGGCTTGTAAAATTGTGGTGTCTTCAGGGACGCTCACCGTATGGACGGTGTCTTGATGATGAATCTCTACGGAATAAGTCTGTGACATCGAATCAGCAACCGCAACCTTCTGTCGGCAATGAGTGGTTAGCCTCTATTGTTTCATATTCTTTCCCTAAACCATGAGGGTGACGCTTGAAAAGGTGAGAAGGTTGGGAATCCTAGGTATAGACAACTTCAATTTCGAGAACAGGCGAAATCTTGGCTAGCTGTCCCTCAATCACGGAACCGCTCTGCTGCAAGATTTTAACCCTGGCAACCTCATCCGCACAGAGTCTATTGACTCTTGTTGCTTCGATTACCTAGCTAGATGGCTGCCCAGCCATCTTAGATGAGGGAGGTTAGCGTTGATGTCTTATGTAGGCTGATTTTACGGTTTCCTCAGGAATTTTCCTAACATGCACGACTCTAAACGAGATTCTTCTGAACGGCACGTTCTGGTCATCAACGATGGTAAACGTCGTGCGATCGCCCTTGACTCGGCGGCCTATTCTATCGGTCGAGATGAGTCGAACGCTATTGTGCTGGATTCCCCCACCATTTCCCGTAAGCATGCCATTCTCTTGCGCTTGCCGACACCGGGGAAAAGCACGTACCGTTACCGCTTAATTGATGGAGACTCTGAAGGCAATCGGAGTGCCAATGGGGTCTTTGTGAACGACAAACGCTGTAGCTCTCAAGAACTGGCCGACGGCGATCGAATTGGGCTGGGGCGAAAAATTAAAGCGTCCTATCTCGTAGTATCCATGGGTGAAGCCGAATTTATCCGATATCTGGAATCCACGGATTTCCAAAGCCTCAAATCTGATGCTGTGAATCCTAAAGCAACGGTGGTTGCATCGGAAGCAGAATTAGCAGCATCTCCAACCGCTAAAACTCCAATTAGAAGAGATCGACCCACCGTCATTTCCTCAGGATATTCTGAGCCTAGTGCTTCTGATACAGTGCCTGAAGCTTCTACTCGTCGCTCTTTGCCAGGAAAATCTACCTCTGGTCGTCAAAAACAAACACTCATTATTCGTCAGCAACCCCGTCTATGGATGCTGCTTGGCCCAATATTGCTGATTCTTCTTGCCGGCATTGGTGGATGGTACTTTGTCAATCAACAAGGCACTCAACCCTCTTCCAATCCAGCAACTCAAAGTCAATAAAGTCTGATCAACCCTACAAACTAGTTGCGGGTAAAGAATGTTGGAGCAACATAAACTCTCCAACAATCTGGTTTCTTAGCAAATGCTCTTGCAGAATTCTTTCAATCACGGTTGGTGTTGCGGAATGGTACCAAACACCATCTGGGTAAATCACCAGGATTGGGCCTTTCTGACAGACCCGCAGACAATTGGCTTTTGTCCGAAAAATATAGCCGCTATCGGAGGGCTGGTCTAAGTTCAGCTCTTTTAAACGTTTCTTTAAGTAAGCCCAGGCTTCTAAACTAGACGTTTTGTCACAGCATTTATCAATTGTTTGATCTGCACAGATAAAAACGTGACGCTGGATCTTCGCTAAGCCCAGTGCCTTGACCGTTTTTTGCAAAGCAATCTCTTGGGTATGAGCCGTTGCAACAGCTTCCCGATCACTTGCCTGATCCGGGAACTTCTCAGTCATCAACCATCAGTAAAACTCATTCAGTAGGTGAGCTAGATTAATGCGCTGAGCCATTGCCATGGTAATCATCAGAATCATAAAACCCATTGCGGGTCCCGAAAAACAAGCAGAGCACAATAAAAATGGGCGTTAACCCGACTAGGATAGTTTTCAGATCCATAACTTTAATAATTGTATGTTGAGCTAAACCAAGCTGTTCTCAGGATATACCAAACGACTGAACGTGTGGATGAGTCAGTTGCATTTTCCTGATAGCCATTTGTAACCATTCGATTGTGCCTCAACAAAGTGTGGGATAGGTGGCTAAGTCTTGCCATTTCCAGGGATGTTCCGTCAGGCCTGCTCGTTGGGCAGCCGTATTTCTGAACC
>JANQPU010000175.1 GCA_028285315.1 Acaryochloris sp. IP29b_bin.176
ATTCAAAACGCTCCTCTGTCTTGTCATAGTTTTTTGAAGCTTTATCCCAAAAATTTTCAGATTTATTCAATTTTTATTACTCCTTGGGAAAAACATAACTATGGTTATACGACAGACTGACGCATAACTCCCTTATACAGAATATTAGATGTCAAGTGTCGTCTAACACCCTCCATAAGGTAATTATCAGTCAGGTGTCGTCTAACACCCATGATTTGGATAGAAAAGCGACACGATGTCGTCTAACACTCCTATGAAAGACCCTATTACGTCAAGCTTCCAACAATAGCTCTTTGAATGCTGAGAATTTTGTATGTGTGTTTTTGGACACTAAGTGTGCAAAACGGACAAATAGCTGTGCAATGTACACCCTGACAATACCCCGAATTTCTGTTTTCCCGAATTTCTCATGATCGCCCAAAGCATGGGCGTAGTGAATATATTAAAAAAATTTCCGAAACTTGTCCATTTTTAACCGCTGTAATCCACTCCTAGTATGGTTTTAAGGGCTGTTTTTGCAGGATTTTGGCTAAAATGCATTTTCAGTGCAGAACTGTGCATTTGTAGTGCGTTTCTGACAGTAAGTAATGCAATTCCAGTGCAAAACCATGCAAATCCAATGCATCTTTTAATTCAAATAGAGCATTTTTAGTGCTAAATCGCGAACCCTATTTTTAAATTCTGGGTATGGTCTGGCAAGGAAAATTTTTTGAAACTTTCGGAGAGCACCATGCAAAATTCTCAGAGTGAAATATTGCATCTCAATATTGATGGTGGGTCATCCTCAACCCGTGGATTTTTCTTGGCCGACTTTGACGGCGGCACCACAGAGGGCTTTATCCATCAGCCTCCTAATGTTGGTTTCTTAATGCAAAGCAATTATGAAAACGACAAAGCTAGAGGCACCTCCAAGACTTCAAGGGTGACCTTTCGACAGGGTAATGAGTTGGTCTTCCGCATCGTGGGGGAAATCCCCGGCCATGCTGGAACCAAGACTGACCCAAATATGAGTAAGGCAGACCTGCTGGTTCCCAAGGTGCTTGCTTTCGTGGGTTTGGCCCTGGATCGGGTTCCAGAGCTATCACCAGATCGGGTCAAACTGGTCATCAACTTCATGCTGCCGATTAGTGAATGGACTGAGTATGCCGATTTAGAAGCAGATCTACTCTCATGCCTATTGGGTGGATTTGGGTATAACGGTCGCCACATCGATTTTGAGGCTGTGGATGCCAAGGGGTGCATGGAGGGGGCAGGCATGGCGATGATTCCCCCACCGGATATTACGGCTTATATTGGGGTCTTTGGTCATAAGGACGCTAACTTTATCGCCGTGGAGGATGGCCGACCGCTGGCCTACCCCAAGTCCAAAACCTTTGAAGGACTGGGTATGTCCTCCATCGTCAATCGAGTCATGCATTTCACCGATGATGTGCAGGGGGCTAAGGCAGTATTCCGATATCTGGCCTTGATGGATAAGCCGAACCAGCAGGGCAAGGCCAGGAAGGAGATAGCAGTCCTGATTCAGCCCCACCGTTTGGAGAAGAAGCTGACGGAAATCAAGGAGGGGTTTAAAGCGAACTGGGGGGAAATCGAGCAGCGTATTAACAGTGATCGGGGCATCAAACAGGCCCAAGCCTTTTACCTAGTCGGTGGGAATGCTCCCCTCTACAAGAGTCGATTCAAGACCCTATTTGGTAACGCCTTTAAATCCATCAATGGCGCAATCAGGTATCTATCAGAAGAATTTGGAGAGATTAATACCCAGTGGGCTTATCGAGCAATTGATGTTTGGATGCTGCATTTGCATGTTACTGGACGCACCTGGACGGCGGAGGGAGTAAAGGAATATGCCCAAGCCAAATAGGAAAAATATTGTGATTCGCTGTCAACCGATAGCTGGCTCCAAGGAGGAGCAGATCATCAACAGTGCCAGGAACTTCTATGGCTCTAAGTTCAAGAAGACGGTGGAGTTAGCCTTAGTGGATCTCTTTGAGCCACTTCACATTGCGATACAGGGAGGGAGCGAGGTTGACATCCAAGATGCAATCACCAGCTCAGTTCATGAAATCCGAGATCTTCATCGACAAGCGCTCAACCAGTGCCAAAAAAATGGGTATTGTCCTGCTAGCCAGGTCGTGCAAAACACTGGACTTGCTGATTCACTTCCCAGAAATAGTGACCCAAACGAAGAAGAACCACAATTGGAGTTTGACTAGTAATGAGTAATTTAAGTTTTAGCAGAACTCTCAAGACCCTTGAGATTAGCAAAGAAGACCTCACTGAACTACGTAATATATGTGGGTTTGGTGAATCCGAAGAATTTTCTAAATCTCAGGTTGAGACACTCAAAGAAGTGGTGCAACGCAAACAAGGCGGCGCAGAAACCTATGCAGCGGCCTATGAGCAAATGCAAGCGGAGGTAGTGCCCGCTGATGCTCAACCCGTCGCTGAAAAGTCTGATGGCACCGATAGCATCCTAGAGCGGGCCGAGCGTATCGCAGACCAAGACGGGCAAAGGGTACTCCAGACCCTTGATGGTTATGGCGATGATTTGCAAACCGCTGTCATGGGTGCCTACATGAATCGGCTGAATTACATCTTTGAAACGGCCCGTGTGCAAAAAGCAGTCGTGGAGGATCCAAATGAGCTTGCAAAAAAGTCTGGGCCGTTTACCTCCAGGCTAAGAGAACGGCTAGCGGCACAAGCCACCCCAACGGCGCTGCCAGCCTCGACGAACTCATCTACCGAGACATTGCCCACCGAATGAGGTCAATCGCTCAAGAGGATGTGTACATCACCCAAGCCAGAGAGCTGAAACTCCAAGGGCATGAGCGAACCATCAACAAGATTAACCGTGGCCTTTCCCTGATGGCGAACTCCGTGGCAATCCTCGTCCTGATGATTGTCTTTCTAGCTGGCTCTGGCCTGATCGTGGGGGTAAACCTGCCCAAGTATGCCATCTGTGACAACCAACTCAACCCCTGCTGGTGGCTGCGGTTCGGTGGGTCGGAGCGCAAGGTGCTGACCAACGACAAGGCCACGGAATCATGAGCTGGGTATTGGTGTTGCGATCGCAACTCGATACCAAGACCGCTGACTTTACACCTATAAATTCACACCAATGGAGGTGAAAACCATGTCTAATCAACCCGCAAGCCCGAACGAACTAACAGATACGTTTGACGAGAAACCCAAAAAAAGACTCTGGATCAGGTTTGTTGGGGTACTTCTGTTTGGCCCTAGCGAGCTGGGTACGGCTGCAATTGTAACTGTAAATGGTCCCATCATTATTTGGTTAACTGGTCGCGTCGTTTCAATCGCAACTATCTCTGATGCTTGTAGCCTCTCGGTGAAGTGCCATTTAGCGCACGACTTTGAGAGTACTCAGCAAGTTGTGACTGCGTTGGTTCATCCAGTTGCCACCTCGCATCAGATTCCTGGTTTAGCGACGGTGCCATTCCTGGTGGGGGTGATTTTCTTCTATAGCTATCTGACAATTACTGCGGTTTATCTGTTCCGAGAGCTATTTAATCTGGGGAGATTTGTTACTAGAAGTGCCAGGAAATTAGTCTAGCGACTCAAGTTTGTCTAGAGAGAATTTTTTTGGAATCCAGAGGGATTCTGTATTACCTAGATGCGATGGCCGTTGGCCGCGCTTTGCGATCGCAAACTCCGATACCACCCCCCTGACTTCATACCTGCAAAGGATTTCGACTATGAAAAAACCTTCAATTATGAACCGCAACACCTACCCAGCCTTGTTTGTGGCCTGGTGCCAGACCTTAGACAGGGAAGCGGTACACCGCGCAATTCGGCCTTTTCTTATCAATGGAACGAAAATGGTCGCTAAGGTGTTCAGATTACTGAACGGTGATCAAGGTTTGACTGTCCCTCAACTAACCATATCTGGGACACTAGAGTTCTACATCTATTGATTTATATAGCTTTCAGAAACTTTCCTAAAATTGTCCAAGCATCATAAGTGGGACAGTACTGTTTTCATGAATTTTCAGAGTTTTGACTCTGTTGGTCAAAAGCTAAGTATAAATGCTTATAACTGTAATCTGTGCTGGGAAAGGATTTCAGCCTTAGCGACCAAAACCGTTCCATTGATATGAAATGGCCAGAACAGACCTTGAAGGTGCTCACCATCCTCCATAATTTTGACCTCAAGAGAGCAGATGGAACCACTGCTGCTCAACGACTCTTTGGTCATGCTTTCCCGGATGTGTTTGAGGGGGTGGTTGATTCTATGGGTGAACTACCTGTGGCCCGTAGGTCGTCAAAAAAGAAATCGAGCAATCCTTTACCCCTAGCTATTTTCCCGGCTTAAGTTGATACCCTATTTGTGTACATTATTTAGCAAAGGTGCAGCGCAGCCTACTACGCCAAAGATTGCACTTATGTATACTAAGCAGCAGTTCAACTCCGGAGAACTGAACTGCTAAGAATAGTTTGTAAGCAGAGAGGTTTAATCGTGCTACTCATCTTATTTTCAAGGATCTCCTGGTCGATCGTGAAAGCATTTTTGAAGCTTTTAATAGAAACAGTAGAAATTTGGATTTTGTTTAAGTCTCGTTCTCGTTAGCGAAGTGAAAAAAAGCTTGAGATGTACAACTTTGGTATTGAGCTAAAGAAACCCCAGTAGACAGAATCTTGAGCAGTTTTTTAAGAACTACACAGCCCCCATCAAATTTACAGTTGGAGGCTGTGTAGTTCAAACCTGTAAGATTACGCCACCATCCCCAACGGATCTTGCGGCAGCTCAACCACCTGACCCTTCTGGCTGGCCTTGCAGCCTTCTAGCAAATCCTCCCAAGCCTTTCGGGTGCTGAGCTTGTCGTGGGGAATTCCCCAGTCTTTTAGCTTGGCCTTCAGATCCTTGGTATTGGTAACTTCATAGTGGGCAAGAACTTCGGCCTTGATATCGCTGAGCTTACGACCATGCTTTTGTGTTGGAGCGGAATAATCCCCGATATCAACTCCCAGTGGTTCAGCGAAGTTCAGCCATGTTTGAGCCTTGCGGAAGTTGTAAGTCTGCTCAGGCCAAAGCTGTTTAGCAGCTTGCTTTAGCTCTGCGGTGGTGGTCACAGATACTTGATGTTGCTGAGCGAATGCAGCAATAACGGCTTGCTTAATCTCAGATAATTTCATTGTTCAAAATCTCCAGTTTTACTTTGTGGCGTTGCGGTAATTTCCGCTTTTCGTCCTCATTTAACGCTCAGAGGGGCGGGCGTTTATCGAGGAGCCTTCTCGCCAATTTCGGGTAATTGGGAACCTTATCAATGGAATTACTATAAATTGCCTGATATCGGATTACAAGGGCTGCATACTAGGAATATCTTATCGATTCTCGTGGTTAAATAAGCAAATGCTAGTGTGCTTATTCTAATTCCAACTCACCGTACTTTGGACTCCACCACCGTCCTTTGCTTGCAAAATAGACTGCATTCTTGTGCTTCTTGTTAGACCTTGCCTTGGGGTCAGAGCACCTGAGCATTTGCTTGATCTGACCGTCCTTTTCGTACTTGTATATCTCCAGCTTCGCCTTGCAGACTGGACATGGGTAATCCGTCAGTTCTGCTGGTGTGCTGGGCTGGTCCGACTTGGATTTGGGCAGTTGCCATTTGCGGTCCCGATCCGACCAAAACATCACCAACCCACGGCCATCGCCAGAGGTGCAGCCGTTCTCACACTTGAGAAAATGCCCCTTCTTCACCTTCTTACTGGGCACCTTGCCCATTGGGTGGCCGCAGCTAGGGCACTTGGTTCTCGACTTCTCTAGTACCCTGCTCCCATTACCGTTACTGGTGGGTTCCGGTAAACCTTGCTTAGCCTTGGCCAGGGCTGGGGCAAAGTAGCTCCGATTCAAACCAATGAGATAATCTTGCCATTCCTGATTCCCATCCGCGATCGCATCAAGGGAACTCTCCATCTGAGCCGTGAATTCAGCCTCCAACAATTCAGGGAGTGCCCCACCCATGAACTGGTCAACCTCCATCCCGACAGTCGTAGGCTGAAGCCTGCCTTTAATCAGCTCGACATAGCCACGGCTTTTGATGGTTTTGATTGTCGGCGCGTAGGTGGATGGCCTACCAATCCCTTTCTTCTCCATCAGTTGCACCAACTTAGGCTCACTGTATCGAGAGGGGGGCTGGGTCTGCTTCTGCTGTGAATCAGCCTGGGCCAGCGTGAGCGCTTGTTGTTCCTGAAGAGTGGGCAGCTCTGTGTCAGCCTTGATATCTTTCCAATATTTGGAGTACCCCGCAAATTCAACGAGATTCCCCTTGGCCTTCCACTGGATATCGCCAGATTGGCTAAGGACAACCGTTTTTCTAATTTGGGCGGGTTTGCACTGGGAGGCAAGCGCCCGCTTCCAAATCAACACATATAACTCAAACTGATCATCGGGTAGGGATTGTTTCAGCTCTGCGGAGGGTTTGAAGATATCCGTGGGTCGAATAGCCTCATGTCCTTCCTGGGCTTGCTTGCTGACCTTCTGCTTAGCAACTTTCTTGGGAATATTGTCAGCATCGTTCTGCTCTAGCCATTGCTTGGCCGCTGCACAATAATCTGGGGACAGGGCAACAGAATCAGTTCGCATGTAGGTGATTAGACCCGCTTCGTATAGCTTTTGGGCAACCTGCATCGTTTGCTCTGGGCTGAACTTCAGGCGGGAACCTGCGGCCTGCTGTAAGGCTGAGGTGGTGAAGGGGGCTGGGGGCTTCTTGGGGGTAACCCTGCCTTCAATCGATATGACTTGGTGAGGGTTACTCTGTGCGATCGCAACCAGTGAATCCGCCTCAGCCTGGGAAAGGACTCGCGTGGATTCTTCGGTTTTAGTCTCTGAACCGGAGTCCTCGATGTTGGTATGGTCCTGGCCATTGGCCTGGGTGTTGCCGTGGTAAAACGCTCTGAATCCTTCAGCGTAATCAACGAATACCGACCAATAATCTTGAGGGACAAAGGCTTGAATCTCGCGTTCTCGTTGGCAGACCAAGTGAAGGGTCGCGGATTGCACCCGGCCAACGGACTTAGCGCCATTGTTTAAGCGCCAGACTAGAGGAGAGCCGCGATACCCAACTAGCTTATCCAGGCAGTCTCGGCAACGGCCCGCCTCCACTAACGCCATGTCTAATGATCGGGGGTTAGCAATGGCCTGCCTGACGGCTCGTTCGGTGATTTCTTGGTACACAACCCGCTTAGGCTTTTTGATACCTAATACTTGAGCAATATGCCAGCCAATGGTTTCGCCTTCTCGGTCGGGGTCGGAGGCAATAAAAACCTCATTGGCTTGCTTGGCTGCGGCTTTGAGATTGGCAATCGTCTTTTTCGCCCGATCATCTCTGGGTTCGTATCGGCATTCAATTTTTCCATTATTGGCAACAAACCCAAGATTGTCACTGCCTTCATTGGCTAGCTGCCGAATGTGTCCGACTGATGCCTGGACATTCCAACCTGGGCCGAGGATGGAGCGCAGTTTCTTGATTTTGCCGGGGGACTCAACGATGAGTAGGCGAGACATGATCGTTCCTTTTATGGCGGGTGATGCCAGACTATACCCAGAAGACGCTAGGCAGTTTTGGCCTGGTTCGTTTGGTTAGCAGTTTTCTGTAATTTCTTCATGGTCTTGTCGTGGATTTGCCGAATCCGTTCCCGGCTGAGGCCAAGCTGTTGACCAATTTCTTTCAATGTCTTGGGTTTGCCATCTGCTAGCCCGTACCGCTGGCTGATGACAAAGCGTTGCCGTTCATCAAGGAAAGACAGATAACCCGACACTTCCTCAGATTGCCAGCGGAGTTCAAGATATGGCTCAGGTGCATCTTGACTCTCAACTAGTTCCCCTAAACAAGTGTCTTGCTTCTCCCCCACTCGCATGTCCAAAGAGAGCACATCTTGCCGGAGTTGTAGGTTCTTCTTAAGCTTCGTGAGATCGATCTCCATTGCTTCTGCAATTTCCGCCAAGGTGGGTTTACGACTCAGTGTTTGAGAGAGTTGTCGTCGGGTCTGTTTAATTTGGTTGCCAATTTCCCATTGCTGTACAGGGAGGCGAATCACGCGGGACTTGTTGTATATCGCTTTCGTCACTCCCTGCAAAATCCACCAGTAGGCATAGGTGCTGAAGCGGTATCCCTGCTCTGGCTCAAACTTCTCAACGGCTCTACTCAATCCGATGCTGCCCTCTTGGATCAAGTCGAGCAGGGGCAAACCTCGATTCTGATGTTTCTTGGCAATGGAGACAACTAAGCGTAGATTGCATTCAATCATGCGTTGCTTAGCTTTGAGGTTACCTGCTGTGGCTTGCCTCGCTAACTCAATCTCTTCTTCGTGGGAAAGTAAGGGATATCGGCCAATCTCTTTGAGGTAGGTTCGGATGCTGTCAGTATGAGTTGCCATTAACTAGTCCTGCAAACTTCGTTGCCAGAGAAATACCCCGAAAAGCCACCAAAGAGAACTGAATAATTTTATTTCTTAAGAAAAATAGAAGAAGGGTTGACAGGTTTACCAGAGTTCGTCACTATACTATCTCAAAGTAGTTCAGTAGTATTACTCAGGACATCAGACCTCTCTCTCAAGACGATAGAGGCATCAGATAGAACCGTTCAAAATGTCTGTTCAGTGTATGTGTTCCCCAGTCCAGCAACAATTTATTGACTATCTCCAAACCGAATTAGGTATCTCGGAGGAAGCGATTGACTTGGCCTTGCGTCGTCAAGAGCCTTCTCAGGGTCCGCTTCATATGATTCTGTGGCAGCATGGTTTGCTCGACCTGGAGCAGCTAGGACAAGCTTTTGAGTGGCAGATGAGTAAACGAGTAGAGTCAGCTACCCAAAAGTGTCCAGTCGGTAAAAAACTGATAGCTTGATTTAAGACTTCAATGGGAAAAAGGCAGCGGGGGATACATTAAAAAACGCTGCTAGTTCCTGTATATGCCTTGTTGTTAAGTGTCTTCGTCCCTTGAAGACATCTGAGATAATAGATTCGGCCTTGAAGATCGGCACTAGATCTTTCTGCCTTAACCCTCTTTCCTCTACTAGAACCTTTAGCAACTCCACTCCACCAATGTCAGGAATAGGTTCTAAGGACTGTTCATATTCCCAAACCAGTGTTCCTAGTATGTCTAAGTAGTCTGCTTCATCTGGTGTGAGTTCCCGTTCTAAATCAATAAGAGCGTCAATCCTATTTTGAGCAGCTTGTAGCTGGTGATCGTTGTGGATGGGTCGGGGTGGGAATTCCTGAACTAATCCTTCATAGCTAGGTGCATCATTGATTCCAAGGATCATTTTTCCATCTGCCTTTGTCATAGTCGGCATGTGTCCATTAAAGCGCTAAACGATCCGAATTAAAGAATTAGCGCACAGCCTAAAAATCTCTAAAACCCTTTCTGAGTATAATTCGTATGGTTTTTGGCGTCGCAATATTATTCTTGTAGTTTTAAATAACTAATGCACCTGTGCTTAATTGAAGGCTCAAAAATTTAAAGCGTTAAATGCACCAAAGCTATTGTTTTCATCTTTGTTCTCTTGTCGCCCGAATCTCCAATCTTGCTGAAGGGTCACGTAATATCAGGGATTTCACCAGATAGCAGTCTATTATCTGGAAAAACTATCACTAAACTAGTAGCTTATTGGTTAAGCCTAAACAAAATTCTTAGAAATCCCAAGAATTATTCCGTATGAATTTTGCAGATTAAATCATTGTTCTCCAACCAATACTCGCTGCCAAATGGTAAAAAACCTCTTGGTATAGGTGCTCTAGCATTTGGATTATGAACTAATATAAAATCATTTCCTAAATCTCTATATCCAGAAACATTAGCAGTACTGTAAAGTACCGCACTTACCCCTTTGGATTCCGGCTGCTCAAAAAAATTTTTTTCAATGGGTGTTCCATTCTCCTTAACAATGGCATCTTGAAATTGATGATAGTTACCAACAACCTTCCCTTTTTTTAATTGAAGAACCTCATGACCTATTAGGAAAACGGATTTAACAATCCAAGGAATATGTAAATCAAGAGCATGATGAAGATGTGGAATTAATGCAGCATTAAGTGCAATTATAAATGGTTCATTTTCTTTGATTATATTATCATGTCTATACTTCCTGTATTGGTCATTTTTTACTTGAAGTCCCGCTGTTAATCTCAACATAATCTTACTTTGTGAGACATCTGGTGCAACTTTAGATCTTTGGTTAATTTCTGGCACAGCGTCTGGTCCATTCCCAGCAATAACAGCAATAGCCTCAAACCAAGTAATAACATTTCCGACCTGAATATCAGGCCCTTTCGACTTGAATCTTCTAAATTCTCTTTTTACAACGGGAAAGCCTCTTTTTCGTAAAGTCGCAATGAGATACATCTCCCAGAAACGTGAATGAAACTGATCTCTTGCACTAGTTTTGATATCTAAATCTACATAATCAGAGGTGCACTTCCAAAGGTCATTAGTAAATTCTCTCGCCTCAAAAACTATGGTGCCAGAATCATCTCTCAGTTGTCTATATAGTGGATCACTTGAAGTACCGTCAAGAAAAAAATTATTCATTCTAATTAGAATATTTCCATAAGTTGATTTTAGCTATAACTAAATTTTCTAATACTCAAATAGTTTCTCTTTTTATGCCCCCGAGTAAGGGGGACCCCCTATACATAATAAAGTTTTGTAGGGGTTGAAAGATGGAAGCTCGACGGGGTAATGACTGTATTTCTGTGCATTAATTCTTTAAAACTGGAGGTTTTAATTTTCTTTATCTACTAATTATTTAAAATGGCCTAAATTCGTAGATCGGAGCGCTATGTCTTTAAAACTGTGCACAGAGCGCTTTAATGTTCAGCATGGGTTAAAAAATAACGGATGTAAACTCTTTGCTTTTGATAGTCGATCAAGGTAATGAGCCGATAGTTGTTGCCAGCAATATTAAAGACGGTCAGCTTACCTACTAGGTCAGCACTGGGGAATGTCTTGCGAGTGTCTTGAAGGCTTTGCCAATTGGCTGTTTTGGTTACTTTGATCCAAGCTCTGACACTAGGCTGAGAATTGGGGTATTTCGCTGCGGCTTCTCGGAGGCGAGAGTCTGAGATTATTCGCATTGGAAATTTTTGGGTTTAGCATTTTTGGATTCGCTGTTGGGAAAGCATGTTCTCTCTAACTTATCATATTGATAAGTTAACTCGTCTTGACTCGTACTCAAGCCAAAGTCTCACGCAGATAACGCATATCTCTCCAACTTTTTCATGATCTTGCTGAGAATCAGTCGAATAGCTTCATGGCTCAATCCAATCTGCTGGCCGATGGCTCTCATCGACTTGGGTTGATTATCCTCCAGGCCATATCTCTGGCTGAGTACAAATCGCTCTCGTTCATCTAGATTCGCCATTACATGAGACAGTTCCTCGTCAAGTTGCAGTGACTCCATGTAAAGAGTGGGCTGATCATCTCCAGCCAGTAGATCGAGGAGAGTATCTTTTTGTTCAGGACCAACGGGCTGATCGAGAGACGAGACCTTTTGGAATAATTGCAGGGTACGTCTAACGATTTCCGGTTTGATGTCGGTGGCTTCAGATAATTCGGATAAGGATGGTTCTCTACCGAGTTGTTGATTGAGTTCTCGGTAGTGCTTCTTGATTTTGTTGACCGTATCCCATTGATGGTGAGGGAGGTAAATGGGACGTGACTTTGCTCGGAGGGCAGCCGTAATTCCTTGTCGAATCCACCAGTAGGCATAGGTGCTGAAACGACAACCTTGGGCTAGATCGAATTTGTCTACTGCGGTACTCAACCCAATGCTGCCTTCT
>JANQPU010000420.1 GCA_028285315.1 Acaryochloris sp. IP29b_bin.176
AAGCCAGTTCAGCGATGGTAGCTCCTTCCATCTCGAATTTATCGGCAATGGCATGTTTGGCGTTGTGGGTGGCCGCAAACACTTTGATAACCGTTTCTGGGGGTAGCTGTTCTCTGGCGATTGCCATTGCTGTCGTCTTACCAGTCCCGGCCAATCCTTTGAGAATTTGGAACTGGTCGGTAGAGGTGAGTAGCCGTCTCATGGCTTCGGCTTGGCCTGAATTGAGGATAGTGCTGCTAAAGTTAGCATTTGAATTCAGTGGGGCAACAGTATCATTACCCTTCATCCAGTTTTCAATGATGCGGATGTCGCGGTCTACGGCAGTCTGAGTGGTAAATCGCCCATCCCAGGCGGTGAGCAAGTGTGGGTGTTTGTCGATTTCCTCATGCAGCGGTCCTTCGTCAAAGCTGCGGAGGTGAGAGAACACGAAGCGCTCAATGTCCTCATAGTCGAAACTGGATTGTCGTTCAGATAGGTGGCCGATTGCAGCGTCAAGTAATTCTCTCGGTGTCTCTTGGTTTTTCGGGGTGATAGGGTGGTCAGCGGGGATAAGACCATTGAAGTTCACTGACTCCATTTCACGACCCCATCGCTCCTGCTTTTGTTCTAAGCTTTCTGTGATGTTCTTGGCGATTCGAGTTTCAAAGACCGCTTTCTGTCGATTTTCTGGGGTATTGCTCCAGCCCTTCTCTTTGAGATAGTCCTCGATTTCAGTGGAGCGCTTACTAAAGGCTTCAATCTGTTCATCTGTTACACCCGCTAAATCAAGCCCCGTGTCTGTTTCTCTGATTTCATAGCCCAATTCTTGTACCTTGAGTGCTAGTTTTTGATGGTAGAGGTCACCCAGTACCCCGCTATTGCGAAGAGGTTCGTACCACAAGGCTCGGTACTCTCCATCTGGACAGAGGGTGCCATTAAACAGCACGACATGAGTATGGACATGGGGGTCACCTGCTCTAGATTCATGGTGATGAACCAGAGTGGCAGCGATGTTGCCTGTCTTGATGGCTTGTCGCTCTCTATTGGTTTGGACTCGTGCCCCGGCATATCGATCCTCAACAATCGCCATCACTTCTTTGACGGCTTCCACATGGGCTTTCCAGAGTCGTTTGTCCCCGTTGGGTCCGTGGATAGCCATACTCAAGGATTTACCGGGGATGGTGAAGGTGAGGTCATAGGCTAAGCGTTCTTTGCCCTTGCCCATGACTGCCCCTCTCATGCGTTGGCAGTTGGAGAGGTCACCATAGAACATCTTTGTGAAGCGTTCAGCGGAGTAGGGCTGATCCGGTGACATGTTGCCAAACCATTCTGATTCCGTCATTTCTTGGACTTCTTCGTCCTGGCTGTAGTAACTCTCTTCCTTGGTGTAGTAGCGGGCACCGTCTTTGATATTGGAGTTGATGGTGGTGATGTCTAACATTGCCCTATTCCCAGAAATGGAGGTTCCGAGTAGAGGATAGGTAGATTGTTATGTGAGGTCCAAGTGATTAAGGGATAGACCAGTGATTTTTTCTAAAGTGATGTTAAAAAACTGGAGCTACAATTCCTCATGCAGGAATTAGATAGTTGTGCTCTCTATAATTAGTGGTTGGGGGCAAAAAAGTATTGTTGCGATTGACGATGAAAGGTGTGAAAACCATTGAAAAACTTTAGCCAAAGAAAGGGCTTGAAGCCAGTTTCTAAATTTGTTCAGATTGACACGATGTCACTGGAATTAAGAAATTCATTGTGGAACACTCTACATCTTGATGTTTGGTCTTCAGAGCCTTTTACATTTCAAATATATTACACGGAAGAAAAAATCTATCCATTCAGCAAACACCTATGGTTCCTCTATTTCAAGAAACCAATAGATTCAATCCCCAGCCGACCTAGTCAAATACTCTCAGAAATTAGACAATACTTTTTCGAGGCTAAGTGGAATGAAGTATATGACTTTTTAGAATTTGTCATTAAATGCCTAAAAGATGACTATCCGTATTTAGAAGAGCACCTAAACTTAATACTTAGTCAAGAACTCTCAGGATATCGAATTGTTTCTGGGCTTGTTACTGATATAACGAGTCAAGAAGAAATAGAAATGCTTGAATGTGCTATTGAAGATTCAAGATTTATTGGAGTATCAAAACACCTACGTTGTTCACTAGAGCATTTATCTAATCGGAAGAATCCAGATTATCGAAACTCAATTAAAGAGTCTATTTTGGCAGTAGAAAGCATGGCTAGGATCGTTACTGAAAATGCAAAAGCAACGCTGGGAGATGCGCTGAAAGTGCTTGAGAAGTCTGGAAAACTGCATTCTGCTCTGAAAAATGGCTTTCTGAAGATCTACGGTTATACAAGTGATGAAGATGGTATTCGCCATGCAATGATGAATGAGCCAAACCTTACTTATGCTGATGCTAAGTATTTTCTGATGTCTTGTACTTCTTTCATTAACTATTTAAAGGAAAAGTTGGCGAAGTAATCTTGGCCTAATGCAATTACCATATCTTTGAAGACAAATCAGCAGAACAATTCTTGTAGTGCAAAAACTTCAGTCGTACTACAGTTTTGTAGTGAAAAAGTTTCAAACATGTTACAAAAAAGTTGAAAAAACGCGATTTTCGCTTCAAACCGATCCAAACCCAGGTAGTGGCGAATAGGTGTATCCGGGTGGAACTCCCCCTCAGAAGCCTCCCCGCACCCTCTTGACTCCCCCCCCTGCCTTGCTTTCAGCGATTGCCTCGCAGATTGGGCAACGCAGGGGTACCAGCAGGGTACCACTAGGGCAACGGTAGGGTACCAACAGGGCAACGTTAGGGCAACGCTACAGACCACGAGGGTACCAGCAGGGTACCGCAGGGGTACCAAAATTTTGAAACTCGATTTGTCACTTTTCATGCATCCTACCTATCCTCACAGCAAGACTGTTTCTTTGGAGCAAGTTTTGTGGAAACTGAATCAATCAGAGCCTGTGTGATCGACCTTGGGACATCACTCACGAAAGTTCTGTACAACCATCGCGGGCAATATTCTTTCTTTGCCCAACACAGCTCCGTATTGGAGCTAGACCACCGCAAGTATCAGCAAGAGGCCCGGAATCCCAAGCCGAAGACTCATGCTATCTGGACCGAAGGCGCAGGCTACCTCGTGGGCCGAGGCGCGTCCCAACCCTATGAGGAAGTCAACCTGTCCCAAACCAAGGCCACCTCAGCCATCGCTAAGGTGCTGGCCGCCGTGGGGGAGATGAAAGCGCGGGTCAGTGCCGAGGGCGAGGTCAAACTCGAAGATGTGATCTTGCTACTCCCCCTGAAAGAACGTAAGGAATATGAAACCCTCAAAAGTGCCATTGTCAAAGCCTTCTATGGGTTTGGCTATAACGGTCGGACGACCAAGCTGAAGATAGGGCGATTCAACATCCAATATGAGGGGTATGGCATCACCACCATATCCACAGAGGAGC
Organism: Acaryochloris sp. IP29b_bin.176; assembly: GCA_028285315.1. Lineage (GTDB taxonomy): Bacteria > Cyanobacteriota > Cyanobacteriia > Thermosynechococcales > Thermosynechococcaceae > Acaryochloris. Next base: position 3,446 of record JANQPU010000420.1, read on the forward strand.
GGGCGGCATTCGCGGTCTTTGGTCAGAAGGATTTGACCATTGGGGCGATGAACCAGGGGGACTTGACCCCCAGCATGAGTCAAACGCTCGTGGGCTGGGGCATGTCCAAAGTCCTGGAAGAAGTGCAATACACCTTTGAGTCTGATGTGTATGGGGCCAAGTGTGTGTTTGCTTATAGCCAGCGGGCCACTAGCATCAAGAAGCTCATCCCTGCTGAGAAGGTGGTGTTTGTCTCTGCCTCCATTGACCGGGCTTTGGAGTCGTCCTGGTATCAAATCAAGCGCAAGTTGGAGTCCTCCCAAGCCTTGATGGATGCTGTCACCATCTATGTGACCGGGAGCAGTTCTAAGCTGTGGCGCAAACAACTGAAAGACGTGTATGGTCGGCGGCTGAATTGCCTGGATGGGGTTGCCAGAGAAATCGTTGAGGTCTTCCCCCAGTTGGATCGTGACCCAATGATTTTGAGGATGGCCGATGCTTATCTGACGATTAAAGGGATGGTGGCCGCATGAGTAATCGAAAAACACTGACGCTCAAATACTGCACGCGGCCAACGACTCGACTCGCGGCAACCATTGACGCGATGAAGGAGCTGTACGGCACTGATATCAATGCTGCTACAGCGACCTTACTGGAGTACATGATGGCTCCAGCAGTGGCGGCGTTGTCCGGTGCCCCCAAAGACCAAGTTGACGCGGCGATTGAGCAATCCTTGACTAGAGCAAGATTGCATCTGGAATCGGCGCGGCTGCATGTGAGTTGTGATGAGGCTCCAGAAAAAGTTACAGAAAAAGTTGCAGATTCATTTGTCGCTGATGAGGCACCCTGCCTATCCTCACAACAAGAGGACTCCTCTTCAGAGGAAGACGAGTTTGATTACAGCAAACCCATTGGAGTATTTGACGATGACTATTGACGAGATATTAGAGTTGCTGAAGGTGGATGATGCAGAGCTAGATAAAATCCTAGAGGCTTGCGGGTGGTCTGGGAAAACCGAGTTTACAGACGATGAGGCGGATACCTTGTTGGTGGTCAAGGCCAGCCACGACGAAAAAAACCGGGACTATGTTGAGGGCTATTTGAGAAACATCGCTCATAACGTTGACATCACGGGCACCCAGTTCGATGAGATTGCCTCGGCAATCACCCATGCCGGGGGCTTACTCCATGAGTACCGGGAAAGGTTCTGGGATATTTGCAAGCAGGTCAAAGATGGGGTTTCCCCTCAAGAAGCCGTGATGCCCTCTCAGCCCGTGGTCAAGGATGCAGCCCCGGTTGTCGAGGATACGCCAACCGTAGATGATCCAGATTCCCAATCTGAGGAAATTGATGATTTCATCAACCAACAGGCTGATGCTGCGATGGTCACCACCCTCAAGCAAATCCAAGGGTTTGCGGATATGGCCTATGAGGAGCAGGAGCGGCTGAAAAAGATGTTCTTAGCTCGGTATCGACAAAAGCTAGCTGAG
>JANQPU010000421.1 GCA_028285315.1 Acaryochloris sp. IP29b_bin.176
TCCTGGCCCATACGGTGTGCTGTTTTCTCAACCACCAAGCGGGGCGGGAGTTGCTGCACTTTGACACGCTTGTCATTGATTAGTCGCACATCGCCTTAAACCCCTATTAAATACAGGTTGTAGACTTCCAAAACCCTAGCTCCAACCACTGAAAATAGGACAGTTACTTCTCTCGCTCTCCAAGCATCAAATCTAACGGGAGGTTCATCTTTTTGTACCATGCCACCAATTGTTCTCTTTTTCGGAATGAAAGTGGTTCGGTTTTAGGCCCTCACCAATTTTTCTAGGCGCTTAAGCCTTTCATCTTTGGGTTCACTTGGTAGTATGTTGTTTGCCTGAGCATTACATTGAAGCTCATCTAAATCGGCTGTAACTCGACTCAAAATCCGAATCACTCTTGCGAGATCGAAGCGCTCACACATCCTCTGAGGTTCAGGCAACAAATTAACAATAACCTGTTCACCACGCTCCAGTTTTGACAACCACTCCAGATACCAACGCAAAACTTCCACCTCAAATTCTAGGCGTTGAGCAATGATTGCAACTGGATCGTCATCAAGCTTTGATTCCGATTGCTCCATCGGTCTTAGTTGGCTTAGCCAGGTGGCAATTTCGTCCACTTCTGGATCTTGAAGTAATTGATGGACACGGGTAGGACTCAATTGTGTTGCAGCAGCAATTTTACGAATGGACAGTCCCGCTTCTTTGGCTGCAACAATAGCCCAGATGCGTTCACGCTGAGCTTCCTCTAGTCGTGTGGTTGCAAGCTGTAGTCTTTGCTCTACAAGGATTTCATTTTGTAGATACTGTCGGTGTCGTTCATGCGATTCCATGAAAATAGTGCTTGTAAAAATAGGCCGTTCAGTAAACTGTACACTTTACCGTCTTTTTTGTACCGTTGCTATTGGAACACCAAAATAGAGCTTTGAGGATGTCTTGAAAGCTTATGCCACAATAAAAGAGACATTAGAGAGATAATTTAAGATGCAACCCATTCGTCAAGGTGATGTAATCCTCAGACCTTTGCCTAACACCACACCCAGTTTAGGTCGGCAACTTCCACATTTAACGTTGGCTGAAGGTGAAGTGACAGGCCATAGCCATCGGATTAGTAAGGGGCAAGCAGAACTTTACGAAAAGGATGGCACGCTTTATTTGCGAGTTCTCTCACCCCAAGCTACCCTAACCCACGAAGAACATAAAGCACTCGCCATTCCTCAGGGAACTTGGCAGGTTCGTATTCAACGTGAATATGAGCCAGAAGGTTGGCACTATGTGGCCGATTAGTACCTTAACACCTGATCAAGATGCACAAATTGAAGACTTTTTCCAGCGCTGGCTAGCGGTTACCTGTTCGACGACCCCCGTTGAGACTCAGCAAGCAGAGCAACCCATTCAGCGAAGCTACGCCTTGATGGGGAAGCGACAACCTGAAATCCTCTTTTTTTCAGGGCCTTTAGAGGTGCAGGCCTTCCTGCAAGAACGCCGGATTGATCAACTGCTGAATCAGTGGGGGGTGCCTTTGTTGACTCTCCCCCTGGCTAGACAGCTCAGCCACCAAATCCGGTCTCAGCTCACCGCGGAATTGTTACTGGAGATCAGTGAGCGGTTAAAGGTCACGACGCTATCGACCTTGTCTCACAATTTGAATCTGATTACTTGGATGCCCATTGCAGAGCTGTTGGCTTGGAGCACCCAGGACTTAGATGAAAATTCTGCGCCTTGGGGAGAATGGTCAACCAGTCTGTGGGAGCAACTTTGGCAGCAGCAACAAACGGAATGGCGGCAAGCAATTCAACGCCAGCCAGGTGGAGATTTTCTGGTGCACGTTGGAGAAACCCTCTGGCAATGGGGAGAGCCTGTTAGTCAAGCCTTGGAAGATACGGTCCTACACCCCCTACGACGGCAGCCCGAGATCCGGGCCTGGGAACAAGGAATGCAGCAAATGCTGACGACGATGGGATTAGTTGGGATGGGATGGCAAGCGCTGACCCAAACCTCTGAAGTTTTACATCCTGCACTATTGGACTATTGCATTGAGATCTTAGACTGTGATCATGAGCCGGAAGCTTGGACACAGTTGCGATCGCTCTCTGCGCATTGCGGTCTAATTCTTCCTTTTGAGCAAACTTGTGTGGTGTTTGATCGCCCCTTAAAGTGCCATGCTGACCCGGAAGGACGATTTCACTACGAAGGGGGAGCAGCACTCCAGTTTGCGGATGGCTATCGTAGCTATCAGTTTCATGGTGTCCACATTCCTGAGCGATACGGAACAGTTCATCCCCAGCGATGGCAAGCGGACTGGCTTTTGCATGAACAGAATGCTGAACTACGGCGGGTCTTGATCCAGGGCATTGGCTATGACCGCCTTTGCCAGGAATTGCAAGCAGAACCCCTCAATACTTGGCGGGAATATACGCTATTGCGGATTGCACCTGCAATTGACGTGGAACCAATTTATTTATTGAAAATGACTTGCCCCAGTACAGGCTATATCCACGCCACACGGGTCCCTCCTAGTATTCAGTCGGCGCGGGAAGCGATTCGTTGGGTGAATTGGGAGACTGACCCAGAAGAATTTGCCCAGGAATCCTAGATTGCTGAGGCAAAAAGCAGGACTAGAGAATGGTTGTGGGAAACCTAGGGGGATGATCTGTTCATCTGTGCCACAGCGAACATGGCCTTGAAGGATGGACTTGCTGCTCGGCTAAAGGTAATACAAAATCAGCACATAACCCTCTTTTATCACTTTAGGCAGAGAGAAAATCAGGGTGCTTGAGCAATTTCCGCACCAGTGGACAGCAAAATGGCTCTATCCTAGCTGTGAGTTGCTCAAACCCCTTTCTTAAAGCACGGATGGGAAAGACCTCTAACCAGCGCTTCAGAAGATTCCAGCTTATTAACGGTTGAATGATCAAGCGCACATTATTGAGCAGATTCTTCCACCCGTTTTGGTTATCCTACCAAGGATGCTGTGCAAACTGTTGGTGTGCCAATGGACAAGAGTCATTGAAGACATCAGCGAATAAACTCACCATCTCCCACCACTTTTCAATTTGCTCATAGTGCGTCAAGCGAAAATCAGCCCAGCCTAAGGCATCTTTAGAGGCCATTTATAAAGTAAGTGTGAAATAGGGTCTAGATGTGTGGATTGTAGGTTTAGGTTCAAAGTGCTGTGCTGAGCCAAACCGATGTCTGT
>JANQPU010000003.1 GCA_028285315.1 Acaryochloris sp. IP29b_bin.176
CTATCCAGAAACGAGTGAAGCCATGATTTATGGCTGTTTTATTCGACTGCTCACACATCGATTAGCAACTTTAGTTTCTGTTTAGAAATCAGCTCTCAAGCTGTATATCATCTGAGGGAATTACCCGTCCACTTTTTTGGATCAAGGCCAGTTCTTGAACATCACTTCAGTTCTTAAACACCACTGATTAAGCCAGCAACTTGTCAGAAAGACGAGCCCTTAAACTCTGGTCAGGCAGACAAGTTGCTGAATCCCGCAATCTTACTGAGGGGTGAATCGAGATATCGGAACTACCACAATGCTCGCACAGGTGGAGGGTCAGTGGCCTCTGTTGGAGTAGATGGAGCTGGATCACTAGTCCCTGCAGGGGCTGGGCTCGTGGTAGGCGCGGCATCTGCTGGGGCAGTGGTATCAGGGGCTGAAGCGCCTCCAGTTGTATCAGGACTCTCTTCTCCTGCCGCGGGAGATATAGTCTCGTCACTATTGGGAGTGGCTTCATTGGTTGTGGGTGATGATTCTACCGATTCAGGCGTTGTTTCAGTCTGATTAGGGGTTACTTCATCTGTTGCTGCAGGAGATGGGTCGGCTTGAGGAGCATCCTGAGCCTGTGATCTAGCTCGCTGAGGTGAAATGATCGGTAAGCTAACTAAGCAAAATAAGGCTACCGTAGATAAGAATATCCTTTGAACACTGGGAACTATTTTAGTCATTCATCTGACCTCATTAGTTAGGGAACAGTTGTCTTAAGAAGACGAAGCTTCGTTTCACAAAGTTTCAAGGATGCTGCTGAGAAAATTTTTCCAGTATTGGGTAATTCGATATTTTCTAGTAGGGCTTAACTTTAGAGCTTTATGAGAGTCTTGCTATTCTCTCAATGGTTTTCTGATAGTCTTTAGTCTTTCCTTGAAGTTTATAAATATCTGCTGCTTTTTGTAAGTCTTTAATCGCCTCTTGTTTCTTGCCAAGTTGACCCTTCACTGTGCCGCGGTTTTCGTAAGCTTTAGCATATTTGGGATCAATGCGAATCGCTTGGGTATAGTCTACAATCGCGGCTTGTTTATTCCCTACAGATGACTTGGCGGTGCCGCGGTTGTTATAGGCTTTGGCATAGTTTGGATTGAGTCGAATGGCTTGGGAGTAATCTGCGATCGCACCCTTCAAATTACCGAGGTCAAATTGAGCGATTCCTCGATTATTGTAGGCTTGTGCATAGTCTGGCCTGAGTCGAATGGCTTGGGAGTAATCTGCGATCGCACCCTTCAAATTACCGAGATCTGACTGAACAATACCTCGATTAAAGTAAGCCTCATCATACTGAGAATCGATCCGAATGGCTTGGGAATAATCTGCGATAGCAGCCTGTTTTTTCCCTAGTTCAGCATTTATAGTCCCTCGGTTGTTATAGGCTTGCATATACTGTGGGTTGATGCGAATCGCTTCGGTAAAATCAGTGATTGCAGCAAGTTTGTCGCCTAACTGACTTCTCACCAATCCTCGATTGTTATAGGCATCTGCAGATGTCGGCTTGAGACGAATTGCTGTGGTGTAATGGGCGATGGCCCCTTGTAGATCATTGAGCCGGCGTTTGGTAATCCCGCTGTTAAAATGCGCTTCAATATTATTCGGATCCATCTGAATAGCTGCTGCATATTCGCGCAGAGCCAGTTGATATTCACCTTGCGAAAACTTTTGATCCCCTTGCTGGATATGCATTTGAATTTTTCGGTTCGATTCAGCAACGGTGATCGATGTTGTAGAAGAGGGCAGAGGCAATACTTGTGTCAATAGGTATCCTATTCCTCCAAGCGTCACCAATGCTAGTAAAGCGTTTCCCACTAACTTGCGACTTCCTCGTGGGGACGTTCTATGTTGGAGAGCAGTTGAATTAGATTGAGGCGCAAGATAAAAAATGAAGGGCTTGGGGCGATGATACAACGCAGATTCAACCAAAACTGTTGGGGGAGAGGATTCTTCTAATTGATTCTGTACCTGTCTAGGTAGAGGTAAGGTAGAGGCCTTTGGCAAGGATGTTTTGTTGGGGCTGGCAAGTTGGGAGGAGTAAGAGATAGGCGTGACTAAATCCTTGAGAACCCCCTCTGCAGATTGATACCGTAATGTAGCCTCTTTCTGGAGGAGCCGACCCAGGACCTGCTGTAACTCTGGGCTTAGTGATTGTGAGACATATGCTTGCCAAGAGGCTAGCCAACTGTAGCCATGTTCTGTCGCCAGGGAAGATGGAGAGGTTTGGCTTAAAAGATGGAAGCAACTCGCCCCCAATCCAAACAAATCACCACTGGGAGTGGCGATTCCTAAGCGCATTTGCTCAAAGGCAGCATAGCCAGGGGAGCCGATCACCGTCCCAGAATGATCTGCTGCTGTATCAGGGACAGGTTTAGCGACTCCAAAGTCGATCAGAACGTATTTCCCCGAACCAGGGATATGCATAATATTGTCTGGCTTAATATCTCGATGAATCACCCCGCGTTCATGAATATGTTGCAAAACAGGAAGCAGATTGAGCAGTATTTGCTGAACCTGTTCCCCAGAAAAAGGACCTTGATGTTCTAAGAGTTGCTTTAAATTTTTCCCTTCTATAAATTGCTGGACTAGATAAAGGCAACCCTTTTCTTCAAAATAGCCTAGAAGGGCTGGAATTTGAGGATGAGTTCCCAATTGCTGAAGTTGTTGGGCTTCTCCCTCAAAAAGCTGTATTGCCTTTTGCTTCATCCATACATTAGAGGATTGGAAAGTAAGCTGTTTGACAACACAGCGCTCATTGAGATTATCCGTATCATGGGCAAGATACGTTCTACCAAACCCCCCCTTCCCTAAGAGCTTGACAACTTTGTAGCGATTTCTTAATAGCTTGGATAGGGTTGCACCACATCGTTGGCAATAGTGATTCCCATCGCGGTTCTGGGGCTGATCACAGGTAGGGCTGAGGCAACAGATCATGTTGCAATATCAAATGTACAGGGAGTCATACTCAATTCTAGCTTTCTACTAGCCTTGATTCTTATCAGTCTAGATAGAGAAGCAATATCTCTGACGCCACTCATATAGCGACAGTAGTTATCCATTGTTGCCTTGGTGCCAAAACAGATATCACAGCTATCTCGATTTTACGGATTCCTGATCGTGCGATACTGCATCGATAATTGCCGATAGGATCGCGATCGCATTGCCATCACAGTCATGATTAATCCAATCCCTCCAGTCACTGTAAACAAGAGGGCAATGCCCCGAGCCGCTCCCGTGCCAAACCAGGGACCCAGGAGTTTGACCCCAGCACCTGTCGTCATAAAAGGAATAAAGATAAATTGAGCAATCGGGCCAACCATGAACGCAGTGAGTGGGGAAGCCGCCTGCTCAATGCTTTGGGCAAAACCAAAAACACGACCCTGACGCTCAAGGGGAATCACCGTTTGCAAGATCGTTTGTTCAGCAGCCTCAACTACGGGGATCAAGCAGAGATAAATAAATAAACCAATCGTCAACAATACGACCGATGCCTGAATCGTAAAGAAAATAGCAACCATCCAAATAGTGATGTTGGCTAGAAAGAGGGTTTGTAGTGGACTTTTCCCTAACCCTTTCCGAGCAACTATTAACCCACCGACAATAAATCCTAAGCTCAGAAATCCCCATAGTATTCCCCATACCTGGACTGAAACGAGTGACAGGCCATAGGCATCCATCAGGGACATGAAGACACCCCCCAAGAAATTATTGAAGGTATTGAAAAAAATTAAGGCAAATAGTCCAGGGACATGACGAATCACTTTAATCGTTCCACGAATATCAATGGGATTCGGTTTAGATTCGGTATAAATGACTTTCTTTTCAGGAATGGTTAGGGTTCCTAGATGGATCATCACGAGCAAGGTCAATGTGATCGCCAACCCCAACATCCAGTTGACCCCCAAGAACCCAATCACCAAGCCACTGAAGGTAGACGCAACCAAAAACGAAACCCCATTGACCGTCCCTACCAAGCCATTCGCCTGATCTCGCTTTGCCTCAGGAATTAAGAGGGTTACCAGGGGCGGTAGGGCAATGGTGCGTAAATTACCTGCGATCGCACCCATCAATACGAGCAGCACAAAGGCCCAAAGTCTTGGACTAGAGGGATCGGTAAATAAAGCCGGTGCAGTAGAAACAACGATCCCATAAGCAAGGAGATATAAACATAGGGAACAGAGGCTAGAGAGCATCATCACTGTTTTCTTGTGATAGTTATCCACCAACGACCCCAGAAAAACGCCAGACATAGAGACGGTGATGAGATATACCCCTGCCATCACTGACATAGCAACTACAGACTGAGTTTGCAGGTATACCCAAAACGTAGCTGCAAACCAGACAAAGGTATTGGTCAACAATGCGACCAGTGAGTTTGCCAAAATGGCATGGAACACTTTTGTCATTTTTCTACCAACTTACGGTCACTGGATGCTTTGGCAAAAACAGGCTGTGCCCTTCAATAGTCGTTGTTTGCACATCCCAATGATTGCGATCAGTCTCTATATAGAGAGGCGTACGATCAGCAATACGCTTTTCTACCGAAATCCACCTTCCATATGAGCTTTACCAACCAGTAAACCTGCCTGAGTGGATTGCCAATGGTGGCGATCTCTGCTCCCCAGCCTTATCAGTATTGATATTTGATTCCCAAAATTGCCTCAAGAAGAGAGTCTGTATGGATAGAGTTAGGCTTAAAACGAGGTGAGCAGAGATTATATGGCTATTACGCCTTGCTTATACTGATTGAGAATTGATTTGTCTATTCTAATAGTACAAATATACCACTTATTAGCTCAGTGGATGAGCGCAAACTGAGAGGCCATTTATAAAGTGAATCTTTAGGCAGTCAAACGACGTAGCATCACGCGAGTCATCACAGCATAGATCGTCGCTTCACTCATTTCTGGTCAC
>JANQPU010000004.1 GCA_028285315.1 Acaryochloris sp. IP29b_bin.176
GTGACCAGAAATGAGTGAAGCGACGATCTATGCTGTGATGACTCGCGTGATGCTACGTCGTTTGACTGCCTAAAGATTCACTTTATAAATGGCCTCTCAAAATCTGTGGAGGAAGCAACCCGTTCACTCATAACTCCCAACCTGGTATCTCAAAGGTCGCAGCTTGCATCCATAGGAGTTATTGAATAGAATCAAAAATGATTTTTCTTGATCTGGAAATGTAATGCCTTAAGGTTTTGGGGTAACACATAATTTGCATCATCTCTTTCATGTTTGTTTTTATTTACATTAAGCTGAGCATCTTTCTAGGCGCTTACTCCACCCAAATGATGATCTGAAACTTAGGATGTTTGAAGCAAGGGAATCTTGGAATGGATTCTAGACGAAAGACATTCTAAATATGCTGTATATCTCCTAACTTTTTTAACCCCCTGATGAAGGTTAATTTAATTATTTTGAAGATGTTTTTTTCAATAACGCTCTCTTCAGATGATTGAAGCATTATTTTCGCTAAATTTCTGAGGAAAAACCAGTGTTCCAAAATTTATTGCCCCCTCTCAATAACCACAATCTGCCCTATCCCGACACGATTCATCCTATCGTGGTGCATTTTGTGATCGCGATGGTTCTCTTTGCTGTTCTTTGCGATGGGATTGGATATATCTCCAAGAATGCTCGTCTGTATGAGGTGGGCTGGTGGAATATGGTCTTCGCGACGATTTCTATTTTTGTGGCGGTGATCTTCGGTCAAATCGAAGCAGGCTTAGCCGTGCCCTATGCAGCTGCGGCTAGTGATCTTAACCTACATACCCTGATCGGCTGGGCTTTATCGGGCCTACTGGCTGCCATTACAGGATGGCGCTATATCATTCGCTTGCGTAAGCCAGATGCCCTGCCGATCCCCTATCTGGGTATCAACGCTATACTGACCGTCATTGTGCTGTTTCAGATTTACCTTGGTGACAAGTTGGTATGGGTTTACGGATTGCACACAGAAGCTGTGGTAGAAGCGTCGCGGGGAGGTCTATTACAGTGATCGACGGACTGCTCCCAATTCTCCTATTGGGTGTAGGGGCAAATGGGTTGCCCTATCGTGTGCCAATTCATCCCAACTTGGTCCACTTGACTTTGGGACTGTTTATTGTTGCGATCGCATTCGATATTGTAGCGGCCCTTTACCCTTTAGAAAAACCCATCTTCAAGTTCCTCGCCATTCCCACCACCAGCTCCAATTTGTACGACGTGGGCTGGTTCAACATGGTGGCAGCGGCAATCATTACCTTTTTCACCGTGGCTGCTGGATTCTACGAAATTTTGTTGGCTGATCCCCCCCTGGATAAGGTGAGTCCCTGGGGATTAGGGGCGATGGAAACCATGCTGTGGCACGGTGTCGGTGGTGTCTTGCTGTTAGGGCTAATTGTAGCGATGACCGTTTGGCGCGGATTTCAGCGCTATGCCTGGCGGCAGGATCGGGCACGCCAGGTCCAGTGGACCTATCTACTCGCGGGCCTCGGTATCTTTGCCCTGATGTTTCTCCATGGTACGTTAGGGGCACATCTGGGAGCCGATTTTGGCGTTCATGTCAGTGCTGATCGCCTGATTCGAGCCGGGATCAATCCCAATACCCACCTCAATATACTCTTTATGAATTAGAGGATCTCGCACGTATGAATCGACGCACGATTTTAGGGCTAGCGGGCCTCGCGATTTTGGACTTACTAATTAGCCTTTGGGTGGGCCAACAGGCTTATAGCTGGATGCCGCCCCAAGCCTCAGCGGAGTCTGTGCTGGTGGACAATCTCTTCAGCTTTATGACCACCCTCGGCAGCTTTATCTTTCTGGGGGTAATAGGGACACTGCTCTATGCCGTCCTCTTTCAACGAGCCGCCAAATATGATGCCAGTGACGGCCCCCCCATCGAAGGCAATCTAAAGCTAGAGGTGGTCTGGACCGCTATCCCGATTGTGCTCGTCATTTGGATCGGGACGGTCAGTTACCAAACCTACGATCGCATGAGTATTCTTGGCCCCATGGAATCGATGGCCATGGGAATGCCAACTGCTGAAGCAGCAACTGTGGATTCTCCAGAAGCGGAGCCAGCTCCTATTAACGTCTATGCTCGCCAGTGGGCTTGGGAATTTCACTATCCTGAGCAGGATATTCGCAGCACCGAATTGCATCTGCCCGTGGACCAGCGGGCACGACTGCTCCTCTCTTCAGAGGATGTGCTGCATGGCTTCTTTGTCCCCGCCTTTCGGGTCAAGCAAGACGTGGTTCCCGGTCGAGAAATTGGGTTTGAATTTACACCTATCCGCGAAGGGCGCTATCGTCTGCGGGATTCGGAGTACAGCGGCACCTATTTTGCCGCCAATCAAACTAATGTGGTGGTGGAGTCTACCGAAGCGTATCAACAGTGGTTAGCTACTGCGGCTGCCATCTCCCCTACCCCTGCCCAGAATGTTGCCTACGAAGAGTTTAATCAAGAGGCTCAAAGCACCCTTGACCTGGGCTGGAAAACTGTGAAGCCCGCTCCCGCCCCCATTGTCAACTACGCCAGTTCAGAGAACGATTCCCATGAGTAATGCCCCTTTGGAGTTAACGCCTCCTAACCTTCAGCCCCAGCCGGGGGCTCCCGATAACTGGCGCAGATTTTTTAGCTTCAGTACCGATCACAAGGTGATTGGCATTCAATACATTGTCCTCGCCTTCATCTTCTTTTTGTTTGGTGGCCTGCTAGCGATGGTGATGCGAGGCGAGCTGATTACCCCCGATTCTGACCTGGTGGATCGCACCGTCTATAACGGCCTGTTTACCATGCACGGTACCATCATGTTGTTCATGTGGACGTTCCCCATGCTCAACGGGTTAGCCAACTACCTCGTGCCGTTGATGATTGGGGCACGGGACATGGCCTTTCCGCGTCTGAACGCTGCCGCATTTTGGCTAGTGCCTGTGTTTGGCGTCATTTTGATTGCCAGCTTCTTTGTGCCCGGAGGCCCCTCCCAGTCGGGTTGGTGGGCCTATCCGCCCGTGAGTTTGCAGAACCCCACGGGCAATCTGATTAATGGTCAATCCCTGTGGCTGTTGGCAGTGGCTCTATCAGGAATCTCCTCAATTATGGGAGCTGTGAATATTGTCACCACTATTTTTAGAATGCGAGCACCAGGGATGGGCTGGTTCAAAATGCCTGCCTTTTGCTGGACCGTTTTATCGGCCCAGATTATTCAGCTTTTTGGCCTCCCGGCCCTCACCGCAGGAGCCGTGATGCTGCTGTTAGATCTAACGGTGGGAACCAGCTTTTTTGAACCTTCTCGCGGAGGTGATCCGGTCCTGTATCAGCATTTCTTTTGGTTTTATTCCCATCCGGCGGTGTATGTGATTATTCTGCCTATTTTTGGGGTGTTCTCAGAGGTATTTCCGGTCTATGCCCGCAAACCTCTGTTTGGCTATAAAGTGGTGGCGGTTTCATCTCTGATTATTACCGGATTGAGCGGTATTGTCTGGGTGCATCACATGTTTGCTAGCGGCACCCCCGGCTGGATGCGGATGTTGTTTATGTTTAGCACCATGGCAATTTCGGTACCTACGGGCATTAAAGTCTTCGCCTGGGTAGCAACCATCTGGGGCGGTAAGCTGCGGCTAACGACGGGCATGCTGTTTGGCCTGGGGGGACTATCGATGTTCCTGTTTGCGGGCATCACTGGGATTATGTTGGCCTCAGCTCCCTTTGATATCCACGTCAACAATACCTACTTTGTGGTGGGGCATTTTCACTATGTGATTAACGGGGCGGTGGTGATGGGCTTCTACGCCGCCATTTATCACTGGTTCCCGAAAATGACGGGGCGACTGTATTACGAGGGCTTAGGCAAACTCCACTTTGCGCTGACGTTCATTGGCCTCAACCTGAATTTTTTACCCATGCACCCCCTGGGCCTACAGGGAATGCCCCGGCGAGTGGCCTCCTACGATCCCGAGTTCGCCTTCTGGAATGTCCTTGCCAGCCTGGGTGCCTTTTTGCTGGGGGTTTCAACTCTGCCTTTTATCTTAAATATGATCAGCTCTTGGGTTCGTGGCGAAGAAGCCAAGGATAATCCCTGGCGGGCCATTGGGCTAGAGTGGCTGGTCGCCTCGCCACCCCCCCACGAAAACTTTGAACAAATCCCCGTTATCCTGTCGGCTCCCTACGGCTACGGCAGCGATGAACCGTTGACTGCAAACGATCCGACGAAGGAGTTAGCTAGTGAGCTCAGCGAATCTTGATCCGACCCTTGAGACTCAAACGGTCTCCAGTACAGCCCATGCAGAAGAAGACCATCGCATGTTTGGCTTCATTGTCTTTCTGCTGTCAGAGAGCATCATCTTCATCAGCTTTTTTGTGGGCTACACGGTTTATAAAACCAGCGTCACCGACTGGCTGCCTGCCGGTGTAGAAGGCTTAGAGGTCCATGACCCGTTGATCAATACGATTGTGCTCGTCTCTAGTAGTTTTGTGATCTACTTTGCAGAGCGCTTTTTGCACCGAGATAATTTATGGGGCTTCCGAGCCTTGTGGCTGCTGACGATGGCGATGGGCAGCTACTTTCTCTATGGTCAGGCGGTAGAGTGGATGAGTTTATCCTTTGGCTTTAAGTCAGGGGTGTTCGGTGGCACATTTTATCTCCTAACGGGCTTTCATGGGCTGCACGTTTTAACCGGGGTATTACTCCAGGGCATTATGCTCAGTCGTTCCTTCATCCCCAACAACTACAGCGGCGGAGAATTTGGCGTCGCGGCCACATCGTTATTCTGGCACTTTGTTGATGTAATTTGGATTGTCCTGTTCCTTCTCATTTATGTGTGGCAATAGCCCCAAATCTCCAATCGTAGAGACTTTGATTGTTTGCAAGAAAAGACCCGCCATCTGTACAGGAGCAATCCATGATTATTGATGACCAGCAATACGACATCATCATTGTGGGCACTGGGGCTGGCGGCGGTACGCTCGCCCAAAAGCTAGCACCCACAGGCAAGCGAATTCTAATTCTAGAGCGCGGGTCAGCGATGGCGCTAGAAGAGCAAAATCTTGCTGGGGTCGATGTTTTAAGAAACAAGCGCTACCATGCCCCTGAACAGTGGTATGACCAGTCAGGAGAGCCCTTTTCGCCCCAAACAAATTATGCGGTTGGAGGCAATACCAAAATCTATGGGGCCTCGCTAATGCGGATGCGCGATCGCGACTTTGAAGCGGTCACTCACCAAGATGGCGTTGCTCCTGAATGGCCGTTGAAATACAACGATCTAGAGCCCTACTATACAGCAGCGGAGCAGCTCTACCAGGTGCATGGAGACGCTACCCAAGATCCCACGGAGCCTGCCCATAGCCGTGATTATCCCTATCCGGCGGTGGATCATGAGCCTGTGATGCAGCCGATTGTCGATGCGATCGCCAACCAAGGGCTCCACCCCACCTCGCTTCCCCTGAGTCTAACCCGCCAAGACGATGACCCGACAGGCGACGCCGAAGTCTTTGGCATCAATCTCGCCCTGCAACATGATAACGTCACCCTCAAAACGACGGCGCGGGTGGTCAGCTTGCATACTAACTCTGCAGGCACCGAGATCAAAGGCGTGCAGGCAGAAGTGGGTGAACAAGCCATCCTGTATATAGGTCATATCGTGGTGCTAGCCTGTGGTGCAGTGAACTCGGCAGCGCTGATGTTGGCCTCTGCCAACGACAAGCACCCTAATGGATTAGCCAACGGATCAGACCAGGTGGGCCGCAATTTGATGAAGCATCAGATGACGGTCATTGTTGAGCGTGGTGCAGTCAATAACTCAGGTACCTTCCCCCGTAGCGTCAGCATTAATGACTTTTATTGGGGCGATCCCAACTATGACTATCCCATGGGGCATATCGAAAACAGTGGTGGGCTACTGCAAGACGTCATCTTTGCCGAGTCCCCACCGCTGCTGTCTGTTATGGCAAAAGTGATGCCAGGTGTGGGTCTCAAACAGCTAGCGATGCGTTCTATTGGCTGGTGGGCACAAACGGGCGTTCTACCGGATCCGAATAATCGGGTGTATTGGCAAAATCAGAAGTTACGCTTTGAGTTTACACCTAATAATACGGAAGCCCACGATCGCCTTGTCTATAAATGGCTCGACGTCCTCAAGGCCCTTGAGAAAACCTCAAAAGGGCTACAGCGCAGCGGCGTTTACCCGCGTGGAGAAGCTCCTATTCAAGTCGTGGGCTATCAAAGTGGCACCTGCCGCATGGGAACCGATCCGCAGACATCGGTTTTGGACATCAACTGCCGAACCCATGAAATTGATAATCTCTATGTTGTAGACAGCAGCTTCTTCCCCTCTTGTGCTAGCGTCAGTCCTGCTTTAACGGTGATGGCCAATGCGTTGCGAATGGCGGAGCATTTGATAGGTCGCTTAGGATGATAGTGGATGTGTCACGTTGAATCACTAAATTGGAGTAAGCCCCCGGCTCTACCTGTGAGACTCTTATAGGTTTGACCGGATGCCCCAGCCGAAAATTCTCCTTGCAGTGTTCTCATGCAAGGAGAAAGTAATATCACCTCAAAAGTAAAGCCACACGACCTGGGATTGCAAATACTATATTGTGCTCATACCGAAGCGTCGTCGGAAAGTGATATATAGCAAGCTTCGTAACCTGAGTTTGGGATAAGCTAAAACCCTCATTCTTGCGTAAGCTGAAACCTGTATTCTTTCGTAGAGGTATCTCAAAAATGGGCTTAATCCGAACTGGGGTTTCGTAGTCAATTGGGCAAGTTGTTGCGGGATTTAGCGAGTCAACGTGGGGTAGACAAGTTGGAGGGTCATCTGTTGCCTCATGACCGATCCACAACCATATTTTGCTTCTAGGGAAGACCAAACGCAGTCCTACAAAAAAATCTGATTCTCTCGCATGTGCTCGTTATAGTGCAATAACTTTATGAGAACTGAATGACAAAGATGTTTCAGTTAGACAGGGCTTGTTAATGAAGTACTGTCGGCGTTCAATCTTTGGAGCTACGTCGGATCTAGTGAACGATGAACTCAAAAATAATCAAATGGTGACTTGAAGCGATAAAAATATAATTTTCTCAAATAATTATATTTCCCCAGGTTATCCCCATACTTTCCACAATTTATTCCACAGTTTTCCACAGATTTTTTGATGTTTTCCACAGGGTATGGATGAGCCTAAAAGCGCTTGGCATTCTTTTGGGGATTTTGATGCTTGAATGAGATTTCCCCAGGCAAACATATATTTATGTAAATAAAAATCTCTGAAATACCTAATATCTCGTTGATGCCTTCATTTTTTCTTAAGAATTTATTGGGTGCTGAACCATTGACAACCCTACCCCCACATAGCGCAAAATGAATCGGCCTAAGTTATTTGAGTGCTCTCAGTGTTGGGGGGCAGGACTTTGTGCGCCCAAATAACGGTTGATTCAAACTGTACTGCTAAGATTGATAACTATGAACGCAACTATTAGCATTCTTGCCGAGATTCCTGAGGAGCTGCACCAAACCCTAAAAGGCTATTTGGAGTCTCATCCTGATTGGGACCAAGACCGAGTTTTTTCGGCTGCCTTATCCTTATTTTTGCTACAGAATGGCGAAGGTGATCGCCGTGCAGCTCGTGTTTACTTAGATACCCTTTTTAAGCGCTCAGTTGGTTAATGGGCTGTGGCGGTAAGTTCTCTGATGGGGGTATTTGGCTTCTGGTAAAGAACGCCAAGGTGCTTGAGTGAAGCATGACAAGGGGGTCTGATTAGGGATGGATGACGAGTCTCGCAGATTTTAGATTGCTTAACTTGCTCAGGTACAGTTTGCTGAAATAATAGGGCTGATACGGTCAAATAGCTTCTGTGGGTTTTTCACAGCCCTACTGCAATATCTGGTCCTTATGAGCCTGACTTTCGCACTCTATGGTAAAACTTCGTTCTGTTTGTCTTCAGTTATTAGCCAGTATTCTTGCCCTGTTGCTATGGGGGGGACCAGTCTGGGCGCTTGAGACTGACCCTGAATTGGCACTCCCTCAACCCGAGCCAGCATTAGGACCGACCTCCGCCCATTTCATTCCTGATACGACATCTTTGATGGTTTCACTGATGGGCAATTCTAGTTCGTTGAAGATAGTAGGGTCGGCCTCTGTCGCAGCGTCTTCACAATTCACGGATTTACCAGCGGCTTTGTTGGCGACTGGTGGGATAGATTACCAACAAGATATTCGCCCTTGGGTTAATGATGAAATTACCTTTGCTTTGACGAATTTGGGGAAGGGGCAAGCTCAACCTGGGTACTTGTTAGCAGTCAAAACACGAAGCAATCGAGATGCAGATGCGCTTGTAGAGCAAATTTGGCAACAGCAGGCTGCGGCTGGGGGAACCATTAATTTTGAGCGATATAAAGGGGTTGATATGATCTCTGCTCAAGTTTCATCGAGTTTAGCGTCTGCCCAATCGTCTCGGCTGCCTGGGCTTTTGAAACCCGTTCAGTATTTGACCACGGCCAATTTAGATGATCGCTTTGTATTAATCGCTAATCAGCGCCAAGTGTTGCAACAGGCGGTGGATACGATGAACAACCCGACAACTCAATTGGCGAAACGGGCGGAGTATCGAACCGCGATCGCAACCCTTACCCAAAAGCAGAAATCCGGTATTGCCTACCTGGATTTAGAAAAGCTGATTCCGGCCATTTCAGGTCAGTCTGCAACTACTCCACCCACCTATCGAAGCTTAGGAATTGCTTTTGGCGAATTTCGGCAAGGATTGTTAGCGGAGACTGCCTTGATTGCCAGGTCTGGGCGAGAATTTTCAGCGGTCAAGGCAACCGAGGTAGAGCCAATGACTGCCCTCAGCTATTTTCCTGGTAATAGTCCGTTTGTCGTGTCTGGGTCAAATCTAGGAACGCTCTGGTCTCAAATTAACCAGGATTTGCAAGGATATCCCAATATTAAGACTTGGGTGAATCAAACTCTGGGCAATTGGGGTAAAACGCGAGGATTGAATCTCACAAGTAAAATTTTCCCTTGGGTTGATGGAGACTATGCTTGGGCCCTCTTACCTGATTCCTTGTCTCCGGTCTTGTCAGCCCAAGCTAATACTGAAGCGAATTGGTTATTTGCCTACGAACAAACCCATAGTGATCAAGCTCAGCAGTTGGCCAATCATTTAAATGAATTAGCCACCGAACAGGAGTTAGGAACCAGTCCCTTTGAACTGGCAGGTTGCAAGGTGTTTGCGTGGACCCGCTTGGTTTCCCAGGAAATCGACAATACTAAAGGTAGCAATCTCACCTTTAAGACGGAAGTAACCGGAGCCTACGCCAATATTGATAATCAAAAGGTATTGGCGAGTTCACCGGAAGCCTTAGGGTTGGCCCTGGATGCAGGGAGTGATGCCCTAATCAATCAGCGGCCATTTCAAGATGCGATCGCACCCTTCGATCGACCTAATCAAGGATTTTTATACTTGGACTGGCCTGTGATGCGACCCATCTTGAAAAAGAACTTGCCCGTCATTTCAAAACTTGAAAGTAACGCCCAAACGTTATTGAGTAAACTCCGGTCAGTCTCCATCAGTAGTTATGGCGAAACCCCTGAAGTACAGCATAGCCAATGGTATTTTAGGTTTGGTTAGGCGTACCTAGGTGGCTGTACTGGGTTTCTGGGCTTAGCCCTTGTACGGTTGGAGAAGGCAGCAAAACCGAGTTGTGGCCGATGTGATCGCATGGCGTTGCAGCGCTATCATGGGTCGTCAAAAATTGAGACCCTGGCAGAAGCAAATATTTTACGTTAGACTTCACATCCATGGCTTGGCAGAAAAAACAGTCACATTTGCTGCACCATTGCTATTTCCCAAAACTCTAAGCTGAGTCCGACTCCAGAGCGCCGAACTTTATACTACGGTTTTCCGGTGGGGATTAGGAGAATAAGACGGTAGAATGTTCATACCGAATTTGCAATAGGTTGGCATTGGCAATATGGATCCATGCATCGCGACCCCCAAGCAGCAAACCGTTGATATCGATCATCTGAATCAACAGTTTGATTCTGCTCATCCCAAAAGCGTATTGACTTGGTGCTTAGAAAATATATCAGAGGGATTGATCCAGAGTACAGCGTTTGGTGCTAGCGGCATGGTGATTTTGGACTTGCTCTACCAAGATCTCAATCCGAATCCGCCTATCCCAGTATTATTTTTGGATACCTTGCATCATTTTCCCGAAACCCTACAACTGGCAAAAGATGCTCAATCTCATTACGGGTTGGATTTGCAAGTCTTTTATCCCCAAGGTGTGAATTCCCGTGCTGAATTTGCTCAAAAATATGGCGATCAATTATGGGAGACAGACTTAGAACAGTTTCACCAACTCACTAAGGTTGAACCCTTGCAGCGAGGACTAGAACAGCTCCAGGTTGCGACTTGGGTGACGGGACGGCGACGGGATCAGTCTAGGGCGCGATCCAAGTTACCTATTTTCGAGTGCGATCGAGACGGACGCCTAAAGGTCAATCCTCTAGCCAACTGGATCTATAAAGAGGTGTGGAATTATCTGGTGTCCCACCAGGTACTGTATAACCCTCTTTATGATCAAGGATATGCCAGTATTGGCGATGAACCCTTAACCACCATGACGAAGGCTGGAGAAGAAGAACGGGCAGGTCGTTGGCGGGGAATGACTCGCACAGAATGTGGAATGCATGCTTAGCTGAAGGATGGCTGCTCCTAACATTAAAGTAACGGTCAAACTTTTTGCGGCTTACCAAGAGGTGATTGGGTTACCCGAACTGGAACTCGAATTTCCAGATGGCTCAACCGTGGAGCAGGTAGGTCAATACTTGTGGGACCAATACCCGGAGTTGGCCTCTTTAAAATCCGTCACACATTTCGGCGTGAATCTAGATTTTGTCCCTGCGGATACTCTATTGACAACGGGTGATGAAGTCGTCTTAATTCCCCCCGTTAGTGGTGGATAGGGTTTGATCAGCAAAGATGTCCTCGTTAAGGTAACAGTAATCCTAAGTCTTAATATTAGTGGGTATGTCCAATCAAATGGTTTGACACTACCTTGGGCGGGCACGAGTCTAATGGGTTGAATTCAGGGAATTCTCACAGAAGATGCTTATGCTAAAAAAGTGGGTTGGATAGGGTGCTGCAATGAAAAAGATATCTTTATTGGTGCTGTTTGTGGGAGCTGTAGCATCCTTGACTTGGGCTAGGGCCCAGACGGACTTCTTATCACAAACAAAACTAAATCCAGTCAAGGCGCAATTCGTTCCCGACGCTCCCCAAGTAGAAAGCCCTACAGCAGGCTCTACAACGCTTGAACAGCTTGAAACCATTTTGCGTAAGGAAGCGACAGATGTCCAAGTGGAACAAGGGCAACTCTCCTTTCAGTACGAAGGGCGGACGATGCTCATTCTGACGAGTGTGCAGCATGATCGGATGCGAATTATTACTCCGATTAAAAAAGCAGCAGAGATTACCCCTGAACAGCGGGACAATATGCTGCGCGCTAATTTCCACACGGCTTTGGATGGTCGATATGCAGTCAGTAATGGCATTGTCTTTGCCACATTTCTCCATCCTTTGTCTTCGTTACAAGAGCGAGATTTTCGATCAGCCTTGAGCCAAGTCAATCAGTTAGTGCAGAATTTTGGCACCACTTACTCTAGTGGAGCTTTGGGGTTTGGCGTGGGCCAAGAAAAACCGGAACCCTTGCCTGCTATTTAATTTATCCCATAGAGATCTTTCAAAAATAGAAACCAAGGTCTTTGCCTACAAGACCTGCATAACCGATTCGACTCCAACCTATAGACGAGTATAGGGAGCTTTCCCTTTTTACTTTCTACAGGAGTCAGATCATGTCTGCACAGCCAAACATTCATCAACTGAAGTCAATCGCACTAGGTGGAGTCTTAGCCTTGTCTATGGCACCAGCCATTAATGCGCAAACGGTTCCTCAACAAACCTTGAGTCAGCGTCCCCTTGCAACCCGTAAATTTTCCTGCGGACGCCATCTCAAAACGTTTGTCGTGCGCTCTTTAAATCAACAGAAAGGACGAGGTATTCGGTGTGTGAAGGTCACGACGATGAGACGAGGATCTCGGCGGATTCCCAAGATTTCTTGGTATGGCGAAGGCAATTGGAATGGTAAAACCTATCGTCATATAGGTCATGCGTTTGGTAATCGGCGTCTGATGCGGGGCTATGCGTCTGATATCTATGGCAATGGCGAAGATTTCAAGAATAATTTCCCTGGCAACTTACGAGTAACAATGATTACCCCCAACCGAATACGGGTAACAGGAGCTTGGACTGAGGAATGGGTGCAAGTTCGGACAACCCGATATCAACCCTTACGCCGGGCTCGCACCTGTGGTAAATTCTTTGACCAATATCGAGTTGCAGATTTAATTTCGCCTCCGCAGGGGCGTGATGGCAGGGGGCTTCGATGTGTATTAAAAGTAGGCCCTAAAGGGACTTACGCCTCACAGCGTTACTTCACGACCTGGTTCGGTAATGGTCAATGGGGTCAAGCAGTCTACAGCCATTTAGGGACTCGGTCACCAAAAGGGGCGGGAGCAAGCGATATTTGTGGCAGTGTTTTTGGGCCAGTTTGCAATCATTTCAACTTTGGCTCCTTGCAAATTAAACCTGTGGGAAGCGGTTTTGATGTCATGGGAGCATGGCGAGAGAAGTGGCGTTAAGGTGATGTTCTCTGGGTTGTGTTGGCGTTGACTGATCGCGATGGCTTTCTCTTAGTCGAGGGCCATCGCATTTCTCATTTCAATCTCAAATTACTGATACAGATAGTGATGTCGATAGTAGTTGCTACGATGGTCAATTTTTTACTGTTAGGCTAGCCTAGATGTATTCCAATATATTTTACTCTTATTAAAGATGATGGAATACAATAGTCTTACTGTAATATCTGACATGTCTGAATGCAGATAATTTTATTTTTACTTTCGATTGAAATCTTTTCCTTTCTATTGAAGTATTCAGTGCCTTTATAATCAGAATTAAGAATATTCATGAGACAAGATCAAGACTTGCTTTATTGGATTTTAATGCAAGCAGAAAAATCTGGAAATGGTTATCCACTAGTGTTGACCAATGGTTCCCAATATGGTGGACAACATTTTCGACTTGACAGTACACAGGAAAACTTCTCAAGACTTTATGAACATGTACTTCTACTAAAGGATTATGGCTTAGCAGAAGTTAGAGATCTGGGCCAAAGTTTTGATGGTCCTACTGGTGCTGTAATTGATCGAATCACAGCAAAAGGATATCAATTCTTAAACGATACTGATATTGACCTAACTAGAGATTCTACTTGGGAAGGGAACTTACAAGATAGTCAGCAAAAATTAGCTAAGTCACATATGAAAGGAAACAAGATTTTTATTGGGCACGGTAGATCTAAAATCTGGCTAGAGTTAAATCGTTTTTTGAGCAAGCGGTTACATTTGGAATGTGATGAGTTTAATGGGGAACCTACTGCAGGCCAAACTACTCAGCAACGGCTTCAAAATATGTTGGATAACGCAGCATTTGCTTTTCTCATTATGACAGCCGAAGATTTAGATCAATATGGAAATTATCATGCTCGCGCAAATGTGATCCATGAAGCTGGTCTATTCCAAGGAAGACTTGGCTTCCAAAAAGCCATTATTCTTTTTGAAGAGGGTTGTACAGAGTTTTCAAATATTCAAGGACTTACTCAAATACGATTTCCTAAAGATAATATATTGGCAAAGTCAGAAGATATTAGAGAAATATTAGAACGAGAAGGGATTATAACAAAAAACTAGAAGTTTCTAACATTACTCAAGTTAGTATAAGTAAATCATTCTAAAAATTAAATAAGAAGAGAGTGACACTCTCTTCTTATTTAATTTTTAGAATGATATCTATATGAAAGCCTACATCTTAGTATTTGAGTTAATAAGACAGGCTTGAACCGTTGCTGTGACCGATTGGGCCAATGCAGATAGGTCATATCCCCCTTCCAAACCCAACAGTACTCGTGAGGTCAACTGTAGGCAGTACTGGGTAAAGACTCCATAATCTTGGGGGAGTAAATTAATGTCTGCGAGCTGATCGGCTGCGTTGGCATCATAACCAGCACTGACTAATAGTAGATCAGGCTTGAAGTCCTGGAAAAAGGGCATAATTTTGTCTCTAAATTGTGGTTCATAATCCGCTAAGGTGCTGCCTGCTGGCATGGGTAGATTGAGGACATTGCCATGCAATCCGGTTTCACTCACAGTTCCCGTTCCGGGATAGCAAGGCGATTGGTGAATGGAGCAGTAGGCAATTTGAGGATGAGCTTCAACAACCGCTTGGGTGCCATTACCGTGGTGAACATCCCAGTCGAGAATGGCTACCCGTTCAATTCCTGACTGAGTAAGGGCGTAGTGGGCTGCGATCGCAACATTGGAAAACAGACAAAACCCCATTCCCGTCTCTTGCACCGCATGGTGACCTGGAGGGCGTGCCAACACAAAAGCGGGGGACTGGTGGGCTAAGACCTGATCCACTCCATCTAACCAGGCATTGACTGCCAACAAAGCCACTTCATAGCTATGAGGAGAAACAACGGTATCGGGATCGAGGTAGCTGCCTCCAGTCTCTGCTAGAGCTTGAACTTGCTGAATATAGCTGGTTGTATGGATGGTGTTAATCCAAGCCAAGGGATCTCGTTGAGTCAGGGAAGTCGGAGGCAACCACTGTAATTGATCAGCCCAAGGCACATTCTCCAGAGCAGTTTTGATGGCCGTCAAGCGCTCCGGCCTCTCAGGATGATAGGGACCCGTTAAATGCTCAAGAAAGCGATCCGAATAGAGAATGGGCAGCATATCAATTCATCCACACTTGGGGAGCAGTATCGGACTTGCCACAAAGAACGCCAAGAGTTATCCATCTACCCTTGACGTTTCCCTTATAATTTACAGTTTTTTCACTGAGGCACAGTCCCTGAAAACCAGAGATTACAGCCCCAAGTCAGCCAAAATATCCGTGGCATGAGTATCTGTGTTGACGGAGGTATACACTTTGTCAATTTGGCCTTGACCATTAATGACATAGGTGACCCGTTGGGCATAGCCTCCCCCATCAACGTCGTAGGCTTTCATGATGCTATGGTCAACATCCGCCAGTAGGGGGAAGGGGAGATTGAACTTCTGGGTAAAGTCTTGATGGGAGCTTTCATCATCCCCACTGACGCCAAACACGACAATATCCTTGTCTTGATAAGCACTATAGTTATCCCGAAAACTATTGGCTTCCTTTGTACAGCCAGGCGTGTCATCTTTGGGGTAGAAATACAAAACAACCGTCTTCCCAGCATAGTCTGCGAGGGAAACCGTGTTGCCGTTGGTGTCTTTAGTTGTAAACGCAGGGGCAGGGGTGCCAGCGGTTAAAGCCATAGGGTTTCCTCCAAAAACGGATCAAAAATGTAGGATAAATAACCTGGGATTATTTCTGACTGAAAACCAGGGATACCCAAAGTAGTGTTACATACTTTTTTCTTATTTGGGGGGGATAGTTGCAGTGGGGTAAGGAATGCGTTTGTGATGAAACTGCATCCATACTTCCACAAACACCTTTGCCAGCACATTTAAATCGTCACGGGTGAGTTGAGAGTCGACCAACTGGTTATCCTGCCAGCGGCCCTTGAAGATTTTGTTGATAGTTTTCAAGGCTAAGTCTGGGGTGGCATCCTTGAGCGATCGCAACGCCGCTTCGCAAGAATCCGCCAACATCACAATTCCCGTTTCCCGAGATTGAGGGATCGGGCCTGGATAGCGAAAATCAGATTCTTGCACCGGATCGAGATCAGGATTTGCAGCCGCTTGCTGTTGAGCTTGATGGTGGAAAAAAGTAATCACCATCGTACCCTGATGTTCAGGGATAAAGGATTGCACGGCTGCGGGTAGTCGGCATTTACGGGCCATGACTAGCCCTTCGGAAACATGCTTCTTGATAATCTCGGCACTCTGCCAAGGATCGTTGAGCAGATCGTGCTTATTGGTTGTGTCTCGTTGGTTCTCAATAAAAAATTGAGGATCATGCATTTTGCCGATGTCATGGTAGAGGGTCCCCGTCCTGACCAGCTCTACATTACAGCCTAATGCACTAGCCCCCGCCTCAGCTAAAGTCGCCACAAACATCGTGTGCTGAAAGGTCCCAGGGGCTTCCTGCGATAGACGTTTTAGTAAAGGACGATTGGGATTCGCTAGTTCTGCTAACCGAATGGGAGTGACCAGATCAAACACATGTTCGATATAGGGACTGATGCCCAACGCCACAATGGTCCACCCTAATCCCACTAGACCCTGAATCAAAGACAAGCCCAAAATACTATAGACTGGGGCTCCCGCCAGCGTCATCAGGACAAACAAGGAGACTCCTTGAGTGATGGCCACAATCACGCCCAGCAACGCAATCTCTTCTCGTGAGCGCCTTTGGCGAGCCACTAGACTTGCCACCAGACTACCTGCAGCAATGGCACCTAATTCGATAAAACCACTACTCAGACCCAGCGGCATTAGACCTGAGAGAATAACAACCACCGTTGCGCCTAAAACGGGGCCATAAAAGCTGCCAATCAGCAGACCCACCGCAGGCAAACTGGTATATCTCAAAGCAGTGGTCCAAATGAGTAGGGACGCACTCGCAGACAACATCAACACCAGCAGATAGTCCCGGCGGTCAAATTCAAGCCGACAACGCCGTTGTACTACCAAAAACACAGCAATTCCACCACTGACTGCGGCCATTGTCCCAATTAAACCTAGCCAGTTGATCCCTCGACGACTGAGGCCAAAGTGTTCTAGTAAAGCGAAATCCGCTTGAGAAATTTGCTCTCCTGCGTTGACGATGACGGCATCTTTATTAATGGGAATCAGAATTGGGGGAATCTGTTCAGCAATAATTTCGCGCTGACGTAACGTACCTGTCGGGTCAATACTGAGGTTGGGCTTCAGGACCAGAGGCAATAATTTGATGCCCAGAGATTGCACTTTGTCGGGATAGTCCTGAAGCTGAACCGTTATAGCATTCCGCATGACTGGACTGGGTAATCCCGGTGGAATCCCTTGGGTGAGAATGCGTTTTAAGGCAGTTCGAAGCCGTTTCTGGGCCATCGCCCATTCAGGTTCTGTGAATTCCAGCAGGGCCTGACTTGAGAACCCCTCTAGACGAGGAGGAACCGCACCCAGAGCGGCTTGATATTGTTGCTGGGCTTGGGTGATGCTACGCATCAAGGTGGACCACTGAGCCCCATCTTCTTCTTTGGCTCTGTAGGCCCTGAGGGATCGAATCGCCGCTTGCGCATTCTTAGTCTTCAGCCAAGCGGTAGCAGTTGGGGTAGTGGCATTGACTTGCTTTAGGAGGGTCTGAAAATCTCCCGTATTCCGCTGCCGCAGAAAATGCTGCACTGCAGGAGACAGAATACTGACAGAAGTATAGGGAAATTTCCCAGCTGAATCACGAAATTTTTGGATATCCGCGAGATAAGAGTCGAGATCCGATTGGATAGCGGCTGTTTGAGATGGATTAACCATGTACACACTAACCGCCTGCCGAAAGGCTGCCTCACGAGCAGCAGCGGTCGCAATCGAATCAGTGGCTTGTGCTGATTCAGGGGCCTTAATCGTTTCAGGGGCAATCGTACCAATCGTCAGTTGTGGTTCATTGTAGAATCGATGACCAATCACACTCGTCAGTGCTGCGACAGAGATCACAAACAACACAGGAGATTGCTGCTTGAGGGCACGACGTGCCGATCGGTTCGAGGAAATACGTGACGCGGTAGAGGAAGATAACCAGCGACTCAGACGCAGCTGCTGAGAACGAAATAATTTCTTCATTGGATGGTTAGGCTGCTAAGGCATAAAGTCCATTCAACTTCGAAATATCCTGAAGGCAGGAGTAAGGAGTGCTGGCATGACTAAGTTCCTTGCTGTGTTCACAATGATTGTCCAAGTCCTTCAATTATAGTCAACTCGCTCTTTGATGCCGTTGCAGACGGTTTTTGTAGATTTAGTATTGAAGAGCATTCAGGTCACTTACCATCTGTAAATTAGGGACTGGAGCTAGTCACGAGGCCTCAGTACACCAGGTGCAGACACAGCCGTTTGCTCCAGTTGGCAAGAGGTTGGCCAGGTTTCATAAGTAAAATAACCCGACCAAGCGCCGAGTAGTCGATCGGCAAGGGCGAGGATGGATGCTCGGGAAACTGAAGTACTAGGTGTTAAGAGTGGTGTTTGCCAATCTAGAGGAATGCCGGGCAAGCCGTTGGAGACTCCCGACAAGGCAGCAGTCATTAAGGCAGGAATGCCAGGAGACAGAGGCAAGGTGAGTGTTCGTTGCACCGTCAAGGCAAAAGTATCTGCTGTACTAGACCAGCAGTAACAGGCCATCGCGAAAGCAGTCTTTAAAGGCAGAGCAGTAGAAGATTGTTCCGGGTTCACCTCGTTCCACGCGACAGATAGACTGGCTTGGGTTTTGAGTTGTGTCTGCACTTGCTGGAGCTGACCTTGCAAGTCCGTTCCAGCCAAAAATTCTTGCGCCAGAAGCTGGGGAATGAGGGTGTAAGGGTTGGCCTGTTCTTTGCAGAGGAGTGCGATCGCAACGCCAATACTCCATATCTCAGCCTGGTAGCTTGGACTAGCTCCTTCTAACACATGGTCACAGATATAGTCTTCTAGGCGAGGTAAATTATCGTGGTAAAACAGAGCCGCTGGTAGTACCCTGGCAATCAATCGGGCTAATCCATTTTCGTCATCTGGGGAGTGAGTGACTGAAAAGGGAACTTGAGAACCATTCAGCGATTGAGTTGAATAGGCGATAATCTCCGACTGACCTAAGGCCATCGCCTCACACCACCCCAACGGCTCCCTTGGCGATACATATTCGCTATTATCAGCAGCATCGTTGTCCACATTTGCCTTGCATCTCTCTCGCAAATGGGCCTCTAAAACCGCCACGCCCAGAAATAAGCCCCGAAATCGGTCAATTAATAACTGCTGCATCATCGACTAGACAGGGCAACATTGCCATCACTCAATCTTTGCTCAGCATAAGATAGATCAATCGCCAGTGTACTTGGGATTGTTCCATGAAATATTCAGGAAGTTGCCATTGTGGTGCGGTTCAGTTCGAAGTTGAAGCCCCCGAACATCTCCAGGTGGATGAGTGTAACTGCTCGATCTGCTCTAAGTCTGGTTTTTTGCATCTGATTGTGCCTAAAACCAAATTTACATTGTTGCAAGGGCAAGGCTCCCTATCAACCTATCGATTTAATACAGGCGTTGCGCAACATACCTTCTGTCGTATTTGTGGCGTGAAACCCTTTTATATTCCTCGATCTAATCCTGATGGCTACGATGTTAATGTCCGTTGTTTGGATACTCAACCAGACTCTATGGAAGTGGTGCCCTTTGATGGCGTGAACTGGGAACAAAATGCCCATAAGGTGGCCCATAAATCTCAGGAAAATTAAGACAAGTCTTACTAGATCCGGTCTTTACTAGCTCACCTCAGCATCCTGTTGACGCCAATACGATGCTTTTTCTGCCTCTAACTGTTGAATGGTTTGTTGAAGGGTTTCAATAATACCGTACATCTCTAGTGGGTCAAACACCTTGAGCAGGCTGGTTTGAGTCACAATTCCTAACGCTTGACCCCAATTCCAAGACACCACCAAACGCCGAACTCGCCGACGCTGCATTTCCTGATGAGCGGACCATAGAGAATCCTCAGGATTGAGCAGAAACAAGGGCGAACTCATCGCATCAGCCGCTGTAATTCTGTCGATATCAAACTGCATTGCTTGGAACTGGACAATATCTCGCTCCGTGATGATACCAATGGGTTTAAGACCATCATCAGGTGCAGGTTCTACGATCACTACACAACTGACGCGATGCTCCGCCATGAGCTGGGCCAAGCTCAACACAGAACAAGTAGGCGGAGCATGAATGACAAAAGTCGACATCACCTCAGACACCCGACGAAGCTTGAGGAGATTAGCGGGTTTGAGCACTTTTCGTAAACTTCCCGGTTCCGCAATCCCAATTAATTGATTCTGGTCATCTACGATGGGCAGGTGGCGGATTCGAAACCGACGGAAGAGAAACATCACCGCAAAAATATCTTTGAAATCTGCCAGAGATAATGTCTTGACTGGATGGGCCATGACGTCGGCTGCGGTAACGCGATCGCAATCCATGCCTGCCGCAGCAAATCGAACAATATCCCGTTCCGTCAAAATACCCACGATATTTTGATCTTGCATAATCAAGGCGCAGGTCGGTCGAGTGGTATTTTTCTCAGCCCCTAAGGAGTAATGCGGTTCCGCCCCTAACGTGCAGCTACTAAAGGGCATTTGGCTCATACGAGCAATCACATCCACTAGGGGAGTTTCAGGGGCTAAGACTAACGGTTGGTAATTGATGGCTTCCTCCAAGTTTGGAGTACACATCATCGGATCGTTTTGTTCCATCAATACACCCGATTGGATCAACCCAGTTAACAATAGAGCTTAATTTGTCTGAGACGGTCTAGTGGCTCCAGAGATGCACGACGTTTTGCCATACAGGCGATCCAAAACCCGCTTAACAGAAATCCGTTGCCACTGACGACCCCGCTTCGTTGTGTAACCGTGTTGATTCAACCAATTCGCAATTTGTTGTAGTGATTTACCAGACTTATGGTGGCGACGTATCAAATCAATGATTTCCACCTCACGAGGATTATCGACCAACTCCCCATTACAAGAAACTTGACCAAATGGAGGAGAACCATATCCGGCATATCCACCTTGTGCCGCCTTGGCTCGACGGCCCTGATTCAGCCTCAGGCTGACCTCACTTACATCCCATTTTTCAGCAGGCATGAGAGCATCCGGTGCTTCTTAAGAGAAATGTTACAAGAAAATTGCGTCCTAGCTATGTAGGGGAGAAATATACACCTAATAAGATCTATAATAGAGAGATGTAACAGGTCTTTCGTCAGACCAACTATTGGCTATGGATAACAGGGTTGAGTGGTCTATAGCTATTTAGCCTTTCCCGACTGTTCCTATTGCCAGGTGTTTTGGTGATACTCACTATCTTAATTCAAGTTGAGTTGGATCACTCCTCCAACAGCCGTTTAGACGCAGTTAGTCCCCCTCTTTTTGACCAACCGTGCATTCATGACACTTATCAAAGACAGAAAGATTTAACTTCAAGCTTTCTATCTCTTTATCCCTGTGGTTCTTTTTGGTCGCCACCAAACTTTACCTGTCAAACTTATAAGGATTTCAATACATGGCAGCTTATAAAGTCAGACTGAATCAATGAAGCAGAAAGAATTGATGCCACGATGGCCGTGGAAGATGATTAGTATAGCTTTGACACAGCGGAAGAAAATGAGATTGCTCTCCCCATATCTTGTCGTTCGGGTGCTTGCTCCAGTTGTGCTGGCAAAGTTATTTCAAGAGAAGTCGATCAGCCTGAACGGTCCTTCCTGAATGATGAGCAAATCGCAAATGATTGTGTCTTGACCTGTGTAACCTATCCAGTTTCTGACTGCATCATTCAAACCCACCAAGAAGACGCCCTACTTTAATTCCCCTAAATTCTTATGAGTGCTGTAACCTACGTTCAAGACAATGAATTTGATCAACTAATCAAAGATGAGCCCATTGTAGTGGTTGATTTTACAGCCACCTGGTGTGGCCCTTGTAAAAAAGTGAGTCCGATGATGGATCAATTGGCAGCGGACTACGATGGCCGGGTTAAGGTGACCAAAGTTGACGTTGACCAAAATAAAAGCGTTGCTAAGCAATTTGGCATTCGCAGCATTCCAGCAGTGTTAGTCTTCAAAACCGGCGAACTTGTAGAAACCCTTGTGGGTATGAATCCCTACGAGAAATTTACGAGCACCGTAGATAAGCATCTCTAAATTGTGCATGCCATCAGAAAAGGAGCATGAGTCCAATAGGAACGAGTTCTGCCCCAACTATCTGCTGCTCTCAATGTGGATCAGCCGCACGGCGGCTCTGTTTTATGAGTTCTTATTCCACTCATCTCAAATGTTCAGGAGGGCTAGTTCACCAGGTAGAGTATTCAAGGTGTGATTATTCACTGGTGTCTTGTGCTGTCAATTCTTCATCCATCCCTCTTACCCAAGCCCAAAGGAGCCTAAAGCCATGATGCGAGCAGAAGAAATTATGACGCGCGATGTCGTTGCCATCAGTGGTTCAGCAACTGTCGCCGACGCTGTCAGCAAGATGAAAGATAAAGGCATTCGAGCCTTAATTGTGGAGCCTCGCTACGCTGGTGATCCCTATGGCATGGTGACTCAAACGGACATTGTCTATAAGGTGGCAGCCTTTGGCTATGATCCCAAAAAGATGAAAGTTTACCAAGTCATGACCAAGCCCTGTATTGTCGTCAATCCTGATTTAGGGGTTGAATACGTAGCCCGTTTGTTTGCCAATACCGGGATTCGCCGCGCCCCAGTGGTCAAAGATCATCTGCTCGGCATCATTTCCATTGGAGATATTCTCGAAAAAAGTGATTTCGTGGAGAAACCCAAGAGCAATTTTGAAAAATATTGTGAAGAATTCCCCAACGCGCCTGAAGCTCGGATCTATGAAGATTAGTCAGGCTCAGCACCCACAGGACTTATCGCCGAGACAGTTTTAAGATCATGGCTCGGATAATGTCATTTAACTGGTTATCCCCCTTCCGTTGAGCCTTAAAAGCTGCAGATTGCAGTAGGCGAAGACCGGTTTGCTGATCACCCTGCAAGCTACTGAGTAACCCCTTATGGATATCGGTGATGGCTGAGTTGAAGGGCAGTCTTCTGACTTGTTCTAATTCAGCAATCGTTTTTGTTTTTGATGGAGTAGCTGGATTGCCCCCTCTTGAATTATCTTGCAGGATCTGAATCACCCCTTTCATTACCTTCGCTTCAGCTAATCGGGGATTAACTGCGATCGCACGATTTAAGGTCATCAGCGCCACTTGATATTGCCGAAGATGAGCTTGAGACAAACTCTGTCGATAGAGAATTGTTGCATCCAAAGGACTGAGGGTTAAAGCTTGGCGATAGTCACTGAGAGACCCTGGGGTATTTCTAGAATTCGCTTTCACCACTCCCCGTTGGACATAGGCTTGGGTATACTTGGGATCTAGCTTAATCGCCTGGGACAGATCCTCAATCGCCTTAGCTGAATTTCGTTGCCGATAGTATCCCAAACTACGGCTATAGTAAGCTTCAGCATATTCAGGGTTCAGCTCAATCGCCTGGCTAAAATTGGCAATGGCCCCTTCATAGTCTCTACGCTTCAGTTTATCTCCACCTTGTAGGTAAAAATTTGCGGCGGAAGGCTGATGTGCTGCTGGACGCGGGTCGAGCGTTCCTAAGTTAAGGGACGCGAGAGTTGTGGGCAGTGAGTTGAGGAAGGTATTGATGGGAATCCCTAGATTGAACCCCGTTTTGATGTATATGTCGGGATTGGTTTCTTCATCTTGGGGTTTAATGGTCGCGGTATCTGCCCGACCGTGAATCGCAATCAAACGGCCTTGTCCATCCAAGACAGGTCCACCACTCATTCCTGGCAAGGTGCTATTGGAATAAACAAGGGCATATCCATCTGCCAGGGGTTGAGTGGCATTGGCCGTCACCTTTCCTTCAGTGAAGTTGTAAATCGACTCTGTCAGTGCCAGGGTGCGGGCTGGAAAACCTGCCACGAAAATGGAGGTCCCTTCCGGCGCATCATTGACATCGCCCATCTTGGCGACAGCATAGGTCTGGGAACTTGTAAATTGCACAACGGCAAGATCTACCCCCTTAAATTTTTGAATGTTGGTGGTGTTAATTTTATGAGTTTGTTGGTCAGGGGTTTGAATATCATAAGTGTTGGGCAGATCAACCACATGTGCTGCTGTAGCGACGGTATAGGTATTGCCTTCGCGATTGACAATCACCCCCGATCCAATGCCGCCGGGACTGCTAATCCGAACCGTGACATTTTTAGCTAGTTGACTCACTTCTGCGGCACTCATCGCCAGTGTATGGGGTTGCATCCAGACCAGAGCGGTGGCGGTTCCGAAAAGAATGGTGGGTAAGTGAATGGATTTATGCATAAATCAAGCTAACGAAATTGATGAACGGAGGGATTTGGCTGGGGGAAATAAGCATTCAGATCTGTACAGTCAAACTTTGGTTCAAGACCTATCTAGCATTCATAAACCGATCCTTAGCTAGAGCGCGAAGCTGCTGCAAATGTTCTTGTCGCGAAACAGATAAGGGAATCATGCCTTGAATTTCCTGAACCAGTAAATCAGTATCCAGGGGTTTCTCCAGGTATAAGGCTCGATAGAGCGCGGCTACAACCCCCTGCTCTATTTCAGCACCACTATAGCCTTCTGTTGCCTGTAAAAGAGTGGGCATATCAAAGTGACTGGGATCTTGTTTGCGCAGCGTCAGATGAATGCGCAGAATCGCTCCTCGTTCTTGTAAGTCAGGCAAATCCACATAAAAGATCTCATCAAAGCGGCCTTTACGCAGCAACTCCGGTGGAATTTGGGAGATATCATTTGCCGTAGCAACCACAAACACCTCTTGAGACTTTTCCTGCATCCAGGTGAGGAAAAAGCCAAACATCCGCCGACTGAGGCCCCCATCTGAATCAGACCCGGTAGCCCCCAAGCTTTTCTCGATTTCATCAATCCATAGGACGGCAGGGGCCATTGATTCTGCCAGAGAGATGGCTTTACGAAAGTTCTTTTCTGATTCCCCGACATACTTATCGTAGAGGCGGCCTGCATCTAACTTCAGGAGCGGCATTTTCCATTCTCTAGCAATTGCCTTTGCCGCGAGGGACTTTCCGCATCCTTGAATCCCCACAATCAAGATGCCTTTCGGGGGAGTAAGGTTGAGAGCCTTAGCTGCTGGACTAAATCCCACTTGGGCGCGGGCGAGCCACTGTTTGAGATTCGCAAATCCACCCCATTCCACACGATTATCTTCGACGGGGAGATAGTCGAGAACCCCACCCGCCCGAATTAACTGGGCTTTACGGTGGAGAATTCGTTCCACATCGCCTGTTGTCAATTTGCCATCATCTAGGGCCGCGTAGGCCAGAACTTGTCGGGCTTGTTTCAAGGTCATTCCCGTCATGGCTTGGACGAGGGCTTGCATATCCTGGTCTTCTAGTTCCACGATGGTGCGATGTTTGTGCCTCATAGTCCGCACCACCTCCCTAACGGTCTGAGAGAGCTCGTCGCGATCGGGCAGTTTCAGGTCGTAGACCACGGCATCATGTTCAATCTCCCTAGGTAGCTCGATATTATCCCCCGTCAATACAAAAGCAGAGCGTTTTTGGGAAAAGAGCTGCGCAGCTTCGCGAAAGTGGCGAGCTGTTTCAGGATCCTCAAAATGTTGACCAAAATCCTTGAGCCAGAACAGGGCCTTAATGGTCATATCCTGGACATGTTTGAGGACTGCTAAGGGTTCGGCAGTATTACCAATGGCGGCAGGTTTGAGGGTGCCTGGGGGAGCATATTCATTCACCCAAGGGGCGTCAAAGGTGCCGGGAGAACGAATCAGACCTTGAGCAATACTCCATTCAAACATGGGAATAGACATTTCCTGAGTCGCTTGCTTGAGGAGGGTTTGAACGCGTTCTTCTTCTAAAGTTTCAATAACGATGACGGGGTGATAGGACAGGATTAAGGTCTGGATGTCACGTACACTTACGGATAAGGGCATAGCCAGATCGCCAACCAGGAAAGGACATTATTCTCAAGATTCCCTGATGCAGCAGATTTACTAAAGGCAGGCTCATCAAATACACCCACATTCAAGATTTTCTGGCACATTTGAGCGTCAGCGAGAAATAGATTTGGTAGAGTACTAAACGAAGACATCAGGTCTGGGAGCCGTTATGAAATACATGGAGTGGATGAAATGGGGCAAAGCCAGTTGCCTCAGTGCAGCATTGGTACTGGGTGGAACACTGACTGTTTCAGCTCAGGCTCAAGAGGATACCCCTGCAGCGATTGACCTTCAACCTTCGGTAACCAATGAGCAACCACTGCGCCTACCCACAACCGATCCAGTCCCTTTGAATCCTGAACCAAAGGTACTGGATGTGCCTACGGTCCCTGAAGATGTCACGATTGATCTGAATCTCGATCAGGCTATTACCCTGGAACAGGCATTGGAACTTGCTAAGCGAAATAATCGAGATTTGCAGGTAGTGGAGTTGGAGTTGCGCCAGTCCAAAGCGGCTTTAGCAGAAGCCAAGGCTGCTGAACTCCCAAGCCTCAGCGCTCAGGCTAGCCTGAATCGGACAGATTCTGCGCTTACGCGGATCGCCATTAAACAGCAGGAAGAAGCCCAAATAGCAATTATTGAAGATCAAATTCAGCAATTACAGGCTCAATTGCCGGGTTTAAATGCCGTCCAAACGGCAATTGTCAATCAAACGATCCTAGGACTACAGAATCAAATTCAAGTCATTCGAGACTCGTCACCCTCTTCCGTGAGCAATCTGTTTAATACCAGCGTGCAGCTTGACTATGATGTATTTACCTCGGGTCAGCGCCCAGCCAGTATTCGGGCAGCTCAAGCCGCCGTCAATGCTGCCGAAAAATCCTTAGAGACGCAGCTACAACAGCTACGGTTGGATGTCTCCAATGATTATTACGATATGCAGCAGGCTGATGAGTTGGTGCAAATTGCCGAGGCAGCGGTGAGAAATGCTGAGGAGACCTTGGATAATACTCGGGCTCTAGAACAGGCTGGGTTGGGGACCCGTTTTGATGTGCTGCGATCAGAAGTGCAGCTTGCGAACCAAAAACAGCAGTTGTCTCAAGCCCAAAGCCAACAGCAAATTGCTCGTCGTCAGTTAGCCCAGCGCTTAAGCCTAAACCCCACTGCAACTTTGTCTGCTGCTGATCCAGTCAAAATTGCAGGGTTATGGCCCCTGTCGATCACGGATACGATTGCCAAAGCCCAGCAAAATCGGTCTGAGTTGGGAGAGATCTTGGATCAGCGACAGATTGCCCAGCAAAATGAACGACTGGTTAAAGGGAGTTTCGGACCGCAGGTGAGTGTAGCAGCCAGTGGGACGTTCGCCTATGATTTAGGCGATCCGACGGAGGCATTTGGTTATTCCCTGGGGGCACAAGTGACCAAGTTGCTATTTGACGGGGGAGCAACAAAGGCGAGTGCAAAACAGCAAGCCTTGGGGGCGAAGATTGCTGAAACTCAGTTTGCTAACTTTAAAAACCTGATTCGGTTCCAAGTGGAACAGAACTACTTTACGCTGCAATCCAGCTTCAATAATATCGCGACCAATGAATGTGCAGTCCTCCAGGCGGAACAAAGTTTAGAGCTGGCTCGGTTGCGATCGCGGGCTGGTATCGGAACACAACTCGAAGTCAGCAACGCCGAAACAGAACTCACGCGAACCCGCAGTAATCGCTTGCAAGCGATCATTGATTACAATCGGGCCTTAATTGCGCTGGAGCGATTTGTCGGTCATCGGCAACAGCAAGCTAGAGTCGGTGAAGTCCCTTCTCCTGGAGCGGATCAGCAACTTTGCAATCAGGTATAACAAGAAAGCCCCAAATTTTTCCCTTATTACTGCGTAATTCCCCTCTCATTATCCGGTAAATGGTTAGATGTGGGGTAGGTGCCGCATTGGATCTGCATAGCTGAGATGGCCCTAAAAATCAAAACGGTGGAATCAAACACTCTAGACTGAGACGACCTTCTCAAGATTGCTGAGCCGAGCAACGAATATTACATTCAAACCTACGACCGAGCTGTAGACCGCAAAATTAATTTAGAAGTTGACCCCTGAGAGGGCGACATGTCCCGTGAACACCTTGCTAATTGGGCAATAACCAGATAGACAAGAAAAAAGATGGGCTGCAAATGATGTATCTCCAGCTCACCTTATTGACAATGATATTGCCACTATACCAACCCCA
>JANQPU010000040.1 GCA_028285315.1 Acaryochloris sp. IP29b_bin.176
ATATTCGCTTCGCTATGTCAGTGGTCAGGTTACACTTTATCGCATATCCCAAACCTAACCATCACAATACTTTCAAGACTTGTGGGTAAGGCATAGCTATATAAGGGCTTCAGAAAATCATTTGTATTTTTTGGCAATGATTATTCAGTACAGATAGAAATCAGAATAAAAAATGGAAAATTTTATGCTTTTTTAGGTGAACGGCTACAAGGCAATTTCTCATCAGTTAAATCGCATAGCCTTTACGTGGTTTGAGCATAAAGCTTGCTTTATGTTTTTTGATGTGCCAACCAGCTAAAAAAAATAGCCATAAGTCATGGGTCTAATGACTCATATTGCTAAATATCAAAGTAGATGTTAAGCTCAACCACTATTTTGTTTCGAGTCTACCTGTGCTTAGGCTTGCTCAAATGGCTCAGGAACTGAACCTTCTCTATCAGCGTTACCGCTCCATTGCATTGGCGGTAGATACCTCTGTGCTCCTAGCAGGTTTCTTAGACTGGGTGGAGGGTGGCATTGGGCCGAGATCTGTCATCGAAGCGCCAGAAAACTTGCGTTTTTGGATTTTTGTAACAATAGTTCTGGCGCTGATAGGACTTGAGCTGTGGGCGGTGGGCAAATCGCGTTTCGCAACGTCAGGCAAGATTGAGCCCACTTCCTTGTTCATCAGGCTGATCCTATTTGTAGGCGCTTGTCTAATTACTGACCTTCATTACTCGAAAATTCTTTTTTTACCCATCCTTTTATATTGTTACTTAGGGGTCAGTAGACGCTTGAGTTATTTCATGGCATTGCTGGGTGTTATCGTGCTTTTTTGGCTTAATGCAGCCAATATTGGAGATATAAGGCCACTACCTCCGCCGTTAGCGAATGGAAGCGTTAAAACAGGTGTACCAAGGATAGGTGGACTCGTGGATAGAAGCACAGGTTCGCTAATTACGTTATTGTTCACCCTGTTGTTAGCTCAAGCTATGTCACAAGCGATTCAGACTCAGCAAAAGCTAACCGATTTACTGACCACTCTCGAAGCCTCCCATAAACAACTACAAAGCTATGCCATCCGTGTCGCTGACTTAGCGGCAACGGAAGAGCGTAACCGATTGGCACGTGACATCCATGACAGTCTGGGTCATCATCTGGCAGCGATTAATATTCAACTGGCAAAAGCCAGTGCTTACAGAGAGCGAGATCCGAACCGGGCTTTCGGAGCTGTAAAGCATGCGCAACAGACTGTGCAAGATGCCTTAAAAGATGTGCGCGCGTCGGTCAGCAGTTTGCGGCAGGGGGGGGCTCCATTTTCCTTTCAAGCGTCTCTCAATGATCTGATCCGACGCCTGGATCATAGTGAACTCGATTTAACGCTCAATCAAACAGGGGACAGTTCGAGCTACAGCAGACTGAAGCTGATGACGCTATATCGCACGATTCAGGAAGGGTTGACCAATGTATATAAGCATGCCAATGCGAGTCAAGCCCATATCTCGCTAGACTTCGGTTCTCAAGATGTCAGGCTAAAACTGACAGATAATGGTTCGGGATTTGACGTAGCTGCCTGGAAATCGCGAGAGAGTCAACAAACAACCCACGGATTAATCGGCTTACAAGAAAGACTCAGTCTGATGGGTGGAACCCTCTACATCACCAGTAGCCCCCAAGGCACAACCCTTGCAGTTCGTATGCCCCAGGATCATTTGCAGGCAAGTTTGAGTACGGACCAATCGTTATGACCCCTAGAATCCAAGTTTTGCTCGTCGATGATCAATATCTTGTTCGAGAAGGCATCTCCTCTTTGCTAGAGCTTGAAGAGGATGTAGACGTTGTTGGCATAGCAACGAATGGTAAAGATGCAGTAGAGAAAGCCCTCAACCTTAAGCCCAGTATTATTCTCATGGATGTGCGGATGCCTGAGATGAATGGCGTTGAAGCAACTGCAAAAATTAGGCAGGCACTCTCGACTTGCCAAGTGATTATGCTAACGACCTTTGATGACGAAGAGTTTATTGTACAGTCACTCCTCGCCGGGGCTTGTGGTTATCTAATGAAGGATATTC
>JANQPU010000049.1 GCA_028285315.1 Acaryochloris sp. IP29b_bin.176
TTGCACCGTAAGTCGTAACTATAGGTCTTGGGCATCACAAAGACAAACAATGAGGGGGCATCTCTATCTTACGTCTTACACAATATGGCGATTGCTATACAAATTCTTGCACCTATTTATTAGACTGTTCCGCTATTTTTAGGTAGGTGTTATAAATCAAGTCGCCAAAGCAGGCAAAGATAACCTTGGTTATGGATTGATTTTCCTGTAAGAAAGTGAGGGTCGTTTCAAACGCGATCTGACAGGCTTGGTCTATCGGATAGCCATAGACTCCGCAGCTAATGGCAGGAAAGGCTATGGTTTGAATCGCATTGTCAACGGCTAACTCTAAACTGCGTTGATAGCAGGCTTGCAACAAAATCGGTTCATTGGCTCCCCCTCCTCGCCAAATTGGACCAACGGTGTGAATCACATACTGTGCTGGAAGTTGATATCCTTTTGTGATTTTGGCATGGCCTGTTTTACAGCCTTTAAGGGTTCGACATTCTGCTAAGAGTTGCGGCCCGGCTGCTCGATGAATCGCTCCATCGACGCCACCCCCACCAAGTAAGGACTCATTGGCCGCATTGACAATCGCATCTACCTTAAGGGTTGTGATATCAGTTTGGACAATTTCGATTCGAGCATTCATGGATTAGCGCCTTTTGGAATCGTCTAGTGAGAAGAATCATCGTTCTGTACCTACAATAATCGGACAAGCTGGTGACAGGAGTTGAACCTGCAACCTATTGTTTACAAGACAATTGCTCTAGCCATTGAGCTACACCAGCTCAAGTTTTGGTAGCGGAGGTGAGAGTTGCACTCACGGATGTGCAGCTTATGAAACTGCCGAGCCCCTCTTGCTCCATCTCCGCTATGAGGGTTGGGATTTTGCATTGCTCCAGAGTAGTTGCAAACTTTGGAGTTGTGTCAGGTTATGGAGGGTGATTTGCGATCGCAAAATCCATCCCCACCCGTGAACTTATGCTTTGGGCATTGGAGCCAGATCTGGCTCTACCCAATGCTGCCTGGCCTCCTTCGACATTAACCGAGCCTTTGAGTAGTAGCTCAAGGGGAGATTGCGATCGCCCCACTCCTTTATCAAAGCCTCAGCCAGTTGATCGATGGGTTGCGAGACATCTTGCCTGGCAAGGAAATAAACAATCACCCTGAGATAAAATTGCGTGATGGTCTCGTGATAGCCAGATGTCTCTGTATTCACTACGCCACAGACAACGTTGTACCTTTGAATTCGCTCCCGCAGTAGATTCAACGCAGTTTGTGGGGAATAATGCATCAGATGCCAAAGCCCTACCCGCAGATGAGCTTCATGAGTCCACGCTGCTTTGGGTAGCGTGCAATCACAAAATTCTTGTGCGATTTTATCGGTGCTGGATTTAACCATTAGACTTACATCTTGACTAGCAAGCAATCATCTTTTGAATTGGCTTTCTCCAGAAAACTGGAGTTGGGAGGCGGCCAATGCTCAACTCCAATAGGAGCGACAGTGACCACCCACCTACTGAGCAATGTCAGGAAGGGACAGGATGCGATCGCGAAACCAAGACTTCCCCGCATGGGTAACCGCTTTATTAACGTCCTTCCAAGAAAGCTGTGCTGCTTCTAACTCAGCCCTACTCTCTTTTTGTACATCCTGAGCCAGCCACTTGAGGAAGCCACCCAACTGCTTCATATCCAATGGCCCCTGACAACTCTCGGTTAATCCTTGCTCTAATCGAGCGGGAGTCACCATCAACACCACAAATTCATCAATACTTTTAACGAATTCAGGGTCTAGCTGCACTGGCTGTTTGGTTTTGACCACTTGATGTTTTTCGCCTTTCGCCTTAAACATCAGCTCGGGATAGGTCAGTCGATCCACCCGTGTTTGGATTTGAGGATAGAGAACCAGCCCTTCCCCCAACCCTTCAATGCCGAAGGTCGCTTTGACCCAAGGATCGATTTGCTCAACTTCGGACACGAGCTGATTGATGGAATTGACGACGGATTCCAATTGGTCT
The DNA here is from genome assembly GCA_028285315.1 of Acaryochloris sp. IP29b_bin.176. Taxonomy (GTDB): domain Bacteria; phylum Cyanobacteriota; class Cyanobacteriia; order Thermosynechococcales; family Thermosynechococcaceae; genus Acaryochloris. The sequence goes on from JANQPU010000049.1 coordinate 2,001, forward strand.
CGGTTGCCAAAATCCAAGGTCAATGGCTCGCCCATAAAAGGTAAGACAAAGATATCTGGATGAGGTGGTAAAACCTGGGAAATCTGATTTGGATTGATTTCCAGCTTGCTGACTTCGTTTTCTACTCCGCCATACTGGACCGCAAACACCGTAAAGATTTTGCGATCGATTTTAGAGATAGCAGTCCGCTTTTGAATCCCCTGACCACACCATTCACCGAAGATCGTGATATGTTCATGACCCGCCAACTCAGCGAAGTAATCCATCTGTTGACTGACCCATTGGGCAAATCCCATATTGTCATCATCAGGTGTGATGATCTGGGAACGACTTTGGGCAGCCACACGACCATCCGAGAAGATTTGCACCCCAGCATTGGTTCCATCCAGCTTGATTTTTGCCCGGTAAGTCACCACTGGAGTGGCTTCTAGGGCAATTAAACTACGACGAACATTGTGCAGGAGTTCCACACTTGGCCATCGCTGCATTTGCACAGATTGAACAACGGATTGCTGGCAATATGTATCAGATACATCTTCACCAATCGGTAATTCCGTTTTACCCAGTGCCATCCCGTAGGACACAATACCTCGCAACTTAGTTGCTTTGACTTTGGTTCCGTCTTTGAGAACAGAATTTACCTGGGCAACCAGAATGCGATCGCCGACCTCATAGGTGCGTTCCAAGTTAGCAATCACCTGAATAGGAGGAGATCCAGGAACTTGCATCGCATAGATATTTAGAGAGTCAGCATTCGGATGCTTCTCGACGTTTATTACCTCCATTACTACGACAGTCATCACACCACTCCTAACTTGGCTGACTAATATCAACGAAATCAATGCCAGACATTCTGGCGGTTTCACCCCAAACAGGATGATGGGCTGTGTAGGGTTCGAACCTACGCACTTCCGCTTAAGAGGCGGCTGCTCTGCCAACTGAGCTAACAACCCTGGTGGGCCGCCTAGGGGTTGAACCTAGATCTATCCGCTTAAA
>JANQPU010000185.1 GCA_028285315.1 Acaryochloris sp. IP29b_bin.176
AAGGAAGCCGGATTTCACCTCCTAGATTGTCAGCTCACCATTCATGCACTTTGTCCACGCTGTCAACAGTCAGTTACTCAGGGTTGATTAGATCAGTAAGCGTTTAGAAGCTTGCCTTGCTTTTGTCAGATCTTCATCTTAGAAATAAAACAGCGAAACTTCCGATTTATTAACTCAGAATATCGAGTTTTCAGTTCTGCTGGCTTAGATCATTTTGCCAGTTCCAACGATTGAGTTGAATGGCACGGAAATTGTTTGAAGCGAGGAAAGGAAGTCATCGCCATCATGCGAATTTATAAGTGATCTCGGCTCATGTTCCAGTGATGAATTGCAATGGGTGTGTCATATGGATTAGAAGAAGCTCAATTAAAAAGTGAATTAAAAATGAAAAACCTGCAAACTACAAAAATGAGACAAATATGAAAATACTGAATTATTATTAATACTATTTATTGATTTTTTTATGATCTTGATTCAGCAAAATAATGCTACTATCGTCCTGAACGAAGGGGAGTAGCTTTAGCCGCACAAGGCCCATCGTCTGAGTCAACATACTGGTGTTAAACCTGGTTCAGACGGCAAATTAGAATTTTCTAGCTTGCAAGCGAGACCTTCATTAAGTCCAAACGATAGTGGGCTTGATGGGGTCTTTTGAAATACCTGTCATGCCTGCTCATGCAATACATTACTGGAGCAGCAAATGAGCCTCTTGCCTGGATTTACAGCCGGATTGTTACTAACTACGCTTTCAGAATTGGGTGACAAAACTTTTTTTATCGGTGCCATTCTAGCGATGCGTCACCCACGACGCTGGGTTTATGGGGGAGTAACCATCGCTCTGGCTACAATGACGGCCTTGTCGGTCTGGATTGGACAGGTGGCAACAGTCTTTCCTCAGCAGTATGTCAAAGGGATATCGGTGGCCTTGTTTATCGGCTTTGGCCTCAAGCTGCTCAATGATGCGATGCAAATGTCCGGCAATGAGAGGATGGTTCATGAGCAAGCTGATGCATTAGAGACCGTCCAATGTCGGGAGCAAGGTGTTACTGCTTGGTCAGGTAGAGCAGTATGGATGGAAGCGTTTACTTTGACCTTTGTGGCGGAGTGGGGGGACCGGACCCAGGTTGCGACGATTACTCTGGCAACCGCCCAAAATCCTTATGGGGTTTTCCTGGGAGCTGTTTTGGGCCATGCTATTTGTGCTGCGATTGCAGTCGTCTGTGGCAAATTGATTGCTGGACGGATTTCAGAGCGGTTGCTTACCGCCATAGGTGGCGTGTTATTTATCGTATTCGGTATTGTCGTAATCCAGCAGATGACCTGATTTACAACGCTGCGACATACCGAGAGTGAGCATTCTATAACCTCCCGGAAGGCATTAGAGGTTGAGTCTGTGGTCCACTGTAGTATCCAGAATCTTGGCTGTGGGAAAGCGAAGAAGGGCTGGCATGGCTGGCTCGCCTAGTGTGGACAACCCTCAACGATTATTTGGTAAACCCTTTCCAGATCTATTCGAGTGGGTCATTGAACAAATGGATGAGCTACCCTAATCAAGACGTTCCAGAAAATCTCTACAGCCTCAAATGCCTAGCCTACAAGCTTTCCCAGCTTAAATTGGTAGCCCAAAAAGAGATTAAGTCAGAATGTCATCGTTTACTGATATGATTAAAAACTAATTAAGAGTTAGTCTCAATAAATTTGGAATTAGCTTGGGAAGAATCAGAATTACGCTTACTTGTCAGACATTCTTACGACAAGCTCAATTTACAAACTAGCAAGAGGTTATCTCATCTATCTGACTATTTTGTGGAAGAATAACTCTTTTTAGATTCCTTCTCTAAAGATAGCTAAAAGCTTTCGATTCCTAAGTAATATCAGCTAGATTGTGGTATCAAGAATCATTAACTTATTGCTTGATTTTGTTCTTATTGAAAATCTCGTTCTGATTTGTTTGCTCCCAACTGATTCCATAGCAATTTAGTAAACCTTGTGTGAGGAGATGGATTATGTTGGCGAACAAATATACATTACGACTAGTTGCTTCGATGGCATTAGGATGGGTGATTGCAATACCGCTAAAAGCTATAGCAACTGAGCCAATCGTGACAGAAACTAAGGCGTTGACGCCCCCTTCTCAGACAGTCCGATTAGCAGATGAGTTTGCAGTTCAAGCTGATGACAAGGAGGCTGTCACTCCTTCAGAGATTTTGGAGGCAACTTCAGAAGATACCCTGGAACAGGTAACCTCTGTGTCTCAACTTTCGGATGTGCAACCTGATGATTGGGCTTTTCAAGCGATTCAATCTCTAGTTGAACGCTATGGATGTGTTGCAGGGTACCCAGACGGTACGTTCCGCCCGAGTCGAGCCATGTCTCGGCGGGAAGCAGCGGCTTTAGTCAATGCCTGTTTGGATAACCTCAGCAATCGATTTGCCACTAAAGAAGATTTAGACGCCCTTAAAGCGCTTCAAGATGAGTTTGCTGCTGAACTGGCGACACTTCGAGGTCGAGTTGATGGTTTAGAAGCTCGGATTGCAACCGTAGAATCACAACAATTCTCTACCACTACAAAACTGGTAGGTGAAGTTATTTTTGGCTCAGGGTATGCCATTGATGAAGGAGGCGCAGATCTCACTGGTGCGAATAATGGATTTGAAGAAGATCGCTTTTTTCTGGCTCAGCGAACCCGCCTCAACTTTGACTCTAGCTTTACAGGTTCGGATCGGCTGAGAGTCCGTTTTGATATCAATAATGTCCCTAATCTGGGCAATTCAACCAATTCGAATATGTCTCGCCTCTCATTTGATGGTAGAGGCAATACAAATGTGGTGTTGACCGAATTAAATTATCAATTCAAGCCTGCTGAAAACCTCAAAATTAAAATTGATGCCAACGCAGGGGAGTATCAAGATAATGTTGACACCCTTAATCCATACTTGAAGAGTGATGGTAGTGGTTCTCTCAGCCGTTTTGGCCGCTTTAACCCCATTTTCCGTCAAGGAGGGAATGGGATAGGGGTGACAGCTAATTGGGATATTACCGATCAAGTTGAGCTGTCCGTAGCCTATTTGGCTGATCAAGGACAAAATGCAACAGGCGCTGGAGATGATATTGCCAATCCCAGGGGGGGATTGATCGAAGGGAGCTATGCGGCTTTGGCTCAATTGGTCATTGAACCCATTGAGAATGCCAAGTTTGGTTTAACCTATGTGCGCTCTTTTGATGAGGCTGGTAATGTTAATGTGACTTCCAGTACCACCACCAATAATCAACAACCTTTTGGGAACGGTTTGGATACATCAGCAGATCACTTAGGATTTCAAACGACTATCCAAGCTGCTGATTGGGTGAATTTTTCAGGATGGGTGGGCTATACCTTTGCCCGAACTAGCCAAGCGAATGCCACAGATGACCAAAGTGCTGAGTATCTAACCTGGGCTGGCTCATTGCAATTCCCTGATCTAGGATTTGAGGGGAATCTTGGTTATGTTCTCTTTGGTCAACCCTACAAGATTCAGAGCGCGAGTTCTACTATTCAGAATGGTGTTCCGGGTGTATTGGCCAATGTTGATGATGCTAATCCTGGCACTTCTTATCATCTAGAGGCCGGATATAAGTTTAGGGTAAATGAGAACATCCACATTACTCCAGGTGTTATCTGGATATTAAACCCTGAGCATAATAATAATAATAATAATAGTGATGTTATTGTTCCACTTGTTCGGACTACTTTTACGTTTTAGTTGGGGCTGAAACCCTTAGTTTTGGGTATTGTTTTGTTAAGGAGTGATAGAGGCATAAAACCTAAATTCACAAAGACTTCTAGAATTTTCCGTTAAAAAATAGCTAGAACATATTAGTGGTAAAGATTCTCACAGATTTATCACTCTTTAAGAGAACAGTACCTAGTTTTGTCTAAAGCAATCTGTAGCTCGATAAGAGCTATGGATTTTTTTTACGTCTTTTCATCCTTGGATTTGTGCGGGTGGCGCAATCCCAAAATTTGCACAGGGACTGGCCGCATAGTCATCGACAGACAAGCGAATATTTTCATATCGAATCCCTCCGGTGAGGGATAGCTGATCCACCGCATCCCAGGTTAATTGGGAAAAAGCACCGATGGTGCGTACGGTATAAAACGGCGATTGGGTTGCCGTACCGATGATGCGGGCACGGCGGTTGAGGTCAAAATCGACTGGATCTAGAGAATTGAAAAACTGCTCATTCTCTTCATAGGAAAGGTTAGCACCCCAGAGAATCTTAAAGCGATCTGTAATAGGGGTATCGAGCTGAAACCGTCCACCGACCTCTAGAGAATCTAAATTGGTTTGAGAAATGACAGGCAAAAATGGGGGTGTTCCCATGGGAAAGAGATTACGAATATCACCTGGAATTTGGGTTAGATCAGTTTTGCGAAAGTAAGCCTGAGTCCGTAATTCAGCGCCCAATAAGTCTTGATGGCGATAGGTCAAATTGACATTATGGATAGTCTGGGATGGGCTGTCATCAAAGGTGATTGGTCCCACTCTCAAAGCTTCAGCATCTTGCTCTCCAGGGATGCCTAAAACAATCGGATCGGACATAAAATCGCTGGCAAAATCGTTTTGAAAGAAGTTGTAGGAGACTTGTAGGCGCTGATCCTCAGTGATATCAACCCCCGCTTTTGTGAACAGGTTAAAAGTGTTGTTGTCTGTGGTTAAGCCATCTGGCGGAATACGATCTCCTTCTCCATCAAAGATGGCACCATCTAGTACCAAACTGTGCCTGCAAGCGTAATTTTCAAATCTGTGAAATCCTCTCCTAGTCTACTTTAGTCACTAATCAAAATTACACTCTTGGAGACTTATTGGTATAGGTCAAATGCTACCCCCACTAGAAAATCAAATTTTCCTTGCTTGCCTGACAGACTGGCATCCACCTTGAAGCCAAATCCATCCTCAGATAAGTGCTCAAAATCGGGACGGAGGGTGAGTCCTAATTGCCCTTGAACCCCTTCCTCAACTGGGGCACGAGTCAGGATATTAATGACCCCGCCAGTTGCACCATCTCCAAAGACTGCGCTAGGTCCCCTGACCACTTCAATCCGTTCAATAACCGATGGATCAATGGCTGACAACTCAGTATCAAAGGAGGCATTGCCGGTTTGGGGGATGCCATCGATCAAAATTTGCGCAGGGCGACCTCTCAAATCTTGAACACGGGTACGACCATCCGCTGTTGGTGGTCCAAAGCCGGGTACAAATTTGCCCAGGGTTGAGGTCAGGTCATTCCTTAACAGGGCTTCTTGCTCTAACTGTTCGCGAGTAATGATGGTGACAGCACGGGGGACATCTGCAAGGGGCTCTTCCGTCCGAGTGGCTGTAACGACAATTTCTAAATCATCATCTTCACCGTTAGCTGCAGGAGTATCCGCAGGTGGAGTCTCTGGAGAGTCTGCTGTTTGAGATGTCTCTTGGGTGTTGATGCTGAAAACGAGGGTCTGAGGATTGGGTTGAATTTGATGACTTAATTCTGTCTGATCACCAATCACGGTCACCCGCAAGCGATTGACATCTACAGGTATTACAGAGACTGAGCGTATGCCTGCGATCTGGTTATCTTCTTCAAAGGTTTGCCCAGTGGGTAAATTGAGCTGAGCATTCTCAATATCAGCGATAAAGGTGGCCCCGTCACCAGAAGGCGTCACCTGCAAGGTATCACCGTTAGCAACCGTCAACACAATATTGACCCCGCCCTCAGTAGACTCAAGGGTCACTTGCGTAATCACGGAAATGGGCAGAGGATTTACTTGGGCAACACGATGTTCGGACTTACTTGGATATAGAACGGTAGGTTCAACTTTACGGCTCCTACAGCCCCTCTGGTCAGAGATAAGCTGGAACGGGTTTGACGGAGACTGAGCTGCATGGGCCGCACCCAGTGTTCCCAGGGATGTTCCCAGGGCACCCAAACAGATATAAATGATGTTCAAAGACGGTCTAGTACTCATTCCCCACACGGTTACAAACAGCAAATGGCAAAGGTTCTTGAATATCCATGACCCACGTTCAACAGTGGACTGGCTAGTTATTAAGAAAACTTCTCAATATAAATTACTAGAGTGGGATGTCACTTTTGACACAATGCCGTCTTGCAGACGGACTTTTTCTGTCTGATAGCAGGACTATTTTTTAGAAGTCAGAAAATAACGGTGTTGATATCTGCCCCATCAGAGTCAATGAGGGGCGTCGTTAAGGACGATAGGTATTAGGGCTCACCTTAAACTGCTTGGTAAAGGCAGCGACAAAGGCAGTTCGACTGGCATAACCTACGGCATGGGCAGTTTCGGCCACATTCCATTGCCCAGAAGTGAGCAGTTGGCGGGCTTTGTCCATGCGGTATTGGTACAAGTAGTTAAATACAGACGTGCCAAAGACATCGCGAAAGCCTTGCTTGAGTTTGCGATCGTTAATACCTACTTGACGGGCTAATTCCATCAGGGATGGAGGATTTAAGTAGTTCTGAATTAAGATGTGACGGGCCTTGTGGATCTGCTCAACATCCGTGGGGTGCAGGCAGGCAGGTAAGGAAGACTTGGGCGTGATGATTGCTTCCAACTGCAAGCCCAGAAATTCAAGGGCTTTACCTGCCAGATAAACATTTCTGGCAATCCCTTGCAAAGAGCAAGTCACCAATTGTTCAAGCACTAAGTGCATTCTAGAAGTCGTCGGATTTTCACAGTACAGCGGATAAGGGTTATGGATGGGGTTACTTAAATTTGATGATTGGGCCGCGAGTTGTTGGAGATTGAGTTGCGGAAAATGGTCTAACTCAAAATAGAGCTTTAAACAACAGATCCGCTGATTGGCATGATATTCCTCAATTTCGGCCGTTTGAGGTAAATGGTACAAATAGTTATTTCCAGCCTGTTCGGTCTGGGGTGCGGACAAAGCTTCATTGGTTACAATGGCCCGACCCGATAGGTAAAAACTAGCGGTCAGGGGCATCTGGGGGGAATGTAACTGAATGCGATTGACGTGATTGTAGTTCAGTTCAACATCTGCAATATCTAAGATTAGTCCTGGCTGTAAGAGATGTCGCCGGATATATCCACTGCCAAACTGGGCCGGGAGGGTAATACATTGTTCATCTTGGTCAGCATTGAGGAGGATAGCTGGGAGGGAGACATGGAGACTATACCCCAGCACAGACAAGCTCCATCGCTCTCATCCCCCGTTGATATTCAGGTAGCTTATTGGTAGAGAGTTTCA
>JANQPU010000091.1 GCA_028285315.1 Acaryochloris sp. IP29b_bin.176
TTTGAATTTGTGCATAATGCCAGAAAAAGGGGGAAAGCCTTGATGAGTAGCCTATTAGGCAACTTGCTGGGCTAACTCCCTGAAACACCGATTGAGCCAAAAGATTTTGTGATCTGGGACGTAAGGTCGCTTACCAATTAACGGCACTTGGGCATTGGATACCACCGCGGCCTTGAAAGTCCCTGACTGTTCAGCCCACACCACCTTATAGGGAGCAAACGTATACGCGCCGACATTGTAAATGCAATAGAACGGAGCTTTAGCCATACGACGTTTATAAGTGGAACGATTCTTTAATAGTGAGCTATAACTTCGAAAATACTTTCTCGTTAACGGCAGGGTGTTGTTCAATCGTTCCTCAGCCTGTTCGTATGCTGTTTTAACAATTCCGCTGTTTGGGACAAAGACATAAAGCTCTCGTTTTAAGTGAACCTTATATGCGCTGAAGTCTGAAGATCCCTTCATAAGGGGGTAGAGCAAATCAGGTTCGATCCAAACTTTTCGCTTGGAACCAATGTTGTGCCTACCTGCTTCGGGTCTGGTGCAGATCTCAACGAGACCTTCTTCTTTATTGGTGTCGGTTATCTCGACAAAAAAAACACCGTTCAAATCGGCAGTAATGCCTTTCCTGCCTCGAACCCATTCACTTGGTCGTGAAAGACGTTCCAGATCTCCAAATCTTCCAGGCGGTAATATCGCCCATGGACTGCCAGCTTCACCAACTGGATTCGCTTCCCATCTCTGGATTTGTACTCTGTTTAAAACTTCTTCTTTAGTTGAATATATCGGTATAGCTCTAGTAAACTCCTCTTTTGCTAACCAGATATTGTACTCAATGGGATAGTTGATTTTGTGCCTCGCTCGCTTTTGAAAAAGCACGAGAGACGTTTTATTAGCTGCATCTGGGAACGGCTTAAGTGCCTTCAAATCAATTATCTTCAGAGGGGGGAGCGAATACTCAAGATCAATTGAGAACAAACGAAAACCTGCTGAAGAAGGCGACTGAAAATGTGTCTGTGTTAGCAAAAAGCATAATATACCACTATCTTTCAGCCATTTGTCTGCAGCCGTGTAAGTGATCATGCCCGAAATATCTAGTTCATTACCTCCGTAATGGGGTGTTTTCGAAAAGATATCGTACTTTTCACAGGTTGGTTTGATTCGCTCTCTGTATTCATCTGGCAGGCTTGACCATCTAACCCAAGGGGGATTACCCATTACGACATCAAAATAACCAGCGACAGAGGACCAGAAAAAGTTTTGGGCAATTCTAAACCAAATACCATTCCAGTTACTCTTATGGAGGTCTAAAACCTGACTGTACGTATCTTGAAGTTCATCTTGAAACTCTTCGGACTCATTTTCTGTGACCAGCTTTTGTTTCAGTGCAAGACTCAGCACTTCATTTGGAGAGACTTCTTCCAGGATCGATTCTTCAAATAAGTTGAAAAGGTGTTCTAATCGCTCTCTGACAAATGCTACTGATTGAGGTAATCGAAAAACTAGGTTGGCTTGCGAACTTCCTATTCGGTACTCGACCAAGCCTTCTTTTTTGTTTGAACTCGGAGAGGGAGAGTATACAGCATCTGCAAGCAAAACTGGAATTTCTATCTGGGCGCCACGAGTTTTATCAAGCAGATCAGCTATAGAAATCAGATAATTCACACGAGAGGTTTGAACGGCTAATGGGTTAAGGTCGAAGCCCCAGACGTTACGCTGAATAAGATCGAGTGTATCTTTTGGCGATAACCCTATTTCGGTTGCTTTCTGCTTGATCCGACGAATCACTGCAATTAAAAATGAGCCCGACCCACATGTCGGATCTAAGCATCGTTTGGATGACCAATCATGAATATCCAGTTCGCCAAGAGCAAGCTCTACGAGCCAGTCAGGAGTGTAAAATTCGCCTAGGCTTTTTCGCAATATTTCAGGAACGAGGTTCTGATAGAAGTTTTTGAGGATATCGTTAGTTCTGGCACCATCAAGATAATCAGTTCGATATAGTGCAATGGAGACCAACATATCACGCAATACTGAAGGCAGTTCATTTGTGATTCTGGAGACATCAAGGTACCAACTGAAAATAGCCTCTTCTACAAAACCAGTTATTCTTGCACTAGAGAAAAGCTCACCTTCTTCAACTTGTTCCTCTAACTGATCCAGCATCTCATCATCTGTTAATAACGAGGCTGTTTGAGCACAGAAATCTGTGTAAGCTGTTAGCCCATGTGAGCCAATCACTTCTGCGGCAAGCAATTTGATTACGATGGAATTATAAGTATGCACTACGTAAAGTAAAGCTGGAATCCGCAGTGACTCGTCACCGAAAAGTTTAAACTTGACGCTCCTTTGTATTGAGAGACACTGGCTACTACTTAGCCCTGCCACTTGACCAAATAGTGTGCGCCATTCTTCGAATAACATCTTGACCTTGGTATTCTGTGGCGACGTCGCTTCACTGACTAAAGAGTTGTATAAGAGCTGCATTATTTTGGTGCCAATAGAAGAGAAATGACCAAAGTCTTCAATGAGATTCTCAGCTGTAATTATCTTTCTCTTGGCACTCTTAAGAGATTTCACTACCAGCGATACTGATGCTTCAGACAATGGCATCAGTGGACCATGTGTAATCTCATCATTTTGAACAAATGCAAAGGCTATGTGGTCACCGTCGATCGCAACCCCTATGTATTCATTAGGGGGCAAACCCTCTTCTGCAGATGCTCGCAAAATATATTTTTTGAGTCTGTCGTCAATGGCTTATTTGAAGGCCGGACTGTTTACTCTACCTTGAAAAAGCCCCTTATTCTTGAATTCTATAATTACCTGATTATGCCTGGCGTCGTTCTTCTTTCTTTCCGCATGAAATGTAATGCCTATGACCTTCTCTAAGAGTAACAACCAGCCTTTCCGAACCTCTTCTTCGGTCTGCCAATGCTCTCGCTGTCTGTCGAGAGCTGTGAATAAACTCGCGATGTCGACCATGCCGTAAGAATAGAACAACAGATATTTGCTTAATGGTCAATACCATTTAAGGACGCTGAGTACAATTTGATAGAAGTAACAAATTATAAAGGTAAGTTATCGGGCTGCACAGTATAGAGCCTCCTAAGACAGAACAAGTTCTGTCTGAAACCGGAGTGAGCTATTCTGTTGACCTTTCCTGATGTAGTTGTATCGATAGAATCAATTATTGGTGTCTAAACCATCAATGGTTGTGTCCTAGCTTGACCCTAATGTCTACCCTACATCTTTTTGGAGTTCGCCATCATGGACCCGGTTCAGCCCGGAGTTTACGCCAGAACTTAGAGATCCTGGAGCCCGATCTGATTTTGGTTGAAGGGCCGCCGGATGCTGCCGGAGTAATTGAGCAGGTAATCAACCCGGACATGCAGCCTCCGGTCGCCATCTTGATCTATGCGCCAGAACAGCCCCAGCAAGCGGTTTATTATCCCTTTGCTGTCTTTTCGCCCGAATGGCAGGCCCTGGACTATGGCCTCCAGCAGCAAATCCCTGTGCAGTGGATGGACTTGCCCCAGACCCATCAGTTGGCTTTGCGCCAACAACTGGATCAGCAGTTTGAAGCCCCTCCAGAGGCAGACAGTGATGCGAGGGATGATCTATCTCCAGAGTCTTCTCTGCCAGAGATCCGGCATGACCCGCTCTTTTGGTTAGCCCAAGCCGCTGGCTATAACGATAGCGAACACTGGTGGGAACGGATGGTGGAACAGCGAGCCGAAACGACCGTTTTGTTCCCTGCCATCGCAGAAGCGATGACGGCGTTGCGCTTAGAAGTGGAGCAGGACCATCCACCAGATCTGAACAACAACCGGGATTACCGAGAAGCCCTACGGGAAGCTTATATGCGGCAAACGATCCGCAAAGCGCAAAAAGCTGGGTATGAAAAAATTGCCATTGTCTGTGGTGCTTGGCATACGCCTGCTTTGGCAGAACCCTTTCCGCCGGCTAAGCAGGATACGGCCATACTTAAAGGCTTGCCCAAACTGAAGGTGACTGCAACCTGGATTCCCTGGACCTATGAACGGCTGGCGGAGCGCAGCGGCTATGGGGCTGGGATTGCCTCACCGGGTTGGTATCACCATTTGTGGACTGCATCGGATCAACCGGCGGTCCGCTGGCTTACCCATGTGGCTCGATTACTCCGTCAGGCGGATATGGATGCGTCTTCAGCCAGCGTAATTGAAGCGGTGCGGCTGGCAAATTCCTTAGCGGCACTGCGGGACTGCCCTACACCGGGATTGCCGGAATTGAATGAAGCGGCACGGACGGTCCTCTGCTTTGGGAATGAATTGCCGTTGCGGTTAATTCATGAGCGATTGATTATTAGCGATCGCATGGGCCAAGTCCCCAACGATACGCCGATGGTGCCGTTACAGGTGGATTTGCAGCGTTGGCAAAAGAAGCTGCGCCTTAAACCGGAAGTGACGCCCAAAGATCTGGCGCTGGATTTGCGCAAACCGAATGATTTGTTGCGATCGCACCTCTTGCATCGGCTGAATTCGCTGGGAATTCCTTGGGGTCGCACCACGTACAGTCGAGGTAAAGGAACCTTCAAAGAAGCCTGGACCCTAGAGTGGCAGCCCGAGTTTGAGATTGCCCTGATTAAAGCAGGTCAGTGGGGCAACACGATTGAAACGGCCACGACGGCCTATGCTTGTGATCTGGCTGAAAACGCAGCGAATTTGCCTGCGTTGACTGAGTTGCTGGACAAAGTGCTGTTGGCCGATCTCCCAGAAGTGATTACCAAACTGATGACCCGCTTGCAGGCGGAAGCAGCGGTTGCCAGTGATGTGGTGCATTTAATGTCAGCGCTATCGCCCTTGGCTCAAATTCTGCGATATCGGGATGTGCGCCAAACGGATATGGAGGTTGTGGCTCATGTGGTGGATGGTTTAGTCACGCGCATTTGCATTGGCTTACCAGAGACTTGTGCGTCCCTGGATGATGAAGCGGCGGCCATGATGGATAAGCAAATTATGCAGACCCATAGCGCCATTAATTTGCTGCAAAATCAGGGCCATCAACAAATATGGTGGATGGTGTTAAAACAACTGGTCAATCGAGACAGTCTGCATGGATTGCTCGGAGGTCGTTGTTGTCGGCTACTACTAGATGGGGGACAATTCGAACCCTCAAGAGCGGCCCAACAGTTGGGCTTGGCCTTATCCTTAGCGACGGAACCCACCCAAGCTGCCGCTTGGATTGAAGGTTTCCTCAAAGGCAGTGGCCTGTTATTGCTGCACGATCAGGAGATTTGGCAGGTCTTAGACCAATGGGTTTGCAAGTTAGCACCAGATACCTTTGTGACTTTGTTGCCCTTGTTGCGGCGGACCTTCTCGACTTTTCCGGCAGCGGAACGGCGACAGATGGGAGAGCGGGTCATACAGGGTAGGGTAGGGGCTGGATTACAGGGCTGGGGGTCGGAGGAATTGGACTGCGATCGCGCCGAAATGGTCTTACCCCTTGTCGCTCAACTCCTCGGAATGTCTGTACCCAATTCATAAGCTTTGTAGTGTGGTGGACCATTGGTTTTGGAGAGCTTGCTGTACTCGATCTCATTTTTTCACGATATCTTGTCTATTGGGATCGTCCGCTAAAACGCTATTATAGGCTGAGATGGCAGCCTTATAGTGTTTGAACTGGAACAGAAGATCCCCATATTGACTCCAAGATGGGTCATCGTCTGGATCAAACTTTACTAGTTGCTCATCGATGTAGCCTAATTCAACCATCTGGTCTGCCAGTAAGCGCAGTGTCCAGCGAGCATGACCAACGGATGGTTCGCTACAGCCCAAGGCAATCAGATGGGCTTCGTGTTCTCCCTGCATTTTCCGCTTGCGACCTGACCCAGGGCGTTGCTTGATATCGACATCAAGGCATTCTTTCACGAAGCGTTGACGCACCCGTTCAATCGTGCGTACGCTGCACCTATCGCTTCGTGAATCTCTCTATCACAGTAACCACCATTGGTTTGATTAACATTCGCCTTGAGAAGAATGCGGGCATGATTCAGTCATGATGAGTTGTCAAGCATGTTCATCAAAAATTTGTCTCCCTTATACTCTTAGGAGAATTCACATACCAATTACTCAAGGAAATAACC
>JANQPU010000189.1 GCA_028285315.1 Acaryochloris sp. IP29b_bin.176
AGTGCCATCGTCCTCGATCTGGGCGCGGACGGCCAGGAGTGGATGGCGTGACCTCAGTCGCTCCAGTGCCGTCGCCACTGCTGACGGATTGACTGTTCCTCGCACCCGACCAACGAACACGACATTGAATGGCAGCATCAGCATCACGCGTTCGCCAACTATCTTGCGCTGGAAGGTTGCATGATCGTTGCTATCCATAGCTATCCCTCCACATCCATCGAACAAAACTCATGATTAGAAGGAAAATTTCTACATACCTTCTTAGGGCAGATTAGATAAAAATATGGCTGCCTAATTGCCCTTCCAGAAATCGCCTTATTGGAGCCATAATCTCAGAACTTCTATCTTAGGAAGAGGTTAAGGAGACGTTGCACTACCAACATCTGCGTAAGGCTGGGCCAATAGGTCGTCCTTCCCAACTTGATTGACAGCAGCCCCTTGTCGCCAATTCCAATTCGCCATTTTAATAAACAACCCTCGCCACAACCCGAACGGAACCAAGGGAATGGGCGATTTCGCCATCAGTTGGATGGCTTCTGGAGGAATCGATTCTCCCTTCGCAAGGGCCGCACTCACCAGATCGAGTGCTTGCTTTACGTGTTTTACCGGAGGGCGACCAGACCGCTGTGACTCCTCAACGGGAAGTCCGCTAAATAAGGCTTCTCCGGCTCCCATTGCTAACCCTCCGGCCCAAATCATGCCCGTATCTCGGGCAAACTGCTGGCAGATCCCTAACGCGATCGCGTTGTGATGGGCTTCGGGAAATCCATTGTTTGAGATCGCCACCAACCGCTTTGGACGCTCTGGCGGATCAGCAGCAAAATGCACTGCCATCACCTCCAGCGACTTCATCATCAGGAACGGGAGTGAATCGATATAGAGGGGAAATGCCAACAGCAGTAAATCAGCTCGGTCAACTGCCGCGCAGAATCCAGCTTGATCATGGCCTTGCAACACATTCCCTCGCAAGGTCATCGACTCAGTGGTCCACCCCTGCTGTTGCAGTTGTTCCAACACGTAGCTGCCCAATGCACCGGACGTACTGGGAGACTTAACCTTGGGGCTACCGACAATCAACAAAGCCCGCCCCGGCGATTCTGATGCAGTGCCGATGGAGCTGGAAACTGCAACGGCTGGCATCAGGGCTTTAACCTGCTCACTCAACGGGTAGGCATCATTTCTCGCCAGTACTGCTTGCAAGTGCTGCCGCACCTGATCCGGCGCATCTGTACTCAAAACCACCTCTGCGGCATAGCTCGGAGCGTGAAAGTTGAGAGCATTGCGTCCCACCAACATCTTGAAAAGACTGGCTTCTTTATCATTGGGCTGATGCTGAATACCAATCCCCACCAGTCGTGGATAGTGGGAATATCGCGGTATATGATGCACTTCGCTGTGATAGATGCCGAAATCAGGGAGAACTAACGGTAACCAACGGTCTTGGCTCTTCTTGATTTCTGAGGAATACCCCCCAAATGTTACAGGGGTAAAGAGGATCGTCACATCGCTCTGCACCACAGCTTGAGCAATATCACGTCCGGGATCCGGCTCTAAGCAGACCCCTGGAGTTTTTAACCAGCAACCAAAGCAGCCCACACAGGATCCCATCTTCATTTCTTTCAGTGGGAACGTCTGCACCGATGCACCATTTTTATGCAACTTACTCATAAGCATGTTAAATACGGGGGACAGAGTTTGGTCAGTTGTACCCCTTCCATCCAAGAGAACCACGTTGCGCGTCACCATTGAATTCCTCCTATTACTTTGAGATTGTGCCTGTTTGAATCTAGCGATTGAGTTCATCAATTAAGTCGTAGGCGAAAGGGATACGGGTTGAAATCTATCGCTATGCTATGCTCCCCAAGAGTGCGGTATCGCGAGCCAAGCGACCATCCTCCATGTGGATGATGCGATCCGCAATGTCGAGAATGCGAGTATCGTGGGTGACAAGCAAAATGGTGCAGTTCTGTCGTTTCGCCTGCCTCTGCATAATCTCGACGACATCACGGCCCGATTTACTATCCAGAGCCGCTGTGGGCTCATCGGCTAAGACAATTTTGGGTTCGCTGACTAATGCCCGTGCGATCGCAACCCGCTGTTTCTGTCCCCCCGAGAGACTATTGGGGTAATAATGGACACGATCGCCCATCCCCACTGCTGTCAGCATTTCTGTTGATCGAGCAATCCTGGCCTCCAAAGACAAATCTTGATGCAGTCGCAGTGACATCCCCACATTTTGCTGGGCGGTTAGACAGGCCAATAGATTGTGAGCCTGGAAAATAAAGCCAATTTGGTTGCGCACCTGCACCAGTTGCTGTTTGTTAGCCCCAAAGAGTTCCTGGCCCAGAACTTGGACGCTGCCTTCTTGCACCGACCGTAGCCCTGCAATCAGAGTTAGCAATGTAGTTTTGCCACTGCCGGAGGGGCCAGTGAGCAAGACAATTTCTCCTGCCTGGATGTCTAAATCAACATCAAATAATACGGGCTTGCGTAATTCACCCTTGCCAAAGGCATGGTTGAGATGGCGGACTGTAACAACAGGAAGCATTGTTTTGAGATGTAATGATTTCGCTATGACAGGAAATTGACGATTTCTTGAGCAGCCCGAGCGGCTCCATCAATGGGATCCTGCTCCAGCTTTAGTCGTTGCATGTTCTCTCGAAATTGGGAATCATGAACAAGTGTCTCCAGTGCTAGTGCCAGATTTTTGGGGGTTAATTCCTGTTTCCACAACATAATGCCGGCACCTTTCCTTTTTACGAGAGAAATATTTCCTGCCTGCTCTTGGTGCATCGGAATTCCCACTAACGGAGTTCCTGAATGAATAGCCGTCTGTACGGTCCCCGCACCGCCGTGTGTAATCGCAATATCTGCCATCGGGTTCACTAAGTGAGCAGGAACATGGGATTGAAACAACACCTGATCGGTGGATCCGCTGAGAGCATCATCGAGAATAGTTGTTGTGACAATCAGGATCCGCAAGTCCAGCCCTTCTACAATGTCAATGATCGATCGCAGAACTTTAGGGGAGCCAGATACACCCATCGCACAATAGAGTTTGGTTTGCGGTGTATTGAAATGCTCCCGTACTGGCTTGGGGACTTCACCCGGAAGTCTAGCGTAACAGGGGCCGCCATATTTGTATTGGGGTGGTTTGTGAAAGAACTCAGGGTGAGTAGGTCTATAGCTCTCCAGCTCTACAGGGCTAATTCCAAGAATGGACGGTGTATCCATGACGAGGGTGAGATCGCCTGCCATGAAATCAAGCGTGCTTTTGTATTGAGGTAAACCCAATTCCATTGCGAGTTGGTTAAACGGCTTAATCCAAAGGCGCACCCTCGGCATCAACCAATTCACAAACTGATCCATTGGCAAATAATGGAATAAACTCGCGATATGTCCACTGACGGCAGCAGGCGCGAATTCCGCCATCTTGCGATCAAAAAAGGGTGCGGTCCAAGGACCGGGTTGTTGTACAATGATTGGAATTTCGGCTAACTGAACAGATAAATATGACGGAAGATTCCATCCGATCAGGACCGCATCGGCATTGACCTGCCTTAAGGCATCGGCCTCTGCAGGAACATAAGCTTTCAGTTCTTCGTAGGTGAAGAAGCTACTACTGAGTGACTTGCTTCCCTCCCCCCGATTGTATTTTAGGTATTCCTTAGCACGCTCCGGCGACATGGTTGGGACGATTGATATCACCTCAAACCCGGCCTCGCGTGCCAACGATTCATAAGGGCCACCATGACTAAAGAACACCACGTCTTGGTTAAGCTTGCGAAGGACATTGCCAATCTCGATCAAACGTGAAACCTCTGAGAGGTAGAAAAAGTGAGGGAAACAAATAATTTTCATTGTTCTATGCCTCAGGGAAAGGAGTTTGAGATTTTTGGTTCTGTCTACACCACCGAGATTCGTAATTGACTCAAAATTTACAATTCATACCTGTTATTCAAAAGACATCTGCGGGATCGGCGGAACGGAGTTTACGCATTGAGATGGTGGCTGAGACCATGCACATAGCGACGGTGGCAATGAAAACTTGTAAGGCGACGCCGAAGCGCATACTCAGTGGGATTTTAGTTAAGAAGGCGAGGAGTTCGTACATGCCGAGGGAGACGCCGTAGCCCGGTAAGAACCCAAGGAGGGCTAGGATTAGAGCTTCTTGAAAGACGACGGCGAGGAGGCGGCGATCCGAGTAGCCCATGGCTTTGAGGGTGGCGTACTCCGGTAAGTGATCGTTGACATCGGAGTAGAGCACCTGATTGACAATGACAATACCGACCACGAGGCCCATCATGGCCCCAAAGTTGAAGATGATACCAGCGGCATCCTTGGTCCAGAAGGTAATCTCAGATTGGATGAAGTCTTTAGTCGTCAATGCCTTGACGTCCTTTGGTAACTGGTGTTCTAGGGATTGACGGACCGTTTCTAGATCAGCTCCGGGTCCTAAGGTGAGCGCGCCGAGATTAACTTGATCGAGGCTATTGGCCCCATAGAGGCGCATGTAGTTCCAGTCACTTGTAATCAGGTGACCGTGGGTAAAAATGCTGCTCCCCAACGTGAAGAGACCGCCCACCTTGATCCGGTGCCCTGACAGTTCGGTGGTGACGGTCTTTCCCTGCTGCACGGTTTCAGCAACGGGACCGAGTTTAGGCTGAGATTTGCGATCGAGGAGAACAACGTTCGAGAGTTTAATTTGGTCGAGCTGCTGATTGACTTCCGGCAGATTAAAGATCGGTCGTTTGGGATCAAAAGCCAGCGTAATCACTTCAGTCTTTTCTTTAGTCCAAGGATTAATCCACTCACCACCATTGAGATAAAGCGGGTCGGCGGTGGCAACCCCCTCAACTGCATCAGCCTGATAGAGCCGTCGCCGCGAGAACGGCTGCCCCACATACAGGGCTTCGGTGCGCTGGCTCACCAAGACTAAATCAGCGTTCAGGTGCCGATGGATATAGGTCGAACCCTCGTAAAACATGCCTTGGAAGCCCAGCATTGTGAAAATTAAAATGTCGGCAAAGGCCACCCCGGTCAAGGCGACGAACAACCGGACTTTCTGATGGCTCAGTTGGGACCAACCCAAGGGGGGCTCCTGACGGAAGCTACCCCACATTCCCTGTAGTGACCAACATTTCATGACGGTTCCTGCTGGGACTCCAAATCAACCGTGATGTGCACCTGTAAGTTCGTCAGGCTACTGACTTTGTTACTATCTTCAGGATCGAGGCGAACTTTAACTTCAACGACCCGCGCATCTTTATCAGCAGCCGGATCACTGTCTAGGACGTCTTGTTTTTTAATTTGCATCCCCACATGGTCAACAGTGCCCTGGACTTGCCCCTCAAAGCCACCATGTTCGCTAATCACGGTGGCCCGCTGTCCCGGCTGCACCTGACCCACATCGGTTTCGTAGACCTCTGCGATCGCGTACATCTGGTTAGTGCGCCCTAGCTCGACGATGCCTTCATTGGTATTCACTTGTTCGCCAATCCGAGTGTTGATTTTGAGGATGCGACCCGCTACAGGCACCCGCACATAGAAATCCTCCAGTTCAGCTTTGATGCGAGCGACCGTTGCGATCGACGCCTTCAACTCGGCCTGAGCTTCTCGACGATCCACGGGCCGGACTTCTTTGAGTTTGCTTAGTAAGGCTCGCTCCTGTCGCAACTGTGCCCGCAGGGTAGATATGGTGTTGTCAAGCTGGGCTTTAGCTCGATGTAGATCGGCCCGAGCCATTTCAAACGTTTCACGTCGATCATCCAGGGCTGAGGTTTCCACCGCGCCAGATTGATGCAGGGTTTGATACCGCCGATAGTTAAGTTGGGCGTTCTTCAAGGCTGCGCGTATCCGAGCAATATCGGCTTCCCGTTCAGCTGTTTCGGTTCTCAACTGCGCTTCCAATCGAGCAATGGTTGCTTTTTGGGCCGCAATATCGGCAACCTTAGCCTCACCCGCGTTAATTTGGGCTAGCTTGGCTCGATAGATCTCCACATTATGTTGCGATTCAGCCAGCTCTGCCTGTTTTTTATCCAGCCCCTGCAAGATGGCAATTACTTGGCCCTTGTTGACCCAATCCCCTTCTTGAACCATAAGCTGGTTTACGCGGCTGTCCTGGGCATTGGAGACCGACAGCTTAATCACCTCTCCCCGTGGCTCCAAGCGTCCCAGCGCTGTCACCGCTTTGGCTTGAACCTGGGTCTCTGGTGCAGAGGCTGGCGATGACGGTTGTTTAGCTTGGTTAATGCCCCAATAGACTGCGCTTGCACCGGGGGCGATCTCCAGCAGGATACCCACCCACTTCGGATGAACCGTGAGCCGCTTGCCTCGTTTGTCCACATAATCAGTGTGGGAGATTGAGTCTTGCATATCCCTGCCTCAAGTGGGTTGGTTCATAGGCAGAGGCTCAGACAATCGGTCTGCTGCCCCACTTTCACCTATAGGTGAGAAATTTGAGAGATTTGTGAGTTTGAAGGTGTGATTACCGTCAGGGGCCAAAACTTAACCATTGTCACCAGAAAAGCGAACTATCCTAGAGATAGTGGGGTGATATCTAGCCCAACGAATAATTGAGTCATAGCTGTGAGCGAGTCCATGATCATGAACAGGGATGAGCTACTACAACGGTATGCAGCAGGCGAGAAAGACTTTGGTCGCATTGATCTAAGCCAAACTAACCTAGCTGGGGTGAAGCTCAGCGGCACTAATCTGATCCGGGCCAACCTGCATCAGGCTAACCTCCAGAACGCTAATCTCAGCGGTACCTTCCTGGTGGTGGCAGATCTGAGCGAAGTCAACCTGTCAGATGCCAATCTCTTGATTGCTAACCTGTCGGGTGCCAATCTCAGCGGTGCCAACTTATCCGGCGCTCTACTAGAAGAAGCTACCCTCAGTGGTGGGAACCTAACCGGCGTGAACCTGAAGGGAGCTAACCTCACAGGTGCGATTCTCTGCGGAGCCGTCTTGCAAAACGCCAATCTCAGTCATGCCAATCTGAGCGGTGCAAACCTCTACGGCGCTGATTTGCAGGGCGCGAATTTGAGGGATGCCCATCTTAAAGGCGCGAATCTTAGGGGAGCCAACCTGCAGGGAGCAACGCTGCCCGATCTCGCGCTGCAGCCATAGTGTGGAGGGAGAAAGGAAATGGCCGTTGATATCGTCCAACCCCAAAGCCGGGACAAGCTGCTAGAACACTACGCTGCCGGAGATCGTGACTTCCAAGGTTGGGATCTAATGGGTGTCGATCTCGGTCGAGCGGATCTGGCTGATGCTAATCTCAGCAGTGCCCATCTGATTGGGGCTAATTTCGTTGGAGCCGATCTGAGCCGAGTGAATTTATCAGCAGCCGACCTAATTGGGGCTAACCTGAGTGGGGCAATTTTGATCAAGGCAACCTTGGCCCAAGCGGTTTTGATTGGCGCGAACCTGAGTGGGGCCAAACTCAATGGAGCAGACCTAAGCCAAGTGGAGGCCAATGGTGCTAATTTGAGCGCGGCGAATCTGAGCGATGCCAATTTGAGCGCGGCCTGTTTGCGAGGCGTCAATCTTGAAAACGGATCGGTTTTGCGGGTTTGCCTCACTGCCGCCAATCTTTGGGGTGCGAATTTGTGCATTGTCAATCTCAGTGGGGCGGACCTGAGTGGGGCGGACTTGAGTGGAGTTAACCTTTACGGAGCCAATCTCTATCAAGCCAATCTCACAGATGCGAAGTTGGAGGACGTTAACCTCACCGGAGCCAACTTGAATGGGGCGACTCTATCAGATGGAGCCGTCCAGCATTGAGGTCTACAAGGCCCCAAACAACCGAAGCTGCAATTTAGTGCCATTTAGTACTAATGATCTAAGTATTTGTATTTCATCAATAGCTCAAGCTGTCCCAGAATGGGTCACAAGTAGGGCAGTCAAAACTATTATTCATTGTTGTATAAAGGTTTCAGCCGCTTAACACAGAGTCTGCCAAACTCCATAAGTGGGACAGTAAGAATCATGCGATCGCTAGTGCTCTAGATTTTGCATCAAAAACGTCTTTCTGTATACCCAGTATTGGTTTCATGAAAAATCTAGGTCAATCTAGCCTTCAATCCAAGTGAATATTTTAGTGCATATATACTAAATGGCAGTAAATTGCAGCTTCGGTTGTTTGGGGCCTACAACTGCTTTCTAAGCTGTGCAGCGAGATTAATCTACATTGTGCTGCTATTGGAGCGCCATCTATAGCTAGAACTATTAACTGGCAAGGCCTACACTCATGCAGAAATTAAAAAGCGCAACTTTCTGTTTAAATGCGCCCGCTGGTCCATTTAGAAAGTATTTCTGAAATAGGCGCGTGGTTTCCCTGTTAAGGTATTTCATCTCAAGTATTGTGCTGAACTAAGTCTATATCTAGATTTCTGACTACCGCTTCCTCAAAATACTTAAAACCTTTCTCCACAACAAATCCAGCACCTACAGCCTCTTTTTGGATTGATGTGGCTGGCACTTAATCACAACATCCATAGCACCTGGCATCTTGATGATGAACCGCTCAACCCCGATATCTAATCGGGCAATGGCCTCAGCATCTGGCAACAAGGTCCTTGGCCCACATACATACCGGCAGTAAACATAGACCGTTTTTTGGGCAGGCTCATAGCTCAGCTCGCCATCCTTCCACCACGGAAATCGATGGCACAAGTAGTCTGATAGCACATGGATATAGTTCATCCGCATTCCCTAAGCCACCTAAGCAGCCTTCACGCGCAACTGCTTGCAGGGAATACAGTCCACTTGAATAGCCGTGGCAATTTCACTGCTGTGGACTTCAAGGTGAGCCCTTGGAGGTGCATCAAACAGTAGATATTGCTGCGGGAATACCACCCGTTCAAAATACCAATTCGGGATATTGGTAATCCGCACAATCTGCATCTTTGGCGAGGAGTTACGGTAACTGCAAAAGATGGATTCTGTCTGC
>JANQPU010000125.1 GCA_028285315.1 Acaryochloris sp. IP29b_bin.176
TATTCGCTTCGCTATGTCAGTGGTCAGGTTACACTTTATCGCATATCCCAAACCTAACCATCACAATACTTTCAAGACTTGTGGGTAAGGCATAGATCCTTAGAGTGGTGGGCCTGATGCAACCTCCTCTCTTCCCTAGGTTAGGCTTTTAGACTTTGCGCTTAGCTTAATCGCACCTCAGAATTTGTATTATTGGGAATGAGCTTCAGTCAAATTCAAGACATAGGCCAGAATACCAAAGCTATTCTTGTCTTGCTGGTCAAACCAGTACAAATAGTATCTCCTAAGACGCCGCTTCCCAATCGCTTAATTTTTCATGGGGAGGAGCTAGATGCTGCGATCGCAGTAGCTGTTTAGGAGAGCCAAGATTGACCTTTGGCCGGTATATTTTTTTGCGCTGCCGATGCTTGACTTTCTTGGGATGAGGGTCTGAGCATTTTGGGTTTGATGGCCTTTCTGCATGAATCATGATCAATACCTCCTGAGGTTGAGGGTACATGTCATCCCCTGCTTCAAGCAGCAACAGCATCCCTCGACCGCTAGTTCTACTCAGCTAGAACCAAAATCACGATTCTGAAACGCTGAGATTCTCCCCAACCTCAGGATAAGCGGTAATGCTGAAGACTTTATGAGCGGATCAAGGCAGCGGAGCTAACTGGCTTCAACCGCGAATTGACGATACCGGTAGTAGGCAGCACAAGCTCCCTCCGAAGACACCATGGGGGCACCCAGGGGGTGCTCGGGTATGCATTGACGACCAAAGGCAGGGCAATCCAGTGGCTTTAGAACTCCTTGTAGGATCTGACCGCTGATGCAGTCTGTCCCAGAAGCAGAGCCCAATCCATGGGCTGAAGCGCCGGAATTTGCGGGTAACAGAGTCTGGGCATCCAGATAAGCATATTGGGGGCGCAGCTTCAGACCACTCTTGGGAATGCGACTCAGACCCCGCCATTGGCGATCGCTGGGTTCAAAGACTTCCATCATCAGTTGCTGAGCAACAGGATTGCCAGTGGGTTGGACGACCCGCGTATATTGATTGTCCACCTCAGCTGTCCCAGCTTCCAGTTGTTGTAGACAGAGGTAGATACCTTGCAGAATGTCCACGGGTTCAAACCCCGTTACCACAATTGGGGTATGATGCTGGGTCGAGATCACCTTATAGGCTGCATACCCCATCACCGTACAGACATGCCCTGCCGCTAGAAATCCCTGCACTCGACAGTCTGGTGCTGACAAAATGGCTTCCATCGCGGGGGGGACAAGGACATGTGCCACTAATATCGAAAAATTAGATAGCCCTTGCTGATGGGCCTGATAGACGGCCATCGCCGTCGCTGGCACCGTCGTTTCAAACCCTACCGCAAAGAACACCACCCGTTGACCTGGATTGGTTTGAGCAAGCTTCAGGGCATCTAAGGGCGAATACACCATCTGCACCCCTCCCCCTTGTGCCTTTGCCGATAGCAGATCACTATCCGTTCCCGGCACTCGCAACATATCCCCAA
Source organism: Acaryochloris sp. IP29b_bin.176 (assembly GCA_028285315.1). Classification (GTDB taxonomy): domain Bacteria; phylum Cyanobacteriota; class Cyanobacteriia; order Thermosynechococcales; family Thermosynechococcaceae; genus Acaryochloris. The sequence goes on from JANQPU010000125.1 coordinate 1,506, forward strand.
ACGAGCAGAGTATCACGCCAGGGATTTTGGCCAGTGTGATCGCCTTATCAATCAACGCCACTGGTGTCACACAGACCGGACAACCCGGCCCATGAATCAGCGTGATCTCCCTTGGCAAAAGCTGATCAATCCCATACTTCACAATCGCATGAGTTTGCCCCCCACAAATTTCCATAATCGTCCACGGCCGCGTCAACAGCTGATCAATCTCGCGCACCAAACACTGAACTACCTCAGCATCCCGATACTCATCCACGAACTTCATGATCTAGCTCTACTTCTCCCTATCCCTCAACTTTCCCCAACTCCTTCAATCCTCCAACTCAACGTTTCTCCTACGGACACGCTTCGCGCACAAAACTCAAAACTTATACCTGGAATTTACTCTCCAACATAAATCCCCAACTCCCTAGCCGTCTGCACCAAACGTCCCTGTGGATCAACTGGATCAGGGCAACGTCCTTCCCGATGGCTTTGCTTAATGTAGGGCATCACTTGGTCAAGGGGTTTACTCGTCACTTCGCCATGGTCCCAAACCACCAAACGGTTGTAGTTTTGCGCCGCAATAAGGTCAACAGCTTCCCGGCCAAAGCGAGCCGCCAGCAACCGATCAAAGGCGGAAGGTGTTCCACTCCGCTGGATATGACCCAACACGGTCGCCCGAGTATCCACCTCCTGGAGGGTACAAAACTGAGGGTCGCCCGAGGCACATAATCGCTGGCTCTGCACCTGAATTTGCTGGGCTAAATACTCACAAATGCAGGAATCTTTCTGCCATTCAGGTCTGCATACCCCTTCGGCAATCACGACTAAGGCAAAGCGTCGACCTCCTTGCCGCAGTTGAGCAATTTGGCGACAGACTTGATCAATCACGGATTCACTCAAGCAGGGGGTCAACTCTGGCATTAAAATCACATCCGCTCCACCTGCGATGCCAGCATGGAGCGCTAAATGTCCGGCATCACGGCCCATCACCTGAACCACCATGATTCGATCATGGCTGGCCGCAGTAAATGTGAGGTCATAGAGCGATCGCGTGACAGTATTGACCGCAGTATCAAATCCCAAAGAAATTTCGGTATAGGGCACATCATTGTCGATGGTTTTCGGAATTGCCACCCACCGCCACTCCCCCTTTTGGGCGAGGTCGTCAATAATATCCAAACTCCCGTCCCCCCCAATGGCAATCAGCGCCTCCAGTCCCAAGTGCTGATACCCCTGCAAAATTTCTTGTGCGATCGCAGGATCACTCGGATTACCTTTGTTTAAAGCCCCTAAAACACTGCCACTGAGAAACTGCAAAATGTCTAATCCCCTGAGCAATCCAGGGACATCATATCCATGCTCATTTAATCGCAAGTCTTCAGGGGTGCATTGACCCAGTTCTAGATCGATAAAGCCTTGAGTACCATAGGGAATTCCAAAAACCTCCCAGCCCTTGTGCGTGGCACATTTAATCACCGCCCGAATAATGGCGTTGAGTCCGGGGCAGTCACCCCCACTGGTGAGAATTCCGATCCGTTGAGATTGGGGCATGGAACTGGAGAAATGACAAACGGCTCAAAGCGAGAACGCCTTTAGAAGTTACAATTATACGCTGTGAGTTTTGAAGAATACAGCCATCTCCTAATTCAAAATTCATAACTCAACACTCTTTTCTAAGAAGGGTAGGCGCTAATTGGCATTAATTCGGGTGGGTGAAAGGTTTGCAAGGCTTCTACATACTGAATACGTTCAAAGGCGCTGGGGTCTGGACAATTAATCTGGCTCATACTGCCCTGAAGTTGCTGGATCGATTCATACTCGTGGTCTTCTAGCCATTGACACAGCTGCCGTTCAAGGGTGTGGAGGTAATCGATGCCGTAGCGAAGTAAGGCGCTCACAAGCATTGTCGCGTTTGCCCCAACCATCATCATCTTCAGGATATCTGCTGCGGAATGCATCCCACTCGTCGCCGCCAAATCTAAGGGTACAGTCCCATACAGAATGGCAATCCAGCGTAGGGGTAACCGTATCTCCTGTGGGGTACTGAGCAGAAGATTGGGCGTCACTTCTAGAGACTCTAGATCAATATCTGGCTGATAAAAACGATTAAAGAGAACGAGGGCATTCACCCCAGCATCAGTTAACCGTTTTGCCATATGGGCCAGATTACTGAAGAAAGGACTCAGTTTAACAGCAACGGGAATATTGACGGTAGACGTGACAGCATGAACAATATCGATGTAGGTTTGCTCGATCTCTGCTCCCGTGATGGCCATCTCTGTGGGGACCGCGTAAATATTCAACTCCAGAGCATCTGCACCAGCTTCCTCTATCTGTTTGGCGTAGTCTGTCCATCCCCCTAAAGTTGAGCCATTGAGACTAGCAATCACTGGAATATCAATAAGGATCTTGGCCTGATGAATATGATCTAGATATTGCTCTGGCCCCATAGGAAAGAGGTCAGATTCCGGGAAATAGGAAAGGGCTTCCGCGAAGCTGTCGGTGCCGTGGGTAAGATGATGATGCAACTCCAGCCGATCTTGCCGTAACTGCTCTTCAAAGAGGGAATGCAACACGACGGCAGCTGCCCCCGCATCTTCCATCTGGCGGAGGTGATCAATATTCTCCGTTAGGGAAGCACAAGCCCCTACCACCAGGGGAGAATGGAGTGTCAACCCCAGATACGTTGTCCTCAAATCCATCTATCATTCTCCTCAAGGGTAGCCCCCCCTCACGGGTTTGAGCAATGTTGGAGCCACTTTACTTGCTCTACAATCTAGGGGCCGAGTTTGAGGAACCTGTGAAGAGGCTCCCTAAGTCAGCGCTCGTATTCAGCTCATTCACAAGATTGTAAAATTGAGTGGGCTATGACAATCCCTAAAGCTCTCTCACCCGCGTCCATAAAAACCAGCGTGTTGGATGGTCTTGATGCGATCGGCTTATGCAGCCTTGAAAACAACTTGAGGTTCGTGATTGCCTTGAAGGATGTAGCCTGCTCCTAGAACAACGCTATGCAGAGGATCTTGGGCAACATGAACTGGTAGATGGGTTAGCTCCTGTATATAAGTATCAATGCCGACGAGTAGGGCTCCGCCCCCCGTCAACATGATTCCTCTCTCCGCAATGTCGGTCACTAGCTCAGGATTGATCCGCTCCAGTATGTTGAGTAGGGAGATAGCGATCTGATGCAATGGCGAAGATAAGGCATCCCGTAATTCTCCCCTATTGATGACCAGGCGTTGGGGTAATCCCGAACCCACATTAATACCCACCATCTCAATAGGTGCATCATTCGCGGCAGAGTCAGTGGCAGTACCATACTGGATCTTGATACTTTCAGCCGTCAATTCACCAATCGTTACCTGATAGGTTTGTCTTAAATAGTCAATAATGGCTTGGTTAAACCGATCTCCTGCTATGGGAATGACTTGACTATCAACGACTTGGGATGAGCATACGATCGCAGTTTCGGTAGTGCCACCACCGATATCGATGATCAGGTTACCCTTGGGCTTATCAATGGGGAGTCCAACCCCTATCGCTGCCGCAACGGGCTCATCAACCAACACCACTTCTCGGGCACCTGCTTCCAATGCAGCTTCAGTCAAAGCCTCTCGCTCTATATCTGTTGCCCCACAGGAGCAGCCCAGGACGAGTCGGGGGCGAAAGATGTGAGTGCCTTGCTGGGCTTTGCGAATAAAGGACTGAAGCATAACCTGAGTGAGGTTAAAGTCCGCTATGACACCATTTCTCACAGGACGGCAGACTCGCACAGGGGCAGAGGTGCGCCCGTGCAATTGTCTAGCGGTGTTTCCCACTGCAATGGGTGTATGGGTCCACTGATGGATAGCAATTGTTGATGACTCTTGCAAGACGATGTCTTGGTGAGGGCTGTAAATCAGCGTATTGGACGTCCCCAGATCAACGCCAAGGTCATTAGATAGGTGTCTGAAGGGTCTAACGGATTTCCACCCCAAGAGGGAGGTGTGTTTGGGAGGAGTTCTGGACCACTCTTCCGAGGGAGAAAGCGCATAGGTCATCGGTCGAATTTGAAATACAACGGTAAGACGCGCATATCTTCATCAAAGATATGCAATCAGGACTCAAAGCTGTTCTGTATCGCTCTTTATTGTGATTGTGAAGACATTTTGTGAGATCTTCATGAGGGTTAACCCCGCTTCATCAGTCCTTGATGGACTCCACTGGTATGGAATGAGGTTAGTGTGTTGTATTAGGTTTATGGGCTCAATATTTCTGCGATCGCATCTCGGCTGGGATAAGGTAACGGTTGATTCCCCAGTGATGATGTCGACCATACCGTGGCGTTTCCCACTGCAACTTCACCAATCTCGCAGCAGGGAATGCCAGCGGTGGTTAGGGCCTGGCAAATGGGTTGGGCTTCCCGAGGGGAAGTCGTTAGCAAGAGCGCACCGGATGCGATTGCAGCCAATGGGTCAATCTGGAAGTGCTGACAGATACGAGCGGCAAGGGCAGATATCGGCACTGTCTCTAGATCAACCATGAGTTGACAGCGACTGGCTTGTGCTAATTCCCAGAGGGCTGTTAACAATCCACCCTCGGTGGGGTCATGCATCGCCGTCACTTTGCCAGTCTGGCAGGCAATCTGGGCCTCGCGGAGCACACTGATGCCGGGTTCATGGAGGTAAGCACTGGCCTGAGCCAGCTCGTCAGCGGTTAACTCCTGGCTCAATGGTTCGGGAAATTCGCGAGCGAGGATTGCCGTAGCTTCAATAGGTACGCTTTTAGTCAGTAAAATGCGATCGCCAGGTCTGGCCCCGCGAGGGGTAATCAGATGGTCTCGCTCCACTTCACCGATCAGTGTCCCGACAACGATGGGGCGATCTAAACCATACGTGATTTCCGTGTGGCCCCCAATCAGGGAGACATTGATGTCCTGACAAGCACTGTAAATTTGCCTGTGAACTTGCTCAGCCAAAGCCGCAGTTGTTCTGTGCTCAGGGAGAAGTATAGTGGCAACCAGCCAGCGAGGAACAGCCCCCGCTGTGGCGATATCGTTGGTATTAATCTGAACGGTATACCAGCCAATCTCGTCTGTGGCAAAGGTAATCGGATCAGATTTAATCACCCACAACCTCGCTCCCCCATCTACTACAGCACAATCTAGCCCAATGCCTGGACCCACTATGACACGTGGATCACTGACCGGTGTTTGACTGAGAAAGTGGGCCAATAAATTTGTGGGTAATTTACCTACTGGAAGTGTCTCCTGTTCCACCTCAATATCCGTAGCTGATGACGGTCAAGTCTATTTCACTCAGGTCATAGCCTGTGTCCAACTAATCAAAACCTTGCTCTAATTCCCCGCTTGTAGCCATTATCTATCATTTACAGGCACAAATAACCTTATAGAAACATGAACACATCCCCAACTCTTATGCATTGTATTGAGAGCGAGCCTCTCAGTGCCTTCGGCCTACCAGCAAGACAAGCTCTAGGCTAGCTTTATTGGCTTTTAGTGCTTTTTCATCACGCCAGTTAGACAATAAAATACACATCATCTTGAAGACCAGATTCCATCAGCATTTCAGCGATTAGAAAAAATTTTGAAAGTTATATTTGTCTCATTTTGCCAAAAGCTGACTTTGTATGGGCTCCAGATTATCGTCTACCTAAAGTAATAAAAGAATGAGGAGCATCTGGACGATTGCCCAGAATCATACAGGACAATACGAGATACGGTGCAGGTAACTATAAGCCCACTGTTAATTCACCGATAGCTATCTATTCTCTATGACTTTGTTTAAGATCAATCGGTTTTGCTATTCAAGCATTCGTTTTGTGCTGATCAGCTTAATAGCGATCGCATTGGTGATAGGTGGGGGTGCGATTGCCCACAGTCAACTGCCTGGTATACCCACCAATTCTTCCAAGGATCCCCTGAAGCCGCCTCAAGGTGTCACTCGTCAAGGAGAATATGAAATTGCACCTGTTAAGTCCCCACTCGATAACAAAGTCTTATTTGAAGTTGTCGCTCCTACAGTATTTAATCGCGATCAGCTACCAGAAGAAAGTCTTCCAGTTGAGGTGCGTGCCGAAGAATTGACACAACGACTGTGGCGGGCAGCCCAGAGAACTATTGGCACTAAGCAAAATCCTGTCGTTTCTGTTGCTATCCTCAATAACCGTCCGATTCTTCAAGTTCGAGATGATCATACGGCCCGACCCTTGAGATTGGTAACCGTGACTGAACCAGATGCTGACTATTATGGAGAAACTCTAGAAGGATTGGCACAAAAATGGCAAAAAACGCTGCAAGTAGAGGTGAATCGTCTTAAGCGACTCCTTGCTCCTGAAGTATTGTTGCACCGTATTTGGCAGGCGATGCAAATCGGCATCGGATTACTGTTGGCCAGTATTGTGCTTTGGTGGCTATGGCGAACTGTGAGCCGGAAAGAGAAAACCTTACAAGCTCGCCATCAAGCAGAACTTGCAGATGCAGAACAGGCTGCTATCAATCATCCTGATTCAATAACGCCATCAGATGATGATGGAATGCAGGCGAACGAAGCAAAGACAGCGGCACTCAGCCATCAGCGGTCAAAATTTCTAGCTAGGATACAACGGCAGTTCAATATCAAGCGCCAATTGGGAATTTATTCTTTGTTCAAGTGGGTATTGCTGTGGACATTTATTCTGATGTGGTATGCCGGTATCGTCATGATTCTGTCTCGTATTCCTATTCTCATGGGGTGGGTGAATCGGGCACTAGCGACTCCGCTTTTGTTGATTATGCTTTGGTTTATCATTAGTCTGGCGATGCGGATCAGTAAAAGCTCAATTGACCGTTTTACCCATACTTGGACTAAAAAGCGCTACCTTTCCTTAGCTGAATCCCAACGGATTGCCTTACGAGCTGCAACTATATCGGGGTCGCTAAAGGGATTAAGCACCTTTTTGCTCATGATGCTGGGTATCTTATGGACACTAGGCTTGTTTAACATTCCAACCAGCTCGATTTTGGCAGGGGGTGCTATCTTCGGATTGGCTATATCCTTTGGCTCCCAAAGTCTAATTAAGGATTTAGTAAATGGTTGCTTAATCATCACGGAAGATCAATTTGCGGTCGGAGATGTCATTCAAGTTGGTAATGAAGGCGGTTTGGTCGAAAACCTCAATTTGCGCATCACCCAACTGCGAAATAGTGAAGGACAGTTGATTACTATCCCCAATAGTATTATCAGTGAAGTTAAGAATCTGACCCGCCATTGGTCGCGGGTCGATTTCTCTATTGAGGTGGCCTATGAGAATGATCCCCAGAAAGTACTCTCAGTTCTCCATCAGGTTGCGGAGCAACTCTATAACGAACCGGAGTGGCGCGATCATATGCCCAATCCACCGGAAGTTTTGGGCATTGATGCAATGTCTCACACTGGAATGCTGATGCGAGTCTGGATCCAGACAGCACCGATGCAGCAGTGGCTGGTGGGGCGAGAGTTTCGTCTTCGTGTTCGTCAGGCATTTGAGGCTAATAATGTCCAGATTGGTAAACCCCAGTGGATTAGTTACAACACTGATCTCGTAGATAATATTAGGGTGCTCCCGCCCATGAAGGTGTAAGTAAACTTGATTCCTCCTTTTGCATCCGACTTTCTATATTGCACAACTATTGTCATGCTTAAGTGGATAAATTCGAAGGGGCATGGTGAACAACATTGATGGTATCTCGCACTACAATGCCACCTGTCACCATTTCTTGAACAATGGGTAAAAACTGCTCTATTTTTTCTCTTCGGTCGATTACCGTTGCTATCATCGGTAAATCAGAGGAAAGTTCGACAATGCCCAATAACATAATGCGTTCTTGGTTCTGCTTGCCGTATCCAGTGACGCCACGCACGACCGTTGCTCCAATTAATCCCTGCTTGCAAGCTTCTTCTACTAGTGCAAGATATACGGGTTTTCCATGCCACTGCTCGGATTCACCCAAATAAATCGTCAATTGTTCTGCATCACGCATGCATTTTTCCGGGTCTTGTCCTCTTTTGGTGATCTGAGATGGGAGGTAGGGTAAATAACGGGGCTTTGTTCAAATCTGGCCCAAAATAGGTAACACTCGCAAAACAAAGCAGGCCATTTTTAGAAATGACCCATCCAGGATTTATTCTTTTCCCTAA
>JANQPU010000127.1 GCA_028285315.1 Acaryochloris sp. IP29b_bin.176
GAGCTGGAGATACATCATTTGCAGCCCATCTTTTTTCTTGTCTATCTGGTTATTGCCCAAGTAGCAAGGTGTTCACGGGACATGTCGCCCTCTCAGGAGAAAAAGCCTTAGTTGATCAAGGGGATAGCGGTTGGGGACCCCCCTGGAAACCGAAAATTCCTCCCTATGCCGCATTACCGAATCCGAACTTTGCTGTGCTAGGTGAATTGGGTAGCTATGCCAACAAAGAGCCAGAGTTTGATCGCGTTGCAGCGGAAGCAGCCCGTACGGTTCCACCCCGAGAGCATGGTGGCAACTGCGATATCAAAAACTTATCCAAGGGATCTCGCATCTATTTCCCAGTCTATGTAGAAGGTGCCAAGCTATCCATGGGAGATATCCATTTCTCTCAAGGAGATGGTGAGATCTCTTTCTGTGGAGCCATTGAGATGTCTGGGTATATTGACTTGCATGTCGATGTGATTAAAGGTGGCATGGAGAAATATTCGATGGTCAACCCCATCTTTAAACCCGGTCCGGTTGAACCTCACTATTCTGAGTATTTGATCTTTGAGGGTATTTCTGTAGATGAGTTTACAGGAGAGCAATATTATCTTGATGCCCATGTCTCTTATCGACGAGCTTGTTTGAATGCCATTAATTATCTGAAGAATTTTGGATTCACAGGTGAGCAAGCCTATTTACTGCTCAGTTGTGCCCCGGTTGAAGGGCGAGTTAGTGGCATTGTGGATGTTCCCAATGCATGTTGTACGCTAGCGTTGCCCACTGCCATTTTCGATCAAGATATCTTACCCACTTAACGTCAATCGATAGTGCCACTCATTTTTGATACGTGATTCTCTCCAATAGTTGAGTGCTGGGTAGGTCCTCAGTGCTCAATCTTATCTCACGACAAGCTACTCCCCTTATATTTTTGGAGGATGGAATTCTAGATGCCTTTGTACGATTATCGATGTACCCACTGTGGTGATTTTGAACGGTGGTTACAAATCGCTGATTTGGATTTACCAGTTCATTGTTCAGATTGTAATCAAGTCGCCATTAGACTCATTTCTGCTCCAAACATTAGCCTCAATACAGGTCGCTTTCCCAAGCAATCTGAGATCCCACAGGTGGTGACCCGCAAACAGATATCTCCGCTGCCCACCCGCTTGCAACAGGCAAGAGCTGGCCGTCCCTGGATGGTGAGTCATTCTCCAGCTCGGTTCTAAAAGGATACAGAGCTGCTCAAATTTCCTGCATACTATCGTCAGGAATAAACAGGGCTGGGAATGCTAGAAAGTACAATTTGGATTTTGCTGGTCGGATTTGGAGCTGGACAGGTTGCCAAACGGTTGGGGGCTCCTGGCTTGATTGGCATGATTTTGGTTGGCATTCTCTTAGGCCCAGAAGGACTCAATCGTATTAGTCCCGGAGTGCTTGCAAATGCGTCTGAGCTACGCAAGTTCGCCGTTATGGTGATTCTGATGCGGGCGGGTTTGGGATTAGATCGGGATAAGCTCAAGCAGCAGGGGAGTGTCGCGTTGCGTTTGGGCTTTTTACCGGCGATGTGTGAAGCGATCGCAATTACTGTAACCGCGATGTTGCTGTTTCAGTTCAATTGGGCTACGGGGCTACTATTAGGTTGCATTATCAGTGCCGAGTCCCCGGCTGTCATCGTTCCGGGCATGTTGCGATTGAAAAACTTGGGATGGGGTGGAAAAAAGGGAATTACTGATGCCATTCTCACCGGAAGTGCCTTATCAGATGTCCTGATTCTGCTGGTATTTAGCTTGCTGATCAGCTTTCTAACGCAGGGTCAAAGCGGCAGACTAGCGCTTCTCCCCTTGCAAGTCGTGCTACAAATTGGCCTGGGAACATGGTGTGGGTATGGGGCCGCTCGATTATTCACACTCTTCGTAAATAAAACCGCTTGGGTAGAAACCCAGGTGCAAGAAATATTAGTTGCAGCCTGTCTTGCTCTGCTATTAGTCGTTGGTGCCCAATTCTTACCTTTCTATTCTGGCTATTTAGCAGTAATGGCCTTGGGCTTTTTCATCATTGAGTTTTCTCCTCCCCTAGCCCGACGAATGCGAATTGGGTTTAACGCGCTCTGGATAGGCGCTGAAATCATCCTGTTTGTGTTGATGGGAGCAAGCATCCAACTTCAAATCTTGCGCAAAGCCTTTTGGCCTGGATTACTGTTACTCATCATTGGCATCATGTTAGGTCGGATGTTGGGATGGGCTTTATCTACCTATCGGAGTGATTGGAACTGGAAAGAACGATTGTTTCTCTTACCTGGAAATTCAGCCAAGGCGACGGTTCAAGCAGCGATTGGTGCTATTCCTCTTAGTCTTAATCTTGAAGGCGGTGATATTATTCTCGCCGTAGCAGCCTTGTCCATCTTGGTGACTGCTCCCCTTGGCGCTTGGGCTATTCCTACGTTTGCCCCAAAGCTGCTCACCCAAGATCCGATTGACCCAGCTAAAGTGATGGTTTATCGGAAGACTATTCTGTTAGCTGCGGTTGATACCTCAGAATTGGCTATTCCGGTGTTGACTAAAACCGCCGAAATTGCTCGCCGGAGTCAAGCAGAAGTCGTGGTTGTCCATGCCCTGCAGGGAGAACCAACACCATCGACTCGGGCATTACAATCCCATATTAACCGATTGTTATTGGATATTCCTCATCAGTTTGTCATAGCCTCAGGAGCAATATCAGATGTGCTTCTGACCACAGCACAGCAGTATCAGGCTGACGCAATCATCATGGGAAAGCGCGGACATCGTCCTTGGCAACAAGTTTTTGTGGGGTCGGTGTCCAGAGCAGTACTAGCAACGAGCACAATTCCTGTCATGCTTGTGGAATCAGATCGCACAACAGTCTAAACCGATTGGTCAATAAGATTAGAGTCTGCTCACGCCAGAGGATTTCTAAGGATTTCTCCTGTTTGAGGATGACTCATTAGCTGCGTTGGCAGCTTGCCTGTGAGGAGGACAATCATCGTTAGTGCCAAACTACATAAATCACTAGAAAATACAATGCTTTGAGACTGGAATATTTCTTATAGGTACAGGTAAGGCTTGATGATTATCCATACAGCCATTACTATCAGCGATTATTTATAACTGAGTAACAGGTGAAAGCGATTGATCTTTGAGCATCAGCTGTTTTTTTTGGAGAAATCTAGTGTCTGAGAAGAATAGGAAGAAGCTTCATTCAGCAGACTATTTCAGTGAAGCGCGAGATTTCTGGTGGAACCTAGACTTTCTAAAGCTAATGGGGCAAAGGTGGCAAGTTGGGAATATTAACACCGTTCTAGATGTTGGCTGTGGGCAAGGGCACTGGGGACAAGTTCTCTCGCAAATCCTGCCAGCTCACACCACTGTTGTTGGAATTGATCAAGAACCGCAATGGGTAGAAGAAGCAGGGCGACGAACACAATACCTGGAACTAGAAGAACGGTTCAGCTATGCACAAGGTAATGCTGATGCAATCCCTTTCCCAGATTGCCAGTTCGATTTAGTGACTTGTCAAACGGTTCTGATTCACATGGCTAGCCCTTTTGCAGTATTGGAGGAAATGATTCGTGTACTAAAGCCAGGTGGACTGCTTGCCGTAGCAGAGCCTAATAACTTAGCAGGCGTACTGATGTTCAGTAATTTGAGCACGGGAGCATCAATAGAGCAGATTTGCCAAGATGTAGAATTTCATGCGATCTGTGAACGAGGGAAATTTAACTTAGGTGAAGGCAACAGTTCATTGGGAGACTTGATTCCTGGTTATTTCTCTCAGCTTGGGCTGCAAAACATCCAAACGTATATTTCTGATAAAGCATCGCCCTTATTCCCTCCTTACGCTTCTAGAGAACAACAAGTCTCTAAGCAGCTATATTTGGATTGGGTTGAGCGAGGGCGTTGGAGTCGAGGCGAATCTCTTAGATATTTTCTAGCTGGTGGTGGAACAGAACAAGCTTTTGCAACTTACTGGATGCAAATGCTACAAAAAAACAAAGCAGTTGAACAATCTCTTCTCAAGGAGGAATTTTATACAAGCGGTGGGGCAGTAATGTATTTAGTTTCTGGGCGAAAGCCGAATGCATCGTAGTATGCTTCGAACGACCGAGACCTTAAGGTTGTTTGGGGAACTGGTTACTCCAAAGTCTCCTGGAGTTTTTCTCCCGCAGCAAGGCTCGCAAGAATTTAGGAGAGACAGCATCCGGGAGTTTCTCCCGCATAAACACCAAGTGGGGCAAAACGATGTTTTTTCCCGCCGCTAGTTGATGGGCTAAGCCAATCCCATCACAGGAGTTAAGGGGGTATCATATGGCATCATTATTGTTGGATCATGATCGCAATATGCAGATGCAACGATCACCACTAATCATTTGCACTATTGGATCTCTCATATAGGCTTTACTTCTACAGTGAATGGGTGGGAATGACAGGGTAGGTTCATCCAATGGTATCGATCATTTCCACCTCTCATTCCAAAGCGTTTCCTTGGCGTAAAAAGAGGCAAACTTCTAGGAGAAAATAAATCATCTACCCTTGCGCTGGGTATGAGAAAAGAGGTCACTAAAAAAGTTGGCACAGATTATAAACTGAAGCAAACTCACTGTCCTCAGATTTACGGAAATAGTCTCCTTGGAGCACTTAAATCTCTCCATAGTTATACGGAAAAAGCCTTGAAAGCCATATAATTCAGTATTTTTACCGTTAGTTAGTGCTAGCAGTGTTGGCACTATAGTTACTAATCGGCTACCGTTACCAGCTGAGAGAGGACAGTAAGGGAGACTGCCTCAAATCCCATCAAACAAATACCCCTATCTTTTTGGATTGTGTGACCATGTCATCTTCACTTCAGCAAAAATTTATTCAATTTCTGCAAAATGATCTAGCGATTTCAACTGCAGAACTGAATGTTGCGCTTCGCCGTCAAGATCCTTTAATGGGACAACTGCATATGGTGCTCTGGCAACATGGGCTGATCAGCCTAAACCAACTCAATGCTGTGTTCGAATGGCTAGAGCGGGAAGCCTCCAATCCGTTGGACGTGCAAGTTGCCTAACTCAGCTTCGACCCTTCATGCTTTGGGCACACAGCAGTTTGTTCTTTGTCCCCAGTAAGCTTAAGAAGGACCCATAAGGCATTTGAGAGGATATCGTTCAGATTTATGGAAACGACATCAGACTACCAATGTGCATATTGTGGGGAATACAACACCACTTTTATCGATATCAGTGCCGGTTTTGACCAGGCCTACGTCGAAGATTGCCAAGTCTGCTGTCGTCCTAATTTACTGTCTGTCCAGATAGACCGAGAAAGTCTGGAAATCTATATCGCTACAGAATATAACGGGTAATAGATCTTCTCTCTTCAATGAGGAAATATCCACCTTTTGCTAGTCAAAAATCCAACGGATTCATAAAAGCACATCCTCGCAGCCAGTCTCTGGGTTGATCACAGCAATGTGAAGGTGAGTTGTTTGCTGCGTGCATACAGCAGAATTCTCAGGAGATTCCTGAATTACTTTAAGATGGCTTAACTCATTTCTCAGGGAACCTTCAGTTCCCAGACCTAACTTGGCATATAGAATGCTTTCTGCACCTAAATTGACCTAAATGGTATGAAGTGGGGAAGAATCTATCCTATGTTGTCACTCGGTTTGGATGATGTTAGACCAAGTTGAAATACCGTCTCTGTGCATGCCTAAACGTCTGGAGTCTCTGATCCAACTGATTCGCCAGCAATCGCATATGACGCCTCAGACTGCCTGTCAATGTGTACAGGACGCTAATATCCAAGCTGAGGATCTGGTGTTGTGGGCAGATTTCGATCACCCTCTCGCAGATAGTTATGGCCGTCATTTGGTCTATAACGGGGGACATTTTGAAATTATGGTGATGTCCTGGGCACCGGGTGACTTTAGCGCATTTCACGATCATGGCTCTGCCCAATGGGGGGCAGTGCAATCCTTTGGGCAAGCGGAGCATAGCGTTTATCGGTTGGAGAATCATCTACTGACAACTCAGGCGATTATGCCCTTCAATGCTGGGTCAGTGATTGCCGTTGATCATGATTTGATTCATCAAATGGGCAATCCCAGTCCGCAGCCTTTTCTCAGTTTGCATGTGTACGGTACTGAGTTTCCGCAAGCAGCCATTACTGGCAGTGCCCGTATTTTTGATCTGTTTGCGGGCAAGATTCAATTCACAGATGGTGGCGTCTTTTTCTGTTTGCCAGAAGAACTCATTACCCGTGAGGTTGCTGGCTTGTACGGAGATCGCCAAACGACACTGCGCCATCATCAACAAATGCTTGATCGGATACAGCGAATGGAAAAGCCCCTCTCTACTCCACTGCAGCAAGGGGCTCAAGACCTCCGTACCCAAATTCATGACTTACTGAGATAGTCCTATCTCAACTTCACCCGTTCATCTCACAAGATTGCCAACATCGAACGCTATGTTCCATCCCAAGTTTTTGTTGGTGCTGTCTCGGGCATTGCGATCGCTCGGTACGCCCTTGATTGCTTTCCTACTCCTCAATGCGCCTGACTTAGCAGGGGATGTCATGAATCCCGTTTCCTTCTGCAATGTGCTGTTTTTAGGCAATCTTTGCGCAGCATTAGTGGTCCTCTCTCGGTTTGGCTGGAAATCGATATGGCAAGATTGGCAACATCTCCATCATCGCGTTCGCCTGGGCCTAGTCATTAATGGCTGTTTGGCTGTGATCTTGTCTGCTTTAATTTTTTTGGCTTTGATGGATACCAGTGTTACCAATACGGTGTTATTGGGACGACTCGGACCTGTGATTTATGCGCTGGCAGGGGCATTATTTTTTCGGCAACGAATCATGAAGGCGGAATGGGTTGGATTTTCCTTGATCGGCGGTGGGGTCATTTCTCTAGCGCTACAGCAAAACCAATTTCAATTTTCGCAAGGAGACGTGCTGATTATCGCGTCAGCTTTTGTCTATGCCCTGTCGGCGATGGTTAGCAAAGTGCTGTTGTCCAAAGCCTCTAGTCTTCGTGTGGTAGTGTTTACTCGGAATGCGTTTGCGGCATTGGTATTCTTTGCGATCGCAATCCAGTTATTCGGTCCGGTTCATTTCATCGATATCTTTTCTGGACAGCTCTGGCTGATCATGTTGGTATATGCCCTATTCGTGATCGTGATTTCCCAATTTGCTTGGTTTTCCGCGTTAAAACAGCTGGACTCCAAAACCGTAGCTCGTTGGACCATCCTTTCACCCATCTTTGGCATTGTGTACGCCTTTGTCCTCAATGGAGAACGTCCTTCCCAAATTCAGGGGATAGCCCTACTGATCATTATGGCAGGGGTTTTGATTTCCAGTATTAGGACAACTCAGCCCAAAGGGATGCCCGAAGGTGGAGAAAACAGTTTATCTGCAGCCTAACCCCATTGGAGAAACCCGGTTATGAAGCTTCTTGGTATTTGCGATCCCTCTCTCTATACATTGCCGCTACAGGATGTACCGACAACGTATCAATATTTTGCCCAACACCCTCAGATCGAACTGTTTCATGCGCCCGCAGAATGGGTGACCGATCCGCATCAAGTTCAGGCGGCTGCGGTGCCTCGATCACTTACCTATGAACAGTTTTTACGGCTTGATACGTTGCCTCGCTCATGGTATTCACTATCTGAATTTGATTTAGTATTCTGCCGTCGATTAAAGCCCTTCCCTAATGGTTATCTAGATATTTTGGGTCAGTGGTCACAGCAAGTCCGATTTGTGAACGATCCGATCAGCAAACAAGAGCAAATGCAACCCAATTTTCTAGCCAAAATTGCTGGGCCGTTTATTCCTGACACGTTGATCACCAGCGAGGTAGAGCAAGCCTACCGTTTCTTTGAACAGCATCAAACCATTGTGGCGAAACGGTCCAATAGCTGTGGTGGTAGAGGCGTGTTTAAAATTTGGCAAGAGGCAGATCAGTTTTGGGTCGATAATTCCCTGACGGGTACCCGCAAATTTCCGACCTTTGAGCGAGTCATGGGGTATTTACTGGGCAATGTCCCTGAGCCCCTGCAATTGGTGCGCTACTTACATAATGTCACCGCAGGTGATAAGCGGGTGGTGGTGGTCAATGGTGAAATCTATGGGGCCTATTTGCGGCGTTCGCGGACGGGATATTGGGTAAACAATGTCAGCGTAGATGGAGACTGTGCCTTAGCAGGGGTAACACCAGAAGAGCGGGAAGCCATCGCTCATACAGTAGGAGCTTACTGCGATCGCAACCTCCATACCCTCGGATATGACTTTTTGTTGGATGATGATGGCACCTGGAAAATTAGCGAAATCAATGCAGGTAACATCGGTGGTTTCGCTCGCTTGCAAGCCTTAACTGGAAGACCGATTTGCGATCGCTTAACGAATTGGATGTTGGACTATGCCCAAAACCTAAAACTATCCGAACTATAAGTATTGAGGAGTAATTCCTCAAATTAAGAACTTATTGCCAGAAAAAGGCTGCTTACCCCTTCAATGTGACGAGATGTGGTCATTTGCTGAGGATATGTCAGCTTGGGTAAGTTAACATCTTGTACCACAGCCCCTCGAGTCCCTCTTTTTTGAGCGCCGAAGGCTATATTCTGGGGAAAATTAAGAGAATCCAACTTTTCCCCCAACTTGAGAGGCGGGGGCCAAATGCAGAAGCTGAAATCTTAGTGCAAGATCTCAGTCAGTGCCACTAGAAAGTATTTGAATCAGATTATAGGTGCGGTTCCGTTTACGAAGCAGGTCAAAGGGCTATGGGTACCTGCAGTAATGATTTGACTGAGTATGTACTTTTCAACAACTGAGGGAAGAGTAAGCTTTCGTGCAGGGCATCCTAATAGTATGCAACTGCTTAAGTTCTGTTGCTCAAATAAGCTCACTAGATATCTGCAACACATCAGTTCCTTGTAGGATCTAAAGCTTTTCGAGTGAATTCAGAAGTCCCAGCTCATTTTTCCATAAAAAAATAGAATGTCTAACTCCTCAACCTTAACAATCGAGCAAGAAGCTCAAGTTTGCCAGTTCATCAGCCAAGATGAGCGACCGTGGGGAACTTTCACTGTTATCGATGAGGGGCCAGAATACAAAATTAAGCGGATTGTAGTAAAACCTGGGCATCGCCTAAGCTTGCAGTTACACCACCACCGTAGTGAGCATTGGGTTGTGGTGGCAGGGGTTGCGAAAGTCACTTGCGGTAACCAAGAAATCTTGTTGAGTGCTAACCAATCTAGCTACATTCCTCGTCATACCATCCACCGTCTTGAAAATCCTGGGATAGTTCCTCTCACCTTAATTGAGGTGCAGAACGGTGAGTATTTGGGAGAAGATGACATTATCCGCTTTGAAGACGACTATCAACGTTAAAGCAGAATTGAGCCTGAACGTTCATTTAAGCTGCTTAATAACTAATTTGAGTGCATTATGGCCATGTTAGACAGCTTGGCTAGCTCAACCTAACCATTTACGCCTTCCCTTGTAGGCTTAAGTAAAAACCTTCTGATCGAAGATGGTGCTGGCATCAACCGATAGATACCTATCCATTTCAGTCTGTTCACCTGCTTAGCAAAGCTGCTTTAGAAGCATATCTCTGATTGCAGTGACTCATAATATTTCCTGGTGTCATTTGCAGGACTGGACTCCCAAACCCAATGGGGCAACCGAACGATCAAGGGCGGTTAGTACGGAAAGGCGATGGTTTACATTTAGTTACACTTTCAATAAGGAGCAATTGCTGCCATTAGTCTCTTCGATGGGTATTGCTCATAAATGCGATCAGGAGTTTTTCATGAACGGTAATTTTAGGCTAGGTAGCTTATTTGGTATCCCTTTCTATCTCAATGCATCATGGTTTCTTGTACTACTGCTTGTTACTTGGACCTATGGCAATGGGCTAGCAACTCAATTTCCAGATTTGATCGGGATTGGGCCGTGGTTTCTGGGGCTAGGGACGGCCATTCTGCTTTTTGGATCGGTACTAGCGCATGAGCTAGGTCATAGCTTAGTGGCGATGCAACAGGGGATTGAGGTTAAGTCCATTACGCTGTTTTTGTTTGGGGGACTAGCCAGTCTTGAGGAGGAATCTAAAACACCCATAGGGGCGTTTGCCGTTGCGATCGCAGGTCCCGCAGTCAGTATCCTCCTTTGGGCTCTACTCTCCTATATCGGGATGATGCTACCCGTCGGTGGCCCTATTGCTGCTGTCGTTGGGCTTCTCGCCATCATCAACCTATATCTAGCACTGTTCAACATGATCCCCGGTCTACCTTTAGATGGCGGCAATGTTCTTAAGGCAGCGGTATGGAAAGTGACGGGTAACCGCTATCGAGGGACAAGAATTGCAGCACGGGCTGGACAGGTTGTGGGTGGCGTTGCGATCTCATCCGGCATCCTTACAATCAGTATCTGGAATGTGTTGATTGGTTGGTTCTTATTCCAAAATGCAGGGCGAGCGTTCCAGTCTGCCAAAATTCAGGAGGAGCTTAGTCGATACACTGCAGCTGATGTTGTTACTGAAGGTTATCTTGTCATTGGTCTTAATGATTCCCTACGCCAGCTCGCCAATCAAGCCATTCCTTACCAGGGCAAAGTGTCTAGCTTTCTCGTAGTCGATGAGCAAGGACACCTAGTCGGCTCAGTAAACTTAGAGGATCTCAACACAGTTTCCACTATGCAATGGCCCAAAGTTCCCGTCAAAGAGATTTTGCAACCGACGTTATCCTCTCCAGTAGTGCAGTCCAATCAGTCGTTGCTTGACATCGTGGCGCTACTTGACAAGGAGAAACTTCAGACAATAGCGGTAGTTAAAGAGAGTGGTGTTCTGGTGGGTCTGTTAGAAAAAGCTGCGATCCGTCGTCTGCTTCAGCACAGCATTGCTGCAGCCTAAGGGCTTGGTGGGTAAAGTGAATAGGGATAGCCATTGCCCTGTTATTTAGGATGTAAGGTTTGAAGTGAGTTAAGGGAGGTGGTATCGGGGGCGTTATGGCTTGGGTAATAGGGATTGGGCTCGATCCTTAATCAGTCCCTTCAACTCTGTATAGGGAATCTGAAGTTCTGTAGGACCGATGACATAAGGACCGATCTCATAAGTATTGAAAAAGAAGATCAGTCCTTTGGAGGTCATCGCAAAATTGGTATTGATCTGGAACTTGTCATTTTCAAACCAGAACCCGGCTTGATTCA
Organism: Acaryochloris sp. IP29b_bin.176; assembly: GCA_028285315.1. Classification (GTDB taxonomy): domain Bacteria; phylum Cyanobacteriota; class Cyanobacteriia; order Thermosynechococcales; family Thermosynechococcaceae; genus Acaryochloris. The sequence goes on from JANQPU010000127.1 coordinate 11,187, forward strand.
AACTCGCATCAGCCGATAATTTCTTGGATTGTCGAAAGTGCTTTTCAGCAATAGCATTCAGCTTAGGTGCATATCCCTCCACGAATAAATCCGAAAGCTGAATGGGTTTTCCCGTTGTCGGATTAAAGTGCCAATAGGTTCGGCTGGAATTAGGATGGGCTCCTCCGGTATACCAATAATGAGAGTACTTCAGACTGAGCAGATTTGGACGATTTTGAATAACTTCTACTGTCTTCTCATCTGTCCAGATGCTCTGCTGAGGGAATTCCCGAATCGCACTTTGATAGTCCTGAAGGAATTTGACCATTGCTGCCTCAATACTTTTGGGGGGCTGCTCATTAGAAACAGATTGCAACAAGACCTGTTTAACCTCCGCATTGATAGTATCAATGGCTGCTGATAGGGTAGGGGCTCGAAAACGGGGATAGCTAACCTTGATCTGAGTGCAGGGAGTTTTGGGGAGTTGGGCACAGCGACCCTCTGTTTTGACGAGTTCATTCACGGTAAAGGGAACCGTGTAGCCTTGTTCAGGTAAAACCGTTTCGGCAACAGAGTTACTTGAGTTGAGGAACGTGACTAAACCCAAGAACCCGCTCAGCATAGCCTTGCTCGACATATTCATAAACCCATTTCCTCAAATCACCGTGCGTATACTGCTACGTTAATCCCACAGCTCAACCATTGGCTGTGATAGCGATCAGAATAGTTTGGGAATTGCAGCTAAAGTTCGAAGCCCAATGAGCTATTCAGACAATATCCGTTTTTGAAAGTCTAGGGCTTTTTGTGGATCTGGAATCTGCTGAGACAAGGCTTTAACGAAATCCTTTAACCTCAAATGGGGGTTTTGGGAGAGGATGCGATCGCAAATCAAGGATGAGATCGGCCCGATTGCTTCGGCCAACTCTTTTTGACAGTAAGCGATTTCAAATTCGTCTAAATGTAGAGGAATCGGAGGAATAGGCGAAATAGGGGCAATCCCAGCTCTATTACGGCTAGGCATCCCATTCAGGACTGGGTAAGACGTCCCGTTAGCTTTACCATCAGCTGTTAGCTCCATTACACTCCCAGGCGAACCATTAGCAGTAGGAGGCACAAGGGTCCCCGTTGCAGATCGATTGATTAACTCCGTGGAGCGATAGCTCAGTTGTACAACCGTTGCATCGTGATCAGGGGCTCTGAGAGACGTTCGTAATTTATCCAAGTAATGGTGGATATACCGAAGCAAATAACCTGAAGGCACATCCTGAGACCGAATGAGCAAAAAAATATCTTGAATACACTGCGTCAGAATTAAGTAACCTTCAAGCGCTTGGATCGTTACCCAATCCACCGCATGCCATTGACATTGGTCACTGACACAGCCTGCGAGCTGTAGCATTGAGCCCGCCATAATGCGAGTAGATGTTTCGGAAAGACCAATGGGATGGGTCAAAAGTTGTCCTTGAGGGGAAACCATAACCGCGCCTTGAATCTCAGTAGAGGCAGAAACAAAGTCGGCGAGCAATGCCTCAATGGTTACCTTATTCATGCTATTTTTTTAGGCCCATTCAAATCAGAACGTTGGACCTATTCCCCCCTTATAGCTATCTAACTTGTTTTGGAGTTATTTGCAAATCATCAGATTTAAGTTCTCCATTCAAGGGAGCCCTTAGCGGACTTAGCACCAATCCCTCAGGCTCACACCTGAAGGATTAAGGTTGGCAAAAAAGTGGCCCCATTTGCCGAAGAACAAACCAAAATTTTGCGGTGGAATATTGTAGGGATAGAAGATCAGTTTTTCATTTCTCTTTACTCTTTTGTTCAAAGCCATGTAGGTAATGACCTTGAGATACTGATGTCAGGCAACCAGAGTTGATCAAACTGGGTCAAGGGTTTTATTGTTAGACACAATGGAATTTAATTCCACCTAAATTGGGTTGTAGTAAGTTAGATGGATTATACTTTTCCCGTAGTTCACTGAATTCTTTTAAGGCCTCAGGATTAATATTCTCAATTACTTCTGGTTTTAATATGGTTTTCCCCCAATGTGGCCGAATCTTAAATTTCTCAGCAATCATATCTTGGACTCTTTCAGCTAGTTCCAAGTCAGTTTTACTAAAGAAAAGATCAACAGAGTAAGAATCCTGCTCATAGTTACCTGCCAGTGCACATTTTTCAGATTTGCCAACATAGCGAACGCCAATTGAATTTCTGAAGTATTGTCGAGGATTCGTATTTTTCAGTTTCTGGGCTAAATCAAAGAGAAATGAAAGGAGTTCAGGCAAATTTGATTTGGGGATGAAGACGGCAACATTATAGGCGGTATAGGTACTACTCAAAATTCGTCTAGGAATGGAAGGGTTTCGCTCATTTTCTAGCATGGGATGGTAATCGTAGAGATAGTCCAAATCGTCAGGACTCGTGACAATGACCTCCGGCTCAACACTGGGAGCAAACCGCCCAATCAAGGTTTGCAGAAACGCCTGAAAAAAGGGTAATTGGGCATTTAGCTTCCACACAACAGTAATGATGAACCAAGAAACAGCCGTGACCAACGCATTTGCCATATCAGCAGGAGCAGGTTTTTTATAGCGATCCAGCTTTTCTAAAGAGATGAAACCGATGTATGGATCGTTGCGATCGCTATAGGGAAACATCGTCATCGCATGAGCTTTATCACCATACTCAGCCAGCTTCTCAAGAAATTGACTCAACGGAAAAATTTGTTGAGTGACCTCAAATTGCTCATTTTCTTTAGTCTTCAGAGTAAGACTAAAGACAACGCCCAAATATCCCAAGCTAACCCGAACATACTTCAGAATATCTTCGTCATCTTTAGCAGTTAGCGTATGGGGAACACCATCTTCATCAAGGAGGGTTATGGCAGTAATGCTATCAGCCATAATCACATTCTCAACACCGTACCCGTGAGTACCCGTCATCAGCGCACCGATGACTCGTTGCTTCATAAAATTGCCGCTACTTAAAAGCTGCCTACCTAAAGGGCGAAGGAACCGTTTTAACTCTTCAATGGTGACAGCAGCTTCGACAGTCACTTCTTGAGTGTCGTAGTTGTAGGAAATATTTTTCAGATCGTTGCTGTCAAAAATGACCGCCACGTTATCATCTACAAGCTGAATACCGTTGTAAGAGTGGGAGGAGCCTACAAAGTTATAGGGTTTGCCTTTACTCTTTAGATCTTGCAGTAGGGATTGGAGCAGAGTGAGTGTTCGGGGAGAGATGCGTGATGCAGGCTTAGACTTGCGAATCTTCAACCAAGAAAAAAGATAATCTATCTCCATTGGTCAATCTCTAATGAAGGGACAGGATTGATGCTATGCCAATAGGTTTAAAACCTAGCTCACAGCATACTTTTACTCTTCAATAGAAATGGGAAGTATTGCGCCAAAAGAAATAAATCTTTAGTGCAAAGCAGAGCCCCGGATCGGTTATTGCAATCCAAGGTCACCTCTTTAAAGAATCAAACGGGCTAGGAGGGATTCGAACCCCCGACACCGTGGTCCGTAGCCACGTGCTCTAGTCCACTGAGCTACAAGCCCCTAAGGGATTACCATCTTACCACAGCCTAACAGTACAGCAAGAATACCTTGTGAACACTGCCCATAACTGCACCCGACGAGAGTTCATCAACAATTATGTACAAGCTAAACACAGACCTAACCCATCTTGATCGCTACGGCGAAGCTCAAATGGTGGATGTTTCAGAAAAGGCAGCAACAGTGCGGGAGGCGTCTGCCGTAGGTCACGTG
>JANQPU010000138.1 GCA_028285315.1 Acaryochloris sp. IP29b_bin.176
CGTTATGGCTTTGACCATTTACGAGGCATTGTCCTCAATCTCGACCAGAGGGCAAATGAGTTCCGAGAGGTGCTACCTTTTTTGTCCTGTACTTAGAGACCAACCTATAAGTCTGATGATCACTGTCAAATGGTAGCCCTTACAAACGGCAGTCAGTTGGATGTTGAAGAATGTTTGCACTCTGTGATTCGATTACCGCACAATAGAGACTGTGACAAAATGTCATGCTGATGGAATCGCTGCGATGTAGATTCCAATCAGCTTCTTTTTTTGTCCCGCAGTTGATCGCCACAGTCCATAAATAAGGCTGCTCCTTGATCTGAACTGCTTCATTCCTATTTAAATAGTACTAAATCTATGCGTATCTCTCTCAATTGGCTTAGGAATCTAGTCGATATCAATCTGTCACCTGAAGATCTGTCAGAAAAACTGACTTTGGCTGGTTTTGAAGTCGAGGATATTGAAGATTTACGCACTTGGGCAGATGGGGTTGTGGTGGGGAAAGTGCTCTCCTGTGAACAACACCCCAATGCCGATAAATTGCGCGTTTGTACGGTCGATATTGGTGAAGCAGAACCCTCTCAAATTGTCTGTGGTGCCCCCAATGTCAAAGCAGGATTGTTCGTTCCCGTCGCCACCTTGGGCACCTACTTACCCACACCCGATTTAAAAATCAAAAAAGCCAAACTGCGAGGAGTCCCCTCTGCAGGAATGATTTGCTCCCTCACAGAATTGGGTTTAGAAAGTGAGATTGATGGGATTCATAGCTTTGATGCAGATGTGGTGGAGGACCAAATTGGGGGGGATGTCCGTCCTCTCCTAGGACTCGATGACGTCATCTTAGATCTGACCTCCACAGCTAACCGCGCCGATGCATTGAGTATGGTTGGGGTGGCCCGCGAAGTCACAGCCCTTACAGGAGCAAAGCTGAAGTTACCTACCACACCTAAACTGGATATTCCCTCTGGCAAGGACGTAAAAGTAGAATTGTCTGATCCGGTCGCTTGCCCTGCCTATATCGCCACTGTTCTAGAAAATGTCACTATTGCCCCTTCCCCAGATTGGTTGCAACAACGACTGATCGCCGCTGGAACGCGCCCCATTAATAATGTGGTGGATATTACCAACTACATCCTGCTGGAGTGGGGACAGCCCCTCCATGCCTTTGATGCCGATTCCCTCGACGCTTTAGCAAAGAAAAAGCCTCTGACTCTAGGAGTCCGCTTAGCCAAAGCAGGGGAAACCCTCACTACCCTGGATAGCCAAAAGCGCGAGCTACAGGAACAAACTCTGGTGATTACCGCCAATGATCAGCCTGTGGCCTTAGGGGGTGTCATGGGGGGAGAAGATACGGAAGTCAAGGACACCAGTACTCGTTTGGTCCTCGAAGCTGCCCTATTCAACTCTCTGACGATTCGGCGCTCAGCCCGTAGTCAAAGTCTACGCAGTGAAGCCTCCGCCCGCTATGAGCGAGGGGTGAATGAATCCCAACTAGAAAAAGCTTGTTTGCATGCATTGCAGTTGTTGGTGGATTTAACGGGTGCAAAGGTTGTCGCCCAGCATCGAGCAGACCATCGCAAATCTCTGGATCGGTCGATTGAGCTGCGTCTGGATCGGGTCAATCATGTTTTAGGCAAAGTTAAAGGTAAAAAAGGTAAACCGACCGATTTGGCGGCTAAGGACATTCTGCCGATTCTCGAATCCCTCAGCTTCGAGATGACCGCCACGGATCGACCTGAAACTTGGACCGTCACGGTACCGCCCCATCGTCATAGTGATATTGAGCGGGAAATCGATTTGGTTGAGGAAATTGCCCGTCTCTATGGCTATGACAATTTCTGTGAAACTTTACCTGCAAAAACCGAGTTAGGAACCCTATCCAGTCAGGATGCTTTGACTCGTAAACTCAGGGAAGCCTTCCGAGCCGTGGGTCTGACGGAGTTGATCCATTATTCTTGGGTAAAACCTGGAGGTGAGGAGCAAGTCGTAGTAGTTAATCCATTATTGGTAGAGTTCTCCGCTCTGCGCACGGAAATGCTCACCAGTCTGCTTAACGCCTATCAGCGCAATTGGGAACAGGGCAATGGAGCTTTAAATGGCTTTGAAGTGGGTCAAATTTTCTGGAAAGAGGGTGAACAACTAAAAGAAGCGCGGGCCATTGCTGGCATCCTGGGTGGCGACCCTGCTCAAGGCAAGTGGATGCGCCAAGGGAACCAAGACTATACTATGTCTTGGTTTGAAGCCAAGGGCTTACTGGAGCGAGTGCTCCAGCAATTAGATTTATCAGTGACGTTTCAGTCAGATTGCCCCGACGAACGGTTACATCCTGGGCGAACGGCAGCCCTAATCTCCCAGGGAGCAAAGTTAGGCTATTTTGGCCAAATTCATCCCCAGGTACAGCAGGAACGCGAATTGCAAACGGTCTATGTATTTGAACTGAATTTGGACCTACTGCTTGAACAGCTCGCTCGACTGCAAACCAAAGCAACATTGTTTTCTACTTATTCCACCTATCCAGCAGCCGATCGCGATTTGGCATTCTTCATCCCCACAGATGTCACCGTTGCGGAAATTGAAAAGGTGATTCGCAAAGCGGCAGGTGGTCGTAAGCAATCCCTGTTAACGGATATTGAACTGTTTGATGAATATCAGGGTGAGCATGTGCCGGAAGGGCAACGGAGTTTGGCGTTTCGATTGCTGTATCAGGCGAGCGATCGCACCCTCACCGACGAAGAAGTTAACCCTATTCACCAAAAAGTCCGTGATGCCTTAGAAAAGCAATTCAACGTCAGTCTGCGAAGCTAGGTGGACTGACTTTCCACCTTTTCTGGTAACTTCGCAATAATTTGATTACGCCCTTTGACCTTCGCTTCGTACAAGGCCGTGTCGGCAACCCTGACTAAGTTTGTAGGATGGTAAATCGGCTGGGGAATCGTGCTAGCAATGCCAATACTAAGCGTGACATGATTGGCCACATCAGAATGATAATGTTCAATCTGTAGTTCCAGCATGGCCCGCTGGACTTTCTCCGCTACAAGGCAAGCCTGCCGATGATCCGTATTCGGCATGATCACCGCAAACTCTTCTCCACCATATCGGGTTGCTAAATCACCTGTGCGTCTAACATTGGCATTGATAGCACGGGCAATCCTCTGAAGACATCGATCGCCGGCTTGATGACCATAGGCATCATTAAATCGTTTGAAATAATCAACATCACACATCATCAGTGCCAAGGGCTGCTGTTGACGCTCCATCCGCCGCCACTCTTGCTCTAGCACCTGATCAAAACACCGCCGATTGGCTAGCTCAGTCAGACTATCCAGGTGGGCCAAGCGGTTCAAAGCGGATGTCTTTTCCGCTACTTTAGCCTGCAAAATTTGATTGGAATTTTGTAAGTAACTAATCACTAGGATGAGACTGGTTAAGGCAAGGCAACCAATCACAATTAAGGTTATCCAGATACTCTTTAAACCGTCTTGAGCCTGAGAAACAAAGGCATCGATGGGTTGCGCAATCTCTAAAACACCACGCACATCGCCAACCTGCCAATCCGTCTTAGGACTACCAGGCCAAGTGTTATGACATTTGACACAGCTCGGCTCCATTTGTACTGCTTCGGCATAGCGAAACAATAGATGGTCCTGCTCCTCTGATTTCTGGTAATAGAAGCCGGTAGGATTTTGTTGTAGATACTGAAGGGCCTTCTGCTCAAAGATATTTTGAGGACCACCGGATCCTTGGCGGTTGGGAAAAGGGTAGTTACTAAATAAGCGGAACGATAGGCCACTTTCCGCCTGACTGACTCGCTCCCCCAACTCAATTGTGTAGGTCGCGGGGACTGGAATACCACCGGTAATTTGGTGATACTCAGGACTAGCAGTGACATTTTCTAAATTTCCCAAACGATCGACGACGGCTTGACTATAGAGGAACCAAGCTTCCTTCACCGTATGGACAGAAACACGAGCATGTTGTAGAGCTTGGGCGTCTACCAAATCCGCCGATAATTCGAAGGTTCCAGATAGCGCGACACCTGTACCAATGCATAACAGCAGCACCAGGATAAGAGCTATCCGTTGATACAACCAGAGTGTTAGCTTTCGAAATTGCTGCAAATTAAACAAGCTCCAAAGATACAGCCTGCAGAGGTAGCAAAGTAAACTCTCACCTTAGTGATGACACTAAACTCTCCCAATTCACAGCAATTTTAGGAAGGGCAAAAAAATACAGAGTATAACCAGCCTTTTACTACTATATAAGATATGATTAGCCAGTTTTTTAAAAAATCATTCAAAAACAGGATAATTGAATAAAATTAGAAGCAGCCAAGGGGGGTTGAAATCAGAGATCACCTATTAATACTCATCAATTATAAAGATCGGTTTGCCTAGGTGACCCGTTACTCAGAGAAATTAGAGGACAACTATGTCTCTAGCTTGCTACTTCTAAAGTAAGAGTCCTTGGGGTTGTATGTAGATTCGGTATCTGAGAGGCATTGGCAGCAATTGTACTCACAGACAGGTTTAACTGGGCCGCGTTAGGCTATTAGCAGTATCAGCACTGGATGTTTGGAGAGTCAATGGCAGCAGAACCTTGCGTTTTTTCTAACTTTCTTCCGCCCTGTGAGCGGCACTGCCGAAGATCTCGGCTGGTAGCGATATTGGCAGGGTTATGGTTGCTGAGCAGTGTGTTATGGAGTCCAGCCTTCTGTGGCAGTGCTGAAGCGCTGGTAGGGGTTGCTTATACAGATCCCGCCATTTACCAAGAGAAGTCAGGGTATAGCCTGGATGGGATTGGCAAAGTCTACATGGGCCGAGAAATTGCCCAGGTTATGGGACATCAAGGCGCGGGATGGCTAGAACGATCTGGGCGAGCCAGTAGCGAACAACCTCGTCGGTTAGTCGAAGCCTTGAACTTAGACCCTACGGATGTGGTGGCTGATATTGGGGCTGGCACGGGTTATATGAGTTTTCGCATGACACCTCTGCTGACAGCAGGCAAAGTGCTAGCAGTGGATATCCAGCCAGAAATGGTAGAAATCCTCAATTACTTTAAGGAAGAGCGACAAGTTGATAATTTAGAGCCTATTCTGGGGACCGAAACGAATCCTAATTTGCCAGATAATAGCGTGGATTTAGTGTTGATGGTAGACGCCTATCATGAGTTTGCCTTCCCTCGCGAAATGATGACTTCGGTGGTGAAAGCACTGAAGCCAGGTGGCAGAGTCGTCTTAGCAGAGTATCGGGCCGAAAATCCTCTGGTGATGATTAAGCCGTTGCACAAGATGACCCAAAAACAGGTCCGCAAAGAGATGCAGAGCGTGGGCTTAGTGTGGAAGGAAACGAAAAACCTTTTGCCTCAACAACATTTGATGTTCTTTGCAGCCGATCCTGCTCTTACCAGTTAAGCGATCGCAGTCCCGCATCAGCCAGCCTCTACTATTGAAGTGATCCCACCCATGACGTCTAAGGGCGGACATGCCAAGATAGGACTGTGAGTCGGGCAGTGGAGTCCACAATTTATGCGTGTACAAGTTCAGGGTGTATTGGTTTGTGTGGGCATCGTGCTAGGAGCACAATCAGCGGCTGGCCAGTCTGCTATCCCTAACGGATCCGTATCGATTGTCCAGCAGGAACAGACCACCAACGAGTCCCCTGAACCTGCTGGTATTGCCGAGCTGCGATCGCAAGGTCCTGCCGGACTGTATCGATTCTTGAAAAACCACGCTCAGGAGTTGAAGTCTACCACTGGACTGCCTACTCCATCCCTGAGGAAAAAACTGGATGCGTTATGCAAACAGCGTGACTGTCATGCGTCCCAGCTATACTGGCACACGAATTTTGCTAAAGCTCAAGCAGAAGCTAGAGCCAGCAATAAGCTCATTTTATCCTTGCGGTTATTGGGAAATTTAGATGAAGAATTGAGTTGTGCAAATAGCCGATTCTTCCGGGTGGCCCTGTATCCGAATGCTGAGGTATCCAAATATTTGCGCGAGCGGTTTGTGCTGCACTGGGAGTCCGTTCGACCGGCCCCTGTGATGACCATCGATTTTGGGGATGGCCGCCAACTCAAACGCACTGTGACGGGAAATAGCATCCACTACGTTTTGGATGCCGAGGGCCGACCCATAGAAGCCTTGCCTGGACTCTATGGTCCCCAAGCCTTTCTCCAGCATTTACAGCGGGCTAACGCCCTATGGCAGCAAACCGCAAACCTCGCGGGTCAAGATCGCCACCAAGCGCTGCAAACCTATCATCAGCAGCGACTGGCAGCCATTCAAACGGCTTGGGTTCAAGATCTACAATCCGCAGGGATCCAAGATGTTCCTACTTTGCGAGCGCTGCCAGCTAGCAATACACCCACAGCAGTAGATGCGGCACCCATTGCTGTCACCAAGGCACTGGTGGAGATTCCCTTGGTGTCTTCGTCCATGAGCCTCTCTGTTTTGGCGGACCAAAATCGCACGCAACTCAATGAAGCGACTCAACCTCAGACTTGGGGGAAATTGGCGTCATTCCATGCAGATTTAGCGCGGCTAGATGAGAATAGCAAATCTCTCATGCGGAGTAAGCATAGTGCCTACCGTTCACCCGAGCAGTTGGCGAAAACGGTGCAAACCTTTGAGCAGGCCATGGCGATCGATACGGTCCGCAATGAGTATCTACTGCATTCACGCCTCCATCAATGGTTTGTGGAGAGAAACCAAACAGACACGATTGCGCAGCTCAATGAAAAAGTCTATGCCGAGTTATTCCTAACGCCGAGTTCTGATCCCTGGTTGGGATTGGTATCGCCGGATATCTACAGTGCGATTGAGGGGGATGGGATCCAACTTCAGTAGAGGGTCGGCTTTAGCCTGAGACCAAAGTATCTGCAGTCCTTGATGGCCGTAGCCAACGAAGGTCAAAACAATGCGTTGCATGTTGTGAGGATGCAGCCCTGCCCAGATATTAAAGCTGAGGCAAACCAAGGCAATCGTGAACAGAATATAGGTGGGAGCCATCACCACACCTATCATGAGCCAGGATAGATCATGGAGCGCCAACAACATTGCTGCAAGACTGGCAAAGCCAATACTGATGTGGATGGATCGAGGAGCATAACCTCGGCTGACCTGAAAAACAGTCAAGGCAGTAGCCAAGATATTAATGGGGACTAAGGATGCACAAATACCGACACAGTTGCATCGGGAAAAGTCGAGAAGGGCGTTAAAACTAAGCATGTTCCCCGTTCTATCATGTTTAGGAGATAGATGCTGCTACTGAAGCAGACTAAGCAATAATACTTAATCTGATTTGATTCCCCTATTTCTGGATTTCGGTGAGGTATAACCTGATGAGTTCGTCCCCAACCTTAGGCCCTATCCATCCCCTTGTACCCGCTGGAGAGGATCTGGAACCTGCGATCGCATTCTACGAACAGAAACTCGGCTTCAAAGTTATCCACCGCGAAGGAGATCCCCTTAGACTTGCCATTGTCCAACGAGATACGGCGGTCATCTATCTGTGCAAAAACAGCTACCAGAATTTGGGAAGTCCCACCAGCTTAAGAATTCAAGTCAACCAGATTGACCAACTTTACACTGAGTATCAAGGGAAAGATGAGAGTATTATCCAAGAACCGCTAGAACAAAAGCCCTGGGGACCTAAAGAATTTGTTGTTTTGGACCCTGTTGGGGGTCGCTTAACGTTTTTTGCAATGCCAGGGTAAATCTTGATCAGTTGTTGCTGTTCTGCTATGCGAGGAGGTGGATATTATTCACTCATTAGTTTCTAGGTTCTGTATGGGTTGGCAACAAAAGCACCTCACAAGACTCTAAAAATCTTCTCCATTTTCTCTAATTAGAAATAAGACTGTACCCTTGCGCTTGCATAGCTCCTTCAATTGCAGTTGGTTCAGCGGTGAGTTTCGTTCCCTCAACTCTTAAATCACAGGACCAACAATCTAGCACCAGAGCAGAATAATGTTCACAACTTCGACAATTGCTACACCATTCCCATAATCCACCCCTGGCAACAAACGTATTGCCTTTAATACTTTGGAGCTTGGGTTGCCCAACTTGGTACCAACGATGCAAAGAAACTACTCCACAAATAGGACATGGAGCTGACAGGTTCAGAATATCCTGCGACTTCTTGAATATACGATCCCATTCCGTTTGTTAGTTAAGGGGTATTCCAGACCAATCGTTTCGTTTACTCAAGTGATTGGCCATTAATGATGTTTTCTCAGCGATTTGCTAGTTATCAATTTATTTAATGATCGAGTGGCAGCTTCTCTGTTGCTTGCTAGTTTGAAATGCGTTGGTAAATGCAACAACGATGCCAGATAACCTGGATAAGATTTTTCATCTCTATCAGATGATTGGATATAGCTCAGCAGCACTTTGGCATGCTCAAGTGACCAAGCCCACAATATTTTCCCTTTAACCTCACATTTCCAATATGCATCTTGAGGCCAATGAATCGCGATTCGGCCTGTGAAACTGCATTTGAGGCAAGATACGTGCCCCTCAAATGCATCTTGTCCACTGATGATGAAGTCAGTAGTCCCCCAATCTTCGGTTTTTCTGAACCAAGCCGTTTTGCAGCAACGTGCTTCTGATTTGCACTTTGGGCAATGAACCGAAAACTCACTGGGGAAGGAGAACCATTGGTAACAGGTGGTCATTGCAAAGTATTTAAAGCAACTTCACTACTATTGGCATGATAGCTTTTCAGATAACAGATCCTGGCAGGATCTTAGGTTCGTGAGTAGTGTCTTGAATACCTATGTGGTCTAGTTGATGAATTGTTCTGAGTTCCGAAAACACTATGAAAAGTATACGAAGAAAAACCCCTTCCATTTTGGAGGGACTTTGCTACGGCCCTTGCATATCAAAGCCCCTAGAGGTCAAATTTGGAACATATAGATTGGATCATGTACAAAGATTGGGAGCTTCAAGCAATCTAAAAAAGCGTTGTTTCGCCAGTTTTTACAAGGGTCAGCAAATTTACTTGCAATTTCAAGCCGTATTTTAGCGCCTGAAAGGCTTGCGATATATGGTCTGATGAGGTTTTTCAGGGACGACCAAATAGCATCCGATATCGCTCTAGGAATCTCGGTTCCTTGCGATAAAGAGTTTCATCCCAGCCAATTGTTTTGGTGAGGTAATAGTAGCAATTTTCTCTAGTGCATCTTAATCATTAAAAACTGGATATAGTCGCTTGAGCTTAAATCGTGCTTACTCAGTACTCATATGGATTTAAAGTTGATTTTTCCCCAGCACTTATCCGGTGGTTTTAGAGATTATCGCCTACTAGAGAGACCTATTACATCTGTTCTGAACGGGTCCTCATGGGTGCAATCTAGAAGGTGTTTAGAGACTTCTAATGGGTAGCAACGGATGACAAGCCAGAATATTGAGTCCATTCTTCAGTCTTCTCCCTGGAATCATTGCCCACGTCAAACCTTGGAGTTTGATGAATTTGATTCAATCATTTGGGCGATCAAAGTCAAAAACAACAATGCTTTTGAAATGTGGCAGTGGCTGAGGTCCCAAGTTGATACCCTCCAAGTCTGGCCTTTGATTACAACAGCTTGGGGAGGCAAAAGACATTGGTCTATTTGTATCCAAGAAGAGTTTACGCGATGGCCATTTAGGCATGAACCTCATCGCCAGCCGGGAGACAGCGTTACCCCTAGCGCTGTGATTCAGCGTTCTCAAGAGGTTTCCTTAGAACAGTTCTGGCCGGGATTGTTGTACGACTGCGATCCGGTGGAAATGGCAGAGGCCCAAACGTTGGCCTTAGAGGAGACCCAAGCAATTTACGGCATGGCTCCCAATCCAGCGGAGATAGAGCAAGCCCAAGCATCAGGGCGAATTTGCGATCGACTCAGTCTAGAACGGTGGTTTTTCGATTGGGAAGAACAACATCAACCGCATCGTCAACTGACGGTTGCAGACTGGTCCTATATGGACTGGTTTGAGCCTGCTGACCAAGGGGAAGTGATTGTATTGTTACCCATTCCCTCAGGTGCTGAAAGCTTAGCCTATCTCCAGTGGTATGCAGCCGAAACATTAGGGTCCGATCCTCTAATTGCTGTATTAAAAGCTTGGGAACAGATGTATGGGGCCGAATTAGTGGCCCATTTTGGTACAATGCTCCAGTTTATTGTTTCACGACCTCCCCAAACTGTAGACCAAGCCTTTGAGTTAGCAGTTCAACACGATGCAGTTGCCCCCTGTGCATTAGCCCTTCCAGGCATTTCTTTGCGAGAACATGCACGAGCATTGATGCAGACCAATCAATGGTCTTTACACGAGCGCCCTTAATCTAACCGCTGGGTTGCAGCTCTAAAGCTTTTGTTCAATACTCTCCATTGCCAGTACGTAGGCAGGGTCATCTTCCTGGGCCATCACCTCTTCTAGGTCATCATCATGGATGGCTTTTCTAGCATTATCTACAATCACTGCATTCGTCAGTAGCTCCAAAGACTCCGACCTATCGAGGTTGTTCAGGGCTCCCGCATACTTGCGACTGTGGTAGGGACGAACCGATTCTTTACAATAGTTGGATAGCTCACGACTTTCCGTCATCACCCGAAACGCAAACTCTTTTTCTTGACCATTGCCGCAAAGCACCATATGCAGCAGGTTCACCATTGATGCGTCGTGAGCTTGGATATTGTATTTTGTGGCAATTTGGGGCCAGTATCGCAGAGCTTTAACGCCTTCCAAGCCTCCTTTCGACATCCCCGCATCTTCACACCATTGCTCAAATTCCTCGATACTAAACGGACATCTCCCTAATTTATGCATCACTTTAGCCAAAACCTGGCCTGCCTGAAAGTTACGGGTTGGCTTGCCCGTAGTCGGATTCATCATACTTCCCCGGACATCGGCCACCATCGCTGTGAGTTGGGAAAAGGTATGGTCCCGAACCTTTTCCATATCACCCCCTCGGCTGAGGGTGGCTTCAATTCTGGGAACACCATAACCCAGTTCCGTTAGGGCAATCGGTTGCTGATGGTATAGGGTGCGGCGATCGCGTCGGGACATGGAGACAGTTGCAGCCTGATCCAAACATTGATCGAGGAGCAAGGTGAGGATGGTAGGCAAAATCCCAGGATTATCCCAATGAAAGACATATCCAAACCCAGCAAAAATAGAGGCCATATTTTTGGCCGCTTTGATGTACTGAGCCTCCACATTATGAATTCCAGGGGCAACTTGAATATTGAGAGAGATACCATCCAAGATGTGCGCCCCCAGGAGGGCTGTCAAGGCATTAGGATGGCAAAAGTTGGCGGTAAAACTATCAACAGGATCCCTTAATGCACCATGTCGGTGGAAGCCAGAAAAGAAAGCGAGATTCGGCTTCTTCTCACAGAGAACATAGGAATCGTTTTTGACCTTGTCATGGTTGAAGGAGCCAGCAAGACAAGCCAAAACGACATTCTCCCTATCTAGCTTCTGTCGGAGCGCGCAAGCTTCTTCTAAATCTTCCTCTATGTAATTGCTATTAGCGCTGAGAATCACTAAATCGCAATGGTCAATCAAATACTCAAGCGTATTGGGAACGGTCTCGTGGCCCTCTTCATGGCGAGCCATGCGGTGCAGATTAACCACATGGTCCGGATCCATCCCTTGAATGGCGTCCTCAGCAAATGCCCCCAACAACTCCCGTCTAGGACGAGGAGCCAACAGTAAGGGGGTTGGCCCAGATTGCATAACTGCGTTGTAGGCAAGAGAACCTGGGTACAATCCAATGCTGTAAAAACCTACGGTGGTTTTCTCTAAGTCGCGGATGCGCTGTTTGATTGCTTTTCTGTCTAATGAATCGTCAAAAAAACTGTTCCGCATTAATTTATTCGCTCAGTACAAGTGGTTTAGAAGGAGCGCTAGATTCAGACTAAAATGCTACCCTCAGATAGTCATTGTAGAACGCTGACCCCTGATGGCCGATTTGATTCATCCCACCGCTGTGATTGATCCCGGTGCAGATTTGCATGAAACTGTTCAAATTGGCGCTTATGCAGTGATTGGTGAACAGGTGACCCTCGGACCCCGCACACAGGTGGGACATCATGCGGTGATTGAAGGCTGGACTAATATTGGGGCTGACAATCACATTTTCCCAGGCGTGGTCATTGGCATGGAACCCCAGGATCGCAGTTTTCGAGGAGAACAGAGTGGGGTCAAGATTTGCGATCGCAACCAAATTCGCGAATATGTCACCATCCACCGAGCGAGTGGAGACCAACAGCTCACCTACATTGGTAGTGATAATCTGCTAATGGCAAATGTACATATAGGCCATAACTGCCAAATTGCCGATCGGATCGTAATTGCGAACTCAGTCGCTCTCAGCGGTCATGTCCAGGTTGAATCCCAAGCCAACATTAGCGGGGTTCTGGGCATTCATCAGTTTGTCCACGTCGGACAACTCGCCATGATTGGGGGAATGAGTCGGATTACCCGTGATGTCCCGCCCTTGATGCTTGTAGAGGGCAATCCTGCTCATGTGAGAGCCCTCAATCAAGTGGGGCTCCAGCGTCATGGGATCTACGATCTCTTGCAAGGTGAAATGAGACGTATCCTCAAGCAAGCTTTTCGGTATTTGTATCGCTCAGATCTCCACCTAGAAGAAGCCCTTGCCCAAGTCGAGTCATTATCCACCCATTCCCTCATTCAGCATTTGTGCCAGTTTATGCGAGAGGCCCAAGGTAGACGCGGCTTAACTCCTGGGCGGCAGCGGTGGGCTACCGCCTAAGCTAATATGTCCGGGTCCTATCGAATTTTTATCAGTACAGGAGAAGTCTCTGGCGATCTGCAAGGCAGTCTACTCATTCCAGCGCTAGTGGCAACAGCCCAAGCCAAGGGCTACAACCTCGAAATACTGGGCCTTGGAGGTCCCCAAATGGCTGCTGCCGGAGCCCAACTTCTCGGTGACACCAGCAAGATTGGGGCAATTGGTCCCCTTAATGCTTTACCTTTTGTCTGGCCCACCCTCCAATTGCACCAGCAGGTCATCAGCCAGTTACAAGATACTCCTCCAGATCTCACGATTTTAATTGATTACATTGGTCCCAACCTTCGCTTAGGCAAACGGCTCAAGCGGCAATTCCACATGCCTGTGGCCTACTATATTGCTCCACCAGAATGGGTTTGGTCCCAAGGGTTGAAAGTAACTCAGCAAATCGTGGAACTCAGTGACAAAATGCTGGCTATTTTCCCCCAAGAAGCTATCTACTATGCGGAGAAGGGCGCAGATATGAGTTGGGTTGGGCATCCTCTGGTAGATCGACTGCAGCAATTCCCCAATCGTGAACAGGCTCGCCAACAACTGGGTCTTGGCCCACGACAACCCATGATTGCTCTGATGCCTGCCTCTCGACGGCAGGAACTGGATGATCTGTTGCCTGTGATCCTCAAAGCAGCTCAACACGTTGTCAACCAGATTCCAGAGATGCAGTTTTGGATACCTCTAGCCTTATCGTCCTATCGCTCTGTCTTAGCAGGAGCCATTCGAACCTCAGGGCTACCAATTGCGATCTCCACCGACTCTCAGAAGGTAATGGCAGCAGCGGATGTAGTGATTACTAAATCTGGGACGGCCAATTTGGAGGCAGCGCTGCTCGGTGTTCCACAAGTCGTGGTCTATCGGGTAGGAGCAGTCAGTGCTTGGCTCTATCAGTATCTGCTTAACTTTCAGGTCGACTTTATTTCTCCGGTCAATATTGTGGCTGGCAAACAGATTGTGCCAGAACTGTTGCAGCAGGAGGCGGCACCAGACAAAATTGCGGATGCAGCCTGTGAATTGCTGAGAGATGACACTGCACGGCAAAGCATGTTGACAGGCTATCAGGCGGTGCGATCGCAACTCGGTCAGCCCGGTGTTCTTCAGCGAGCGGCGGCGGAAATTCTAGGCTTACTAGAGCGGAGATAACAGATGAGCAAGCCTTTATTTTGCATCTAGATCAGCTGGCAGCTCACCGATAATCGTTTGTCTACTGTTGAAGGTGGATGTGCTCAAATTAGGTTTGATTGCTAGGAGCGCAGTAGACAAAGAGCCTTGCTCAATCGGACGCCAATTGAGGGTCGCCAATACAACTCGCACCTTGGCCATGACATCAATCAAATTCGAGAAAATACTGCCCTCATCAAATGCTGCAATCAGCTCTGATGCGCCTTGGTGGGTTGCCCATTTGCGCTCAGAAGCTGGGACAAACGTACGAGTACCACTCGTCAGGATAATTTTGAGATTGGGGTGAAGATTATGGCACCACCGACAGAAGCTATAGGGATTGGGCTTCAGAATCGTCATATCCAATAGCAACAGATCTGGAATACCTTGTCCCGACTTCATGGACTGGGTCAGATATTGCGCCAAATCAATATTTTCGTTCAGCCAAGTCAGAGAAATACCTTGAGAACTAAGCGCTTCTTTCCAAACTTGTCCTTGCAGATGAGAAGACTGCATCATCAATACGTTTTTGGGGGCCGTTTCAATGGCATTGACGGTTGATTCATTAGCGCGATGATGAAACTCTAGTTGAGAGTGACCAATCGTGATCAGATCTCCATCTTTAAGGGTAACGGGCATGGTTACTCGTTCCCCATTCACGACAGAACCGTTACCACTGCCCAAATCGATCAGAAAAAACTCGCCTGCATCTGTTGCCCGCAGTTGGGCATGATTCCGAGAGGCCCATCGATCCGGGAGGACAATGGAGTTATCTGGACTCCGACCAATGGTCCAGGATCGCTTGCCCACTAAGGGAACTTGAGATTGACCAATCGGGCTGTAAATGATCAAAAGTGACATGGATGATGAGGGTGTCATGCTGTCAAGGGATTGAGAGAATGAAGGTTCGAGCCAAGGATCGGCGGCATGGGTAGGGATAGGTTCCGTAAAATGTTTACCCTGTCCATAATCGCATTTCAATGCACTCATCAAAAGACGTTGCTTGGGGGTATGAATGCCGTCAGCCAGGATCTGAATTCCCGCATTGGCGGCAAGGATAAACATCGAATGAATCGATTCTAAATACCCTTGCTGTTCTAGGTTACCCAGTAGGGTGGATGACAGTTTAATCCAATCGATCGATAAGGGTGAGTCAGCAGACAACCAATCATAATCTTGATTCTGTTGGACACGGGCGATTTGAACCCCTTGAGATCGCATGGCCTGTAGATGGGCCAAGACCTTCTTAGAGGGCCGCAGCCAGAGAGACTCAGGCAACTCCAGAATCAGATGCTTGGGATTGATGTCATATTTTGCCAATATCCGCTCAAATTTAGGCGAAAAATTGGATGAGGCCAATTGTGGTTCAGACACAGCTACCCAAATCGATAAGGCTGGTTCGGTGGGTGTTTGCTGCCATTGATGGAGTTGATAACAGGCCTTACGGAGTAGCCACCAGCTCATGGTTCTCTGAAGCCCTGTCTCTGTGACTGAAGGCAGAAAGTCAGACGAAGGCAATATCCCTTTGCTGGGATGTTGCCAATGCATCTGCAGGGTAAACCCCCAGACCTTATTCGTCTCCAAGGACAGTACTGGCTGGCAGAAAAGACAGAATTCCTCATCGTCTAGGGCTTGACGGAGTTCCGTCTCGATTTGTACCTGAGCTAGCGGCTGCAGGGGCATCTCTGGCGTAAAGAGAGCGTAACATCCCTTCCCACTCGCTTTGGCCCGGTAGAGGGCAATATCCGCATGGCGAAGCAGATCTTCAGGTTTTTGCTCTGGATTGCCACTCATGGCAATGCCGATACTGGTTGTAATAAAGACTTCAGTACTATCGAGAGTAAATGGCTCACTCAAGGTTTGCAAGATGCGATCGCTAATATGCATCGCATCCTCAACTTGGTCAATATTGGGGAGCAGTAACGTAAATTCATCGCCCCCAAGCCGCGCCACCGTATCTTCGGGACGCAGGCAGGTTTGCAATCGACGGGCCACAGCCACCAACAGTTGGTCCCCTACCATGTGACCCAAGGTATCGTTAATGATTTTGAACCGATCGAGATCTAAGAACAGGACTGCAAAAATTTCATCTTGATGTCTTTGAAAGGAGCGGCATGCTTGGTCTAAGCGATCGATAAAGAGCATTCGGTTGGGAAGATGGGTTAAGCCATCATGTAACGCATCATGCAGGAGCGCCTGTTCCGTATGTTTCCGTTCTGTGGCATCCACCAGGGTTCCTACTGTGCCCGTGCAGGTTCCATCCTCAGCTCGGATCACATGGTTATGAACCACAACCCAGCAATAGCCCCCCTGTTTGCTGACATAGCGGAGTTCACGATCATAACTGTCTGATGTCTGCTCGACCAGATTGTGAAAGGCTTCTTGCAGGCTGGGCCGATCCTCGGGATGCACAAATCCCCAAATGGGTTGTCCCAGGCTTTCCGCCAGCGAAAACCCCGTTAAGCTAGACCACGCTGGATTGAGATAAGTCCAATGTCCGGTTAAATCCGTCTGAAAGACCACAATAGGGATATCAGACAGCAGCGTTTGATAGCGGTCAACCTGCTGTTGAGCCTTAACTTCTACCTGTTTCATCTTGGCGATGTTGGTAAGAGTCCCCACAACTCGGATCGGATTGCCTTGGGCATCACGCTGGATCACCCCGCGATCGCACATCGGTATATCGGTCTCTTCATCAGATTGCCAACGATACTCAAGCTCGAATTGATCCTGACTGTAAAAATCTTTTGCAATCAGGGTTGCCAGCAAATATCGATCGTCAGGATGTATTTGGTGAATCCAAGTTTGGAGGGGCAGTGCAAGAGGGATGTTGGGCTGGGCAACCGTATCATCCGCCGTTTTCGCAAATTGCACAATGGAATGGGAGGCGATATCCCAATCGTAGAAACAGCCGTTGCAACTATGAGCTGCTAACGCCAACCGTTCTTGCATCACATTTAAATGAGTGTTGACCTGCTCCGCTTGGATCAACCAAGCCAAATAGCTGGCTATATTCTTTATCCATGCACAGAACGCACTAGATTCTGGACGTAGATCAGGACTCCCTAGCGTCAATATCCCCCAGGCCTGATCATGGGTCACCAAGGGCATTTGAATCACGGTCCTGAGCACAGCAGAGAAGGGCAGGTAGGCCACTAAGCTTGTCTGGGATGTCACTCCTTGCTCATCAATGAGCACGATGGGACTGGAGGCTCTCAGGACTTGGTTAGCAAGCTGATTGAGTCGCTGGGAAGGTCCCACATCCTCATTGGTCAGGAGGTTGATGGTACCTGCCTGAAAACAAAGGGTCTGGTGGGCGGGATCGTAGAACTCCAGCACAACAATGGCAAACCCCAAGGTTTCACTGAGAATTTCCGCTGATTTTTGTAACCGATCCGGTAGGGAAAGCTGTTGAGTATCTAAGTCTGCTAGTTTCTGATAGGCAAGCAGGATACGACTGCCCGTAATCAGAGGCTGTGTAACTTCTGGAAGGGCTAGTGTTGTTGTTTCTAAATGGTGACATAGGGTTTTGATTCCCAACGACAGTTGCCTTGGGAATGTGGCAAATTGACTCCAAAATTGCTGAATTGCTGACAACTTCGTTTACTCTGCGACCGCTTATTGCAATGGCTCCTGCAACCTCTCTAATTGAGAAACTGTTCCCAAAAGTCCTCCTTAGAATTTCAGTCCTCTCAATATTCTGCCAGCAGCAGAATGAGCGACCATCCTTTTGAGAATCTTCTAGGAAGCGAGACACCCTTGACTATTTGAGACAAGGTATGACCAAAAGATTCAACCCCCTACCAGCTCTAGTGTACCCCTGGAGACTACTGAGTCTAAACTTGACAATTCTCAGAATATCTAAGCTTATTCATCTCTCCACTCTTAACCCTTGGTACTCTTAAGGAAATAGTCAATCGATAATTGATTTTGGCAAGTCAATCGTTAACAGGGGTAAATATCGACCGGGAATACTATCTGATTCTTGTTGGCCGATACGGCGGGCTCGTACAGCCAGGTAAAAGGCTTCAGCATTCGGATCGCTCTGAATCAGAAGAGTCTTGATGCCACAAGCAATAGCTTGGTTTTGAGCATGATCTATTAGAATTCTGCCATAGCCCTGACCCATGAAAAATGGAGACACAAATAAAGCGAGCAGTTCCATCTGATGGACAGAGCATTGTTCTAACCCATAAAAGCCAATCAAGACGGTTTTTGCTTCAGCTAGATAGAAGTGGTATTGGGGGTGATTGATCTGGGCCGATGTATAGGTCAGTTCTGGGCGACAAGCTTCCATAAAATCATGGGAATATCCCCAATAGGCTTTTGAGCAAAAGGCTAATTGACAGAGTTCTGGAACATCATCCGATCTAGCTTTTCTGATTTCAAAAGAGTTAGCAAACATCACACTGGACACTTAAAAAATCTAAACACTAGGGTTTGACTTTGAATTTAGGGATATAGCATCGTGGTTAGATAGTGTTTCAGATCCAAGCCTCAAATTTCACTTAACAGACCCTTAAACCATCAACAATCACAAAGCCTGTGGTATCAGTGGTAGTCAAAGATCGTCATGCTTTTCCCACAAGGAAACAAAATCTGATTTTTCTATGTCATGAAACTGCTACCGAGTAGCAACAAGGATACATTTTATCGTTTCAGTTGACTCGCTGGCTTCATCGCATGAATTTTGCTACTTGTTAAGTTGGGTTTGGTTGTTTTAGCAGTGTCTTGAAGAGAATTCTCCCAAACAGTTGGCATCAAAGATCTTGTATGACTGAAGTTTTCTTTACAATTTTTCTCCATGGCTTATGAGAAATTCGATGGATGTTGAAAAAAGAAAACCCAGTATTCGCAATTTTCTGATTTACCAAATTGGAGCCCCTTTACTTCAGCAGTTTGAAAAACTGATTCCGCGTTATTCGCGGGTAGGGACTACTCCTTTTTTAGACTCATCTGAATTTGCCTGGACCCAAACCTTAGAAAAGCATTGGCACATCATCTATCAAGAGTTAGAGCAGGTTCTGCTATATAGAGAAAGTTTACCTAACTTTCAAGATATTTCTCCCGATCAAGCAACCGTCACTAGCACAGATGATCGATGGAAAACTTACTTTTTGTATGGCTATGGCGTGAGAGCTGAACAAAATTGTCAGCGCTGCCCTGAAACAACCCGATTGATTGAGCAAATTCCGGGCATGAAAACGGCTTTTTTTCAATTATGCTGCCGGGTAAGCATATCCCTGAGCATCGAGGTCCCTATAAAGGCGTGGTGCGATGCTTGCTGGGACTCAAAATTCCTGAACCCAAGGGCGCCTGTCGCATTCGCGTGCACGATCAGATTCGGCATTGGCAGGAAGGGAAAACCATGATGTTTGATGATACCTATCTCCACGAAGCCTGGAATGAGAAGGATCAGATCCGAGTGGTGTTGTTCCTCGATATTGTCCGTCCGCTCCGCTTTCCATTGTCTTGGCTCAATCAGGCGTTCATTCAGTTGATTGCTTGGTCTCCTTATATTCGAGAGGCCCAGGCCAATCAAAAAAATTGGGAACAGCGGCTTGCTCAGGCAATAGCCCAAGCAGAGGCCGATGCGGTTGTGAAGGTTTAAAGGAACTCGATGCAAACATTTCTGCTGATTTGGTTAGGGCAAGCTGTTTCTCTACTGGGGACAAAACTAACAGAGTTTGCTTTGGGCGTATGGGTTTACCAACAAAATCAGTCCATTAGCCAGTTGGCAATGGTGATTTTGTGCACCTACTTGCCCAATATGCTCATATCGTCGATTGCCGGATCCCTGGTGGATCGATGGGATCGGCGTTGGGCCATGATTCTCAGTGATGCGGCGGCGGGCATTGGCACGCTGATTATCGGTGCTCTGGTTTTTACCCATCAGCTAGAGATTTGGCATATCTATCTGGCGGTGGGTATCAACTCGATTTTTAATGCGTTTCAAGTGCCGGCCTATACGGCGGCGATCGCACAGCTAACTCCGTCAAGCCAATACAGCCGCATGAATGGCATGGTCCAGATTTCACGCGGTATTGCTCGGGTGATTTCACCTGCGATCGCAGGGTTCCTAATCGGCATCTTAGGCATTGGCGGCATCCTGATCATCGACTTCAGCACCTTTTTGATCGCACTGACGACCCTGCTGATTGCCCGCTTCCCCAAAATCAACCGCACCAAGCAGGCCAAGCCTCCTCAAATCCGACGGCTCCTGCAAGAAATGCAGTTTGCCTGGCGGTACATCATCAAACGCCCTGGCCTGTCTCGGTTGCTGCAGTATATGTCCACAAACTTCTTTTCTGTCGGCATTTTAGAAGTGGTGTTTTGGCCGCTGATCTTAGATTTTGGCTCTCGGGAAGAGTTAGGATACGTACTCTCCATTGGTGGTAGCGGTCTGTTATTAGGCAGCATTGTGATGACGGCTTGGGGTGGTCCCAAACGCAAAGTTTACGGCCTGCTCTACTTTATTCCCCTGCAGGCGCTAATCATGCTGATGGCTGCACTCCAAACCTCTATTCCGCTGGCGGCGCTGGGCCTGTTTGTCTATCTATTTGCCCAACCCATTATTGTGAGCTGTAATCAGGCCATTTGGCAGAGTAAAGTCCCCCAACATTATCAGGGACGGGTATTTGCACTGCAACAAATGCTTGAAAAGTCTTTGGCAATTTTTGCTTACATAGTCGTGGGTCCTTTAGTAGAGAGCTTCCTCGAACCCCTGATGGCTGGCGGCCCATTTGCGGAAACCGTAGGTCCCTACATTGGTGGCATAGGTGAAGGCCGAGGCATTGCCCTAATGGTGCTGCTGATGGGAATTGGCAACTTGCTGGCAACTGCCATGGCCTTTAGATGCCGACGTTTGCGCCGCTTAGATGTGGAGTTACCCACCGTGAAAGGGACAGACGTATCAGTACCTAAACCGGAAATTCGTGACGCTTATAGTTTTGAGGAAGTAACCTCTCCATGAAGATTGCTATTATTACCTCTGGTTTCTTGCCCGTTGTCGATGGGGTAACGGTTGCTGATTATAACCGGATGAAAAAGCTGAGTCAGTGGGGGCATCAAGTCCGCGTGTTTTGTCCTGACTACAGTGCCTTGGCGAGTGTCTATCCCAACTGGCGAACCTACACGGGTGAGATTCTCCCCAACATTGAGGTCATCAACTTACCCAGTGATGCTTTTATGGGGTTAGACTTTGAGCGCAATATCAGTTGGCGAGCCCGCCCCCACCTGATGCAATCTTTAGAGGAGTTTCAACCGGACATCCTGCATGTGGATGAGCCAGAACGATTATCTGTAGGACTATGGCAAGTTCCAGGCATTAAGTATGCCAAGCAGGCTGGCATTCCTTGTGTGTGCTTTTACCGCACGAATTTTATTGAGTATGCGGAGGATTACTTCAATTGGCCTGCCGCTGCCATTTCTGGTCTACAGAACCTGTTTAAGCTGCTGCTGCGCCGCGTGTATAACGCCTACGATCAGACCTTTACAACCAGTCCGATCACGCAACAGAAAATCATCAAACTAGGGATTAAAAACTCCCGTTATGCAGGTCTAGTGGGTTTTGATACGGACAATTTCAGTCCCGACCTACGTCGTCCCCGATACTTTGCTCAGACCTACGGTCTCCCCCAGATGGATCAGCAGGTAAAACTCGTCTTTGTGGGACGACTGACCCCGGATAAGGGCTGGGCCTTTACCTTCAAGGCTATGCGAGAAGTGCTGTCTCGCATTGATCGCGATCAAGTTGCGCTGATTGTGGCTGGTGACGGCTCCATGCGGGAAGAAATTGCGGAAGAATTAGGAGCCTTAACCCCCCATGTCCATTTATTGGGTCGGGTTGATCCACCCCAAATCCCTGCCCTACTCGCCAATAGCGATATTCACATCACCACATCGGAGAAAGAAGCGCGGGGTCTAACCATCTTGGAAGCCTTTGCTTCAGGGATTCCGGTGTTGGCCCCTCGGGCAGGTGGAGTCGTGGAAAATATTGAGCATGGCTGCAACGGCTATCTGTATGAACCCCAATCTGTTCATGATTTTGCAGATAAACTCCAAGCGCTGATTGAAAGCCCAACACTACGACGAGGAATGGGAGACTACGCCCCATCGAGTGTTGAGAATTACAGTTGGGATCGGGCATTTCAAACTTTGGTGGAGCTATGGGAAGAGGCGATCCGCAACAACTCATCTTCACCTACTAAACGAACTTTAGTGGGGACTACATCTGGCAGGTAATTGGGGCTCTTGTCCTAGATTGGCGATTTATGCAAAAAGGTAGAGTAAGGTATGGGATAAGGAGAACTATAAAACCGTGATATAAGTTTTCTCTATAGGTGTAGTCCTCCCAAGCACAGTTAGTATCAGAGGTTTTTATATGCTGATTCGCCGTATTAATGTCAACTGTAATGCCCCGGCATCTGTACTACTGGTAGAGTGGTAGTCCAGTGCTTTAGACTAGATTTCTCGCGGTAGTTTTTGGGCTTATGGTAGATTTTGATGAACTTGCCCGAGTTTGAGCGTGTAATTTACAAGCGCAGCCCCCTTGTGGAGGTTGTTTGTCAATTACGCTTTCCACCCATACTCAAGATTTCTCACCAAGAGCCAGTTGAGTTTCAGGACAAGATTAGGGCTAAATACCCACTCTTTGAGACAACTAGAGCGCAGCTTCCATCCGAAATCTCACATGTTGTACAACAACTAGGACTACCCCTACAAAGTGACGTTGCTTATAACTTAAAATCAGAAGACCAGAGATGGAGCCTCTCCCTTACCAAGGATTTCATTGCTTTAACTACCTCCTCATATGAGCGTTATGAGCAATTTAAACAGCGCTTGGAAGAAGCTCTAGAAATTTTCGAAGATATCTATCAGCCATCTTCTTATACAAGAATTGGACTTCGTTACCAAGACTTGATCATTCGCTCAAAACTTGGAATTGAGAATAAGGACTGGTCGGAGTTAATTGCTAAGCATATTGCCTCAGAATTAAATGAACCAAATTTCTCTTCTTCCATTCAAACAATAGTCAAGAGATTAGCTTTGAAAACGGAAATCGGGCATATTAACTTAAATCACGGATTAGTAAATGTTAAAGAAGCACAAGGAGGTAGCAATGAGATCGCTTACCTATTTGATGCTGATTTTTATACTGAGCAAAAGATAGAGGGTAATGGAAATGTCTGGGACGTACTCAATCAATTCAACCAGTTCGCCGGAAGGCTCTTTAGGTGGAGTATCACAGATACCCTCCATTATTCCATGCAACCCCAATCAGTTGAATCAGTCTCAGCATAGTCAAACTTCATCAGGTACCAATCTCAATAATGTAGTTTTCGATAGAGAAAGTGGCAAAGCTATCGTAATCCAATATCCTTCGTTTGACTTGATGATGTCTGGTTCGTCTTTATCCTTCAGCACCGATTCATATCGATTGTCACCAGACAAGTTTATGTTGTTATTAAAGTGTTTGCTTATTATTCAAACCTTGCCTGAGGCTGCCCTTGAAGAAGCTTCTGAAGAATTAGAGGGAATTTATCACTTCTATACAAATCGCCTTCCTCAGGCTAATCTAACCATGATTGCTGCTAGTACTATTAGAGGTAAGCTGAGTTCTATGCAAGTCAGACCACCTCTTGCTTTAGAACCTGAGATTGCTCAGTAAATCACTGCATGGAAGAACGGGCGATCTACCGAGCATCAGATAGAGTTTCCTCACTGAGGCAAGGGGAAATTGTATCAGGAGTAGTTCAATATAAACCTGTTATTGATGAAATACCGGAAGAGTCACAGGAGCTATCTTTCACTCCTATTATTCATCCATATGCAATAGACCTGTCCGAAATATAAATGATGAAGAAAAAAGATGGTAGAACGGAGTTTTACCGCTCTACCAATGACAAAAAATCCTCTTGATTATATTCACAAA